>NZ_JASDDJ010000001.1 GCF_030407455.1 Psychrobacter sp. 5A.1
TAACACCGTTAGAAAAAGAGAAGCGCTACTTTAATAAAAACCTCTTATCAGGTGTCCTAAATTAGTTGACCACTACAGATACTATCCGCTACATGCTTGATGTCTTTATTGGTCTTGCTGTTCATATAGGCGTTTACAAAATCAAAATGATGTTTTAAAAACTCGTTTGGGCTGGTATGTATAAAAGGTAGACTAAAGGTGCGCTGAATAATACCGGCATTATCTACGTCACAACAGCGTACATCCCAAGGAGTGTTGATATCATTCTGCATATGGATCTTTAGTTTATTCCAGTCGTAGGTTTCCACTTGTTTATTCGCACCAATAACATAGACTTTACCGTTTTTGCGGTTAAAGCGAACAGGAAAATAGGTATAGGTAAATAGCTCGCGGCTGAGAAGTCGAATAACAAACCATACACCTACACCCCATATAATAACGAGTAAAAGCATAGCAATTACTACCCAACTAAAACCTTCTTTTATGAAAATATTGAATGAAATATAGGCGCATAAACTAAACCCTGTAAGTCCAAGTAGTAGAGCAGCACCTTGGATATGTGTTATTTCACCACGTTCAGACTCCCATCGATCAACTAGCTCCATATAAGTACTGTTAAACTGCACTACCGTTCGCTGTGGTCGCAGTGGTAATCCATGAGGTTTGTTTTGATTTAAACGGTATGCTTCATATTCTTTTTTATAGTGCTTACCTATGCTGCTGTAAGTCTTATTCCTTGAGCGCCCAGTTAGATCGATAAACATATTTTATTTTCAAGTTGTCAATTAAATATTTTTAGCCAGGTTACCATCAGTAACCTTTATACGAGTGAATCTATAAACCCCACTCTCAACTTTAAAAGTGATTGAAAAAAGAAGAGCATCTCACTAATCTATTGTTTTCGACCAAGAATACAACGGAGTCATGAGATGCCCATAGACGAATTTATCATCCGACTGTAGAGATAAAGAGTATTTATTTTCATCTTATAACGACAGTTGTGAGTGGTTGTAGCAGTTATTAATTTTTAGTTAGGCGAAATTCAATGAAAAGTACGCTAAAATTTTTTCTTTTACTAACAGTGCCAATCTCTATCGTTGCCTGTAATGCACAATCATCTCCTTCAGAACCTAAAACAAGCAATGAAGAAACGATGGCTACGGCTGAGGTAAGTGGTGCTGATAACGATGTAAATGCTAAACCAAATATCGTTTTATATATGAAGTATCATGACTTATCTGGTCTTGAAAAATCTACTGAGTCTGATGCTAATTTTTATCGAGTGCTTATTAAAGAGCTGCCTAACGATAGCTATTTAGTACAAGACTTTTTTATCTCGGGAGATAAGCTTACAGATCCGTATATTTTGACAGATGGCAAGCTTGAATATAACGATAACGAGGACGAGGACGTCGCCCATCCTAACAATAATTATCCAAGAGAAGGCGCAAGGATCGTATGGTTTGAGTCTGGTAATAAAAAAATAGAATCACACTATAAAAACAACATGCTCGCAGGAACTTGGATTGATTACTATGAAAATGGACAAAAACACAATGAAGATTATTACATAGACGGGTTTCTTCACGGTACATCTAAAAGCTGGAATGAACAGGGCGATCTAACACTTGAATGCACTTATAACCATGGTGTCGAAAATGGTCGCTGTTATTCCAAATTCAACTCTTATCCTGATATTTATCAGTCTGACAGTAACTATAAGAACGGTAAGAAAATTGGTATTTCTAAGCAATGGAATATGGACGGCACTATTAATAAGTTCACCTTTAATGGGTTGCTATCTTTGCAGGAAATCAAAAAAGACTTACCAAAAGATCAGTTTGAAATATTTACTTTCGATGTCAATGCGGATGACATAGACGACTTAGTGATTAGCCGCATCAATGACGATAGTAATTTATTTCAAGGCGATGAGCTCTATGTACTGACTGGAGACAAAAGTGGTAAATACACACTGAGCTTGAGTACGCGGAGCTATACCACTGATACAGGTTGGTATTTATCCAACATATTACCGCGTCGAGACCGTCTAGGATTTATTATAAGCACTCAATATTCTACAGGGAGCTCTGAATATACTTTTTACTATACATTTGAAAATGGTAAATGGTATATATCAGACTCATCAAATGAGGGTTCTATACCAACTGGTGATGAGTATTATTGTATTGACCACAATAAGTCTAGTATAGATGATTTTATTACCCTGATTGCTTCGTATCCAACAGAAGCTGATGAGCTTGTCAGAAACTGCCCCCCACCTCCGACCAAGTACACTGTCAAAACAGATCAAGCAGAAATTCTTGATGAAAAATTCGAATCACGGTCGAAACCGAACTATTATATTAAAGGTGATTTGATTGAAGCTTTTGATCAAAATGAGGACTGGGTGAAAGTTGCTTATAAAAATGGTACTAAATTCGGCTGGATTGACAAGCGTGATCTAAGCCCAATAGCGGACTGATCTTTAGTATTTTTTAGAATTTATGTCTATATTAGACCTCTTGCAAAAGTAGCTTCAAGACTCAAAGAATATAACTGACCCCTAAATATTCAATAGATATGCCAAATATAGCCAAACTACTTGAACAGAGTGATGCAGGTTTTAAACGTTATACCGGCATCCACAAAGCCACTTTTGAGCAAATGCTAGAAGCCATGCAAGAGCATGAAGCTTCCAAGACCAAATCAGGTCGTCCAAGTGAGCTTAGCTTAGAGGCGCAGATTTTACTAGCACTGACCTATTGCCGTGATTACCGTTCAAACCATAATGCGATTACATCATAGACTGTCTGCTTGGCACTCTACTTTTCCATTAACTTTTCACACCGTTTAGATAGCAGTAGCAAAAGCTCGCTACCATTTTGTGCTACGATAATTTACTAAGTTTATAAAATGATATAGAGACTATGACCCATATTTTACTGGTAGAAGATGACCCTGCGATCGCAATGTCACTCAAGGTGACTTGCAAGCGTGAAGGCTGGAAAATCACCTGGCTAGACAATGCCAGTAGCGTACTACCGATGCTACACAATGAGGCGGCGCAAGACTTATCAGCGATTATTTTGGATGTTGGCTTGCCAGATGGTGATGGTCTTAGCTTATGTCAACAAATACGCCACACACCTGATATTGAGACCCTAAAAGACCTTCCTATCATATTTTTGACGGCACGTAGTGATGAGGTCGATAGAATTTTGGGCTTAGAGATGGGTGGCGACGATTACTGTGCCAAGCCCTTTAGCCCGCGTGAATTGGTCGCCCGCCTAAAAGCCATTTGGCGACGTGAACAGCTATTGTCCCAGCAGTCTACGACTCATACCGCCGCAATAGACAATGATGGCCCTGCTCAGAATATGTCGGGGCAAGCCTTAACATTCAAATGTCAATCTGGCGTTTGGCATTACCAGCCACTCAATTACTCGCTAATGTGGCAAGAGCAAAAGCTTGAACTAAGCAATACCGAGCGCAAAATTTTATTAACATTATTGCAAGCACCCAACCAAGTCTTTAGCCGTGAGCAACTGCTTAGCGCAGTGAGCGATTATCCAGATCATCGCTTGGCCAGAACCATAGACAGCCATATCAAGGCGATTCGTAAGCAGCTGGCGACTGTCGACTCAAGCATCGATGTCATCCATACGCATCGCGGATTGGGTTATGCATTATGTCCCGCTTAGCTATATTTTACTTAGTACTGACTTTCTATAACTGCAAGCAACACTGATAAAAATATGAATCATAAAGCGAATGATAGCGCCAACAGCCATGCTAAGAATAATGGTGATCACCGTGCTCATGCCAGCCAAAGCAATTGGTATGCAAAACTGCATCCCATTGGCACCGCACAGCAAGCCCCTAAACGGAAACGCTTGCTCAATTTAAGTATTTTTTTTAGGATTTGGCTCGCGTTGGCCTTAGTACTGATTATTTGCGGTGTATTCGCGTTTACTCAACTGTTTGGCTATGTCAAACCAACAGCGCAGCAAGTCATCGAAGACACATTATTAGATACCAGCAAACTGCTGGCAGCCAGCTTGCAGGTGCCATTTTCTTCAGGGCAGCTATACGATGAAGCGTATCAAGCAAGACTTGATGCGGCATTTATTGGCCTGCCAGCGATGACTAAAACTCAAGAACCAGAAGATAAAAACAAAAGCTATAGCAGTTTTCGGATATACGTAACGGACCATACAGGGGTGGTCATATACGACTCTCTGCCTGAACCCGACAATGATGAAGGGCAAGATTATAGCCGCTGGAACGATGTATATTTAACGTTAAAAAGTCAATATGGTGCGAGAAGTACGACACGAGATCACAATCAGCGTGATGGTACGATCATGTATGTGGCGCAGCCAATCAAAGACGATTCTGGCAAACTGATTGGTATCGTGAGCGTCGGCAAGCCTGTCGCTAGTGTATTGCCGTATTTGGACAATACACGCAACCGCATGCTGATCACAGCGCTACTTATGAGCATTGCTGCTCTTATACTGGCAGGTCTAGTGGCATGGTGGCTCAAGCAAAGCATCACCTTGGTGACTCAATATACCAGTGCGCTGGCAGAGGACACAAAAAAACCCTATTTTTACTTAGGTCATGAGCTAAATAGCCTGACAGATACGATCGAAACCATGAAGCATCGGTTGGAAAATCGTGCTTATGTCACTGATTATGTTCACACGTTGACCCATGAGCTAAAAAGCCCTCTAACCGCGATACGCGCCAGTGGCGAGCTGTTAGAAGATGACGGATTGGATGGTCATAAACTGGATAATGAAGATCGGCAAATGCTTATCGAAACAATCGGTGAACAAAGCATAAAGATGCAGCAGCTCATTGACCGACTATTATTACTTGCTAAAGTGGAACAACCTACCTTTAAGCTCAATCGGCAATTGACACCCCTATTGCCCATATTGCAGAGCCTTATCAAAGACAATTCTGCTAAGCAGCAACAGCAGAACCTCAACCCCATTGATATATACATCGACGATAAACGCGTGACCACCACCGCAAACTTGCCAGCAGAAATACTGGCATCGATCAGCGTGTTTTCTGACCAATTTTGGTTAATACAAGTACTGCAAAATGTGCTGGATAATGCCATTCATTTTGCCAAAAGTACTGTTGAGATTTCTCTACACAGCACATCGCAAACCGTGACCATTGATATATTTAACGACGGTAAATTACTACCTGACTATGCGGTTAAAAAAGTGTTTGATCGTTATTTTAGCTTATCACATCAGAGCCAAGCTACTTATCATGCAACCAGTCATTCACCCATTCAGGCATCAAAGTCGTCATTCGATACGCCTACCGCATCAGAGAGCAAACAAGACCAAGAAAAGCCTAACATATCTAATAACACTCTAAAAAAAGGCACTGGCCTGGGCTTAACGTTAGTAAAACAGGTGATTGAACATCATGGTGGCCATGTTGCTATTCATAACATCCATGCCAATGTTGATAATATTGGCACTGGTAAAAACCAGCGTTCTGGCGTCATAGTGCGTATCACGCTGCCTTTGGCCAGAGAATAAAGTTTAGATAAACACAGAGTTCATTAAATTTCCATCATTCCTACACAGACTTTCTATTTCTTTGTCTTACGATAGCGTTATTCAAATTCGTCAGACAGATTAAGGAAAGAAACGCCATGCAACATGTATCAACGAATAACTCTATTATAGAAAACTTAATAGGTCAGAGCCGCCATCATTGCTCGCAGACTTTATCAAGCCAAGGCGTCGATAGTATTGAGTTTGGTCATTGGCTCGCGATTCCTAGTCAGCGGTTGTTATTGGTGTTTCGACATCAACAGTGTGTGGCTATCGATGAGTATCAATTGGCAGCCTAATACCTTACTTACTCAATGCATTGATTGTATTTAAATATAATTCACATTAGGGTCTGTTGAACATTCAAATGTGGTGCTGGCAGTCACTATAACAATCCATAAAAAAGCCCTTTATCACTTCTAGTATTAAATCACTAGCAATGATAAAGGGCTGATTACGTTAAAAAAACGTTAAGTAATAGACTCTAGTGGCGGCTTCACATCGGCATTTTGGCCACGGTGACGCAAATAGTGATCGAGCAATACAATCGCGAGCATCGCTTCTGCGATAGGCGTGGCACGTACACCCACGCAAGGATCATGACGACCCTTGGTCAGCATATCGACTGCTTCACCTTGCGTATTGATACTCTTGCCAGCGGTGGTAATGCTAGACGTTGGTTTCAGCGCAATGCTCACACGAATGTCTTGCCCTGATGCGATACCGCCCAAGATACCACCAGCGTGATTGGCCGCAAAACCATCTGGAGTCAGCTCATCACGGGCGCTATGTCCAAACTGTCCAGCCACCGCCATACCATCACCAATCTCAACGCCTTTGACCGCATTGATACTCATCATCGCATGAGCGATATCGGCATCTAAACGATCAAACACTGGCTCACCAAGACCTACTGGCACACCACTGGCAATGATATCAAGACGTGCGCCGCAACTGGTGCCTTCTCGGCGCAAGCTATCGATCAAGGTTTCAAAACGGCCAATCGCTTCTTTGTCTGCACAAAAAAACGGGTTGCTGTTTACAAAGTCCCAGTCAATTTGGCTCGAGTCTAGTACGTTACTATGCTCATTGCCGATTTGGGTCACGTGACCACGGATTTGTACGCCCAGACGCTCTTGCAAATACTTCTTCGCGATAGCGCCAGCAGCCACGCGCATCGCCGTCTCACGCGCTGACGAACGACCGCCACCACGGTAATCGCGAAAGCCATATTTCATACTATAAGTATAGTCGGCATGACCCGGGCGAAAAGTATCTTTGATATCGCTATAGTCTTTCGATTTTTGATTGGTATTGCGAATCAGTAGACCAATAGACGTACCTGTGGTTTTGCCCTCAAAGACGCCAGAGATAATCTCAACTTCATCAGACTCACGGCGCTGGGTTGAATACTTAGACGTACCCGGTTTGCGACGATCTAAATCTACTTGTAGGTCGTCGGCAGATAATTCTAAACCTGGTGGTACGCCATCGACGATGGCCATAAGGCCTGCGCCATGCGACTCACCGCAAGTGGTGACCGTAAAAACCTGCCCAATACTATTGCCTGCCATAACTATCCTTAAACAAGTAAACGCTACTGATGACTATTTGACCCATTACCCATACCATTGCTTGTGATGAGTAGTTGTAGTGATTGTTTATAGTTTCGGCTTATATAACCGACGTCTATTCAACCCAATGTTTGACTATTGACTGCTATCCAATAGCTGAACGTAAGCAGCAAACAACTGACGATGGGTCATCAGCTCATCATAGGTAATCGCAAAAACACCATGCCCGCCATGTGCAAACTTCAACCAATCAAACTGAATTTCAGGATAGGCCTGCTTTAATGCCCATTCGCTGTCACCCACTTCACAGATCAGCAAACCATCTGGGCTAAGATAATCTGGCGCTTCAAATAAGATACGATGTACCAAATCCAAACCATCTTGACCAGCAGCGAGCGCATGCTCAGGCTCATATAAAAATTCAGGTGGTAAGTCTGCCATGATAGCCGCATCAACGTACGGTGGATTGGTTACAATAAGCTCATACTGATTTTCAGCAGGTATCTTGGCAAACAAATCGGACTCAATCACATTTACTTGATGCCCAAGGTCATGATGATCTACGTTGACCATTGCCACTTCCAATGCGCCTTTATCAATATCAACGGCATCGACCAACGCATCCACGAAACGGGTCGCAAGCGCGATCGCGATACAACCAGAGCCAGTACACAAATCTAAAATACGCTCAGGCTGTGACAACTGCTTCACATCTAAGCCGTGGTCATAAAATACCGCTGACTTTTCGTTCGGACTGATACCCAGTGGTTTAGCCAATTCGGTAACTTCAAAGTACGGATGGAACTGCTGACGAATCAATTCTGCAATCGGTGAACGAGGAATAAGCACACGCTCATCGACATAAAAAGGCAAATCGCAGAAGTACGACAAGTTAATCAAATAACTGAGTGGCTTACGTTCAGCGATACGTTCTTCTAACAGTCCTAGCACTAACTGCTTCTCAGACGTGGTCAAACGACAATCAAGAATCTGCTCATTAGCAGACCAATCTAAAGATAATGAATGCAATACAATGGCAGATGCCTCTGCAAATTCATCAGTCGTGCCTTGTGCAACGACCACATCATAGTTACGCAGCTGGGTGACCGAAAAACGAATAAAATCACGAATACTGACGAGCTGCTCACGTGCTTCATTTAGCTCGGTATGCAAGTTAGCAAGTTCATCGTCTTCACCAAGAAGTCCAGTCTCTAAATCATACTCCATCTCACCCTCTAAGCCCTCAGACTCATTATCGAAGTATTGGTTTTGAAACTCTTCTGCACTCATTGTTTGGTCTTCTGACATATCGCACCTTGTGGATTAACTGCTGGCGGGTTAAATTGCGTTTTCGCTAAAAATCGTTGTATTAAATAAAAATTCAGTCATACATTATAGACGTAAACACCACATAGCGCCAATAACTGTGGCTTTTACTTAAACAAAAAAATAGTGCGAATAATGAATGGTTTGCGTAAGAATCAGGCACGATGCCATACACAGCTTCGTTAAATTATTACTCAATTGTAGCGAATACGTCAGCAGTTGACGTTTGGCAATCTTTAAATGCAAAAAGATGTGTCAAAAGTTTGCGAAGCCATCAAATTATGCGCATAATAGCCGCATTAATAGCAACTACAAGTGACTAAAAATGATGAAAATAAAGCCTATTATTACTGCTATATCTATCGCTGCCGTAAGTGCCAGTGTTGGCGCTCTTGCTGCGCCTACCGATAGTACTCGCACATTGCCAGTACGCACGATTGACTCTATGCCGAACATCGCTAAAAGAGTCAGCCTCAATGTGCAAGAGAGCCGTAGTCGCTCAGATGGTGCCGCGTCTGTCGCTGTAAAGCCCAATGCGAATACCACCAAATCGGTGGATAGCATGGATCAGCTGATCAATACCAAGCAAAACGCGCCAGCACCCGCGGCTGACAATATGAGTGCAGCAGAACTAACGCTGAAAGATGAACAGTCTGACAGTACTGATGATATTAGCGAAGGCCAAGCCGTTGCTGCTCCTAGCAACCTCTCATCTATCGATTCATCTGACCCACTCGCTTTTGAGTTGCCAGAAAACGAAAAACGTCAAGACTTCAGTGACGACCCAACCATCAAAAATATCGAAGACAAAGATGGTAAAAGACACACTACTCTGAACCTATCAAACTATGCCAAGCAAGTGAATAGTTCTGTCTGGTCACCGAACATGAAAGTCAACTCAGCGATGACGATCAAGATGCAGGCGTTACTGGATTGGAACCATGCGTCTCCTGGTCCTATCGATGGCGGTTGGGGTATGAATAGTAAAAAAGCCCTTATCAATTTTCAAACCATGAAAGGTTTGACTGCTAACGGTAAGATGGACCAAAAAACATGGGATGCTTTAGTCAAAAACATTCCTGCTAATAAGCCCGTACTGGTCACCTATACGCTGACTAAAGCAGATCTTGATACCAACTTTGCAACTACCCCTTCTGGTTCAGAAGCCAAGTCAAAAATGAAAGGTTTGTATTATCAAGACATCAAAGAGATGTTGGGCGAACGTTTCCACATGGACGTACGCTACCTTGATAAGTTGAACAAGAACAAAGAATACAAAGTCGGTGAAACCATCACAGTATTGAACAACCGTGGCGAGCTTAACCAACGTATCAACCGTATCGTAGCTCACAAAGCAGACCAAACCCTGTATGCATACAATGGTGATAAGCTGGTTGCCACTTATCCAACAACTGTCGGTAGTGCTGCGACACCATCACCAAAAGGTACGTTTAAGATCATCAATAAAGTAAAAATGCCTTGGTATAAGTCAACAGTTGGTGAAGGTGCTCAAAAGAAAGTACATATGATAGCGCCAGGACCAAATAACCCAGTAGGCGTCGTATGGATGGGCTTATCTAAACCTTCTTACGGTCTCCATGGCTCACCGAAGCCTGAAGGCATCAGCCGTCAAGCATCTGCAGGCTGTGTTCGTTTGACCAACTGGGATGTGCTAGAGGTTTATGCCAATGTTGAGAATGGCGCGACTGTCGAGCTTAAATAATCCTGATGAATGATTTTGATTAGCCGCTATTTGTAATAATGAAAAAAAGACCTCACTATTGAGGTCTTTTTTTTGTTTGCTAGCACGTGGTTGCTCAACTCAAAAGCACTATTCGATTTTATGTCTTATAGCCTTCTTCATTACCAGTAATACTGCCGATTTTTTTGGTAAGAAACAGTCCTGCAGGGATAGCGACCAAAAAGCCCAGTCCAACCGCCATTTGAATATGAGGTATTTCATTAAATCCTGTGACTAACGCCCCAATCATAAAGATACCGATAGTAACCGTTGCTGCCATTGAGTAGATGACAGAGAATAATGGCCAGTTCATAAGTTATTCCTCATTTTTATTGTGGGTATAATACCTTTATACACGAAACCCACAAAAAAAGTAAGTATTTAATTTAAACCTTCAGGGCAGTCATATCCGATGATCTGGCATAAAAACCTTGTTAATATTAAGGTTTTTATGCTGACACTCTCAATATTATAAATACGCCCTATTTAACGGTTATTATTTACCGAACATTCTCTTCGCTTAGTCGCAAAAAACTCCTATATCTTTATCTATTTATCATTACAATAGTGACTTTCTTTATCTGTTAAGAATGCCTTCTATCATGACCTCATCTAAAAAAACCACTTCTCCTGACTCATTGAATCAAAAGGATTTATCGGTCACAGCGGATGACACTCACAATCAAGATACTGTGTTTGACTCCGCCGTTGATGATGATGTGATAGAGGAGGCTCAACGAGAAAATACTCAGCACAAGCAGGCGGCTGAAATAGACATCGAAACAGAAGCAGAATATGCGCAGTCCTCTGACGCTGAGATAACGAGAGAAACCATCAGTGACGATGTGGTCGTGGCAACGTTGGCGTCACCCAAATCTGAGGCGCAATCCACCACTGAAGAGTCAAAGCGTGTAGAATCAAATCCCATAGAAACAGAGAAGAAGTCAGATTTTTTTCAAACGAATGTGGCAAATACCACAGAAAAAAACGCTCAAGACGATAGTGACGCGGAGGTAACGGTAGAAGCAGAAGACGATCACCCTACCGATGGCCAAAATACCACGACACCGCCATCAAATCAGCAAATAGCCAATCAATCAAAATCAAAAAACAAATTTAAGAATGGCGATGGTCATCAAAATGATGACTCAGAATATGATAGCCAAAGTGAAAATACCAATATAGAAGATAACGATGCCCAAGAAGACGAAAACGAAGGTAACGAAGAAGACGTTCAAGAAAAAAAAGAAGCCAAACTTGAGTCTTACAAACAGTTTGTCGCCGAACAATTCAGCAATCAAAAAGTAGATTACCCAGAAGTACGGGTTAGGATTGAGGCGAACGCCCTGCCTAGCAAGATGTACTTCATCATGAACATACTGTCTGCCATCATTGCCAGTTATGGGCTGGTGACCAATTCAGCAGCCGTGGTCATCGGGGCAATGCTGGTAGCCATGATGTTAGGCCCTATCACAGGCATCGCACTGGCAATTATTGACCACCGTATGCCTTTACTGCGTAAGTCATTTTTTACCGTTATCATTGGTGTCTCACTGGTGGTACTGGTGGGCTTTATCGTTGGTTGGCTACATAAAGATCAGCCATTGACGGCAGAAATTTTATCACGCACCCAGCCTACTTCCATGGATCTAATGATTGCCTTAGCTGGTGGTACGGCTGGTGCTTATGCGATGGTATCCCCGCACCTCTCAGTCGCTGTGGTCGGCGTGGCGGTCGCAACGGCCTTGGTACCACCACTGGCTGCTAGTGGTATTTTGCTCGCCAATGGTGAGATGCAACTCGGGCTTGGCGCGCTTTTATTAGCAGCGACCAACATCCTCGCTATCCAGTTTACCAACGCGCTTGTCTTGTGGGTCTTAGGCTTCCGTCGTTTGGTCGATGACGATTATAAGTCCAATACCTATCTGACTTTTTTGCAGCGTAACGCGGTGACTTTATTACTACTTGGTGGCTTAGGTGCTTACTTGACTATCAACCTACAGACCAATGCCAAGCAGCAAGTATTTGAGAGTAGTGTCAAAGAGGTCATCAATAGTTACTTTGTCGATCAAGGCAACGTGTTGACCAATACTCAGTTCGACACATTAGAAGAAAATCGAGTCGTACGTGCAGTCATTCGTGGAGAGACATTACCAAGCTCATATGACGTACGCCAGATTGAAACGCTCATTACTCAAGATATGGCAGAAAACTTCCCTGAATACTTGCCCATCAAGCTCCAACTGCGCTATCTACCCGTACAAGTGATTGAGTCCAATCCAACCACACAAGACAAACTGGATGAAACCGATGCGGCAATTTTGACCAATTAATGCTTAGGGCGTGTCCTCAATGAGCACATTGATACAGTTAGTCGCCTTTAAATGGTTAAGTTTTGTCAAACATCGTCAGAATTCTTGTCAATATGTTCATATTTACGGCGAGTGCTTCCTTGTTTGGCTGCAATTTTTCTCATGTTAAGCCCCGCAGTCTAAATGATGACACGCCTTAATTTATCCTCAATAGCCTACACCTCATCCTCAAAGACGTATCTACAGTCACCATCCTCAAATATGCTCATAAGACCATTGGTGTTCTCACTAAAATGGCCAACTCATCACTGAATCCTTACTATCCACATGGTTGTTTACGCTTCACAAATTAAACATACAAAAATAGCAAGACTTTTAACTAAATGTATAGGCTGTACTTGATGGCTGACTTCTATCGAATACCGTGTTAGTATCTAGGATTTTTTTTAAAGCCTTACTGCCATGATTTTGTTATCTGACGCTCAATCATCTGGCAATAAACCATCGAATCCTATATTTCGCGCTACAACAATTAAGGCAAGTTAGCCTAACAAACCTAAACTTCAGGGATAGGAGTACATAATAGTGAACAAACAATCTTGGCAAATAGCCGCAGCCTATATGTCAGTAGTCGTTGGCGGCGGTTTTGCCTCTGGTCAGGAAGTCCTTCAGTTTTTTACCGGCTATGGTATGGCAAGTGTTATTGGCACGCTGGTTAGTGCCGCGCTTTTTGCTTTTTTAGGAATGCAAATTGCGCGCATGAGTTCGAATATGCAAGCCAACTCACACAAAAAAGTACTGTATACCTTATTTGGTACGCGTGCTGGATTGGTTATGGATGTGGTGTTATCGTTCTTTTTATTTGGTGTTGGCGTGGTCATGCTGGCTGGTAGTGGTTCCATTTTTACTCAGCAATACGGTTGGCCACCGCTGGTGGGCAGTATTTTCATGACGGTACTGGTAATCGCCACACTCTGTTTAAAAGTAAAGGGTATTATAAGGCTAATCAGTATCATTATGCCTGTACTGCTGCTATTGATATTGGCTATTACCACGTACTCAATTTTTAACAGCAGCGCCTCAAGTGACACGCTAAATAAGGTAGCGCAAGAAATACCCACTATCAGCTCAAACTGGCCAATCTCAAATTGGTTTTTTGGTGCGGTGCTTTATGCCTCCTTTAACATTGCGGTTGGCTTTCCTATGCTGGCAGTCATTGGGGGTATGACCCGCTCAGAAAAAACGGCAGCCAGCGGTGGCGCGATGGGTGGGCTTGGCTTGGGCTTATTAGTATTTTTACTCAACATTGGTCTTTTTGCTAACATCGATAAACTCATAGGCGTTGAAATGCCTACTTTAGGATTGGCCTCAAACATTTCACCCGTGTTAGCGATAATTATGTCAGTGACGCTCATTTGTATGATATACAGTACCGCAGTGGGTATGTTTTTTGCCTTTAGTACACGCTTTGCGACGCCAGGAACAAATCGCTTCAAATCGCTTAGCGCATTTTTCGCTATCGTTGGACTTGGCTTAAGCCAGCTTGGTTTCAGTAAACTCATTGGCACCGTGTATCCCATGCTAGGCATTATTGGTCTAATAATGATTGTGGCTATTATTTGGGCGTGGGTTCGCAGCCGTAATCAGCCAGCACAAACACAAAGTTAACATTGAGCATGCTGAGATTGATATCACCAGTGACTTTTTGGCGACTCATGCTGTCATTCGCGGTGAAACCCATTAACGCTGATTAGTTGCAAATTAAAGCACCATTCGCCTTCGCAGAATAACCCTGCAGTTATAACTCTTGTACCAAGAGCTTAGGCGTTTGTGCTAAAATCGCTTGCAAAATTACTCATCTTATTCTATTCAATACTACCAATTAGTAAGGAGCCGCTGTGAGCCAGCCATTTCGCTCAGCCGATATTCGCCAAGCCTTTCTCGATTTTTTCATAAGCAAGCAGCACACCCAAGTTTCATCGTCTAGCTTGATTCCACACAATGACCCGACATTGCTATTTACCAATGCTGGTATGAATCAGTTCAAAGAGACATTTTTGGGAATGGAGCCACGTGACTATACACGTGCGGTAACCTCTCAAAAGTGCGTACGTGCTGGCGGTAAACACAACGATTTAGATAATGTCGGCTATACCGCACGTCATCACACGTTCTTTGAAATGCTTGGCAATTTCTCGTTTGGTGATTACTTCAAACAAGCAGGTATCGAATACATCTGGGAGTTTTTGACCTCAGATGAATGGCTAGCGATTGATAAAAATCGTCTCTATGTCACTATTTATGAGACTGATGACGAAGCCTTTGAAATTTGGAATAAAAACATAGGCATTCCAAGTGAACGCATCATTCGTATTGGCGATAATAAAGGTGCGCCTTACGCTTCCGATAACTTTTGGACGATGGGTGACACTGGTCCTTGTGGCCCTTGTACTGAAGTCTTTTATGACCACGGCGCCGATATCGAAGGCGGCCTGCCAGGTACGCCAGAAGAAGACGGCGATCGCTATATTGAGATTTGGAACTGCGTATTTATGCAGTTCAATCGTCAAAAAGACGGTACGCTATTGCCGCTACCTGCTCCAAGTGTCGATACAGGCATGGGGCTTGAGCGTATTAGTGCCATTATGCAAGGCGTTCATGGCAACTACGAGATCGACTTATTTATCCATTTGATGGATGCAGCGGCTGACATCTTAGAGATCAGCAATGAGCAACAATCATCACTAAAAGTCATCGCTGATCACATCCGCGCCGTGGCGTTTTTGATTGCCGATGGTGTCACACCAAGCAATGAAGGTCGCGGTTATGTATTGCGCCGTGTCATTCGTCGCGCAGTACGCCATGGCAACAAACTTGGTGCTGATAGTGAGTTTTTCTACAAAATGGTTGCGCCGCTCGTGGCTGAAATGGGCAGTGCTTATCCTGATCTAAAAGAAAAACAAAGCCTCATCGAAAATGCCATTCAAAAAGAAGAAGCACAGTTTGCCAAGACATTAGCACAAGGTCTACGCTTGCTTGCCAGCGAACTTGAAGGCTTACAAGATGGCGATACGCTATCTGGTGAAGCAGCGTTTAAGCTCTATGATACCTATGGTTTCCCACTTGATTTGACCGCCGATATTACTCGTGAGCGTGGTATTGCGATTGATGAAGCGGAATTTGACGAGCATATGCAAGCGCAACGTGAGCGTGCGCGTGATGCTGGCAAATTTGACGTCGATTACAGCAGCGTCATTCAAGTAGAAACGCCAACGGCATTTATCGGCTATGAGCAGCTTGAAGAAGACGGCGTGACTATTGACGCGCTTTATCAAGACGGCAACCCAGCAGACAGCTTAACAGAAGGCATGGAAGGCGTTGTGGTATTGGATCGCACCCCATTTTATGCTGAAGGTGGTGGTCAAGTTGGTGAGCTGGGCGAAATCCGTACTGCATCGGGCGTCTTTGAGGTCCAAGATACCAAAAAATCTGGTCAGGCGATTATCCATTATGGTGTCGTGACCATGGGTGAAATTAGCACCAAGCAAACGGCTGAAGCACAAGTGCTCTCAAGCATTCGTACAGCCAGTGCAAAAAACCACTCAGCCACTCACCTATTGCATGCAGCGCTCAGAGAAGTATTGGGCGACGCGGTCACCCAAAAAGGCTCACTAGTATCAAGCGAAGTATTACGTTTTGATTTCTCTTATGACAAGCCTGTCAGTGTCGCTGAAATTACGCGTATCGAACGTCTCGTCAATGAACAGATTCAAGCCAACACTCCTGCCCGTATCGAGAACATGTCGATTGATGAAGCCATGAAAAACGGTGCAATGGCGCTGTTTGGTGAAAAGTACGGCAGTGACGTGCGAGTACTAACCATGGGTACAGACAGTATCGTAGATGGTCAGCGCAAGCCTTTCTCTATCGAGCTGTGTGGCGGTTTACATGTGCAGCGTACTGGTGATATTGGTCTGTTAAAAATTACGAGCGAGTCAGGCATTGCTGCTGGCATCCGCCGTATTGAAGCCGTTACTGGCATGAATGCGGTCAAAAACATTCAGCAAAGCGAGCAACAATTGAGCGAGCTCGCCAGTCAGCTTAAAGTAAAACGCCCTGAAGTTGCCCAGCGTGTCCGTACCATGGCAGATAAGCAGCGCGACCTAGAAAAACAACTAGAGCGCTTGCAACAAAAAATAGCCAGTGCTCAAGCAGCCAACTTACTCGATGACGTACAGACTATCGCTGGTACGCCAGTGCTAATCAGTACCTTAAGCGGTATCGATGGTAAATCAATCCGTACCTTAATGGACGATATCAAATCGAAACTGCCAGATAGCGTGATTGTATTGATTGGTGACAAAGACGATCAGTTGGCGCTAGCAGCAAGCGTGGCCAAGTCTGTCACTGCTAAAGTGAAAGCTGGTGATATCATTCGTCATTTGGCGGGCGAGCTTGGTGGTAAAGGTGGTGGTAAGCCTGACTATGCACAGGGCGGCGCACCAAAATCTGGCAATAGCACCACGGTGATCAATGCTCTACCTGCTTGGATTGAAACCCAGCTTAGCTAAACTGACAGTGATGAATAGCAATGATGGGGATATAAAGCGTGACAACGTGAAACGCCACTCTGGCCTATTTCGCACAGGCTATGTGATTGGTTATAACCACTATAACCAATCGCCATACATCTAAGTGATACAGAGACTTAAAGTTACGCTGTATATATGGTATAAAGGTCAACGTTTGGACATATTGTTCATTCACTAAGTTTGAAGCAGATACCATTAGATGAATGAAATACATAGGACGTAACTCTTATAATTTGGCTTTATTTATAGTCGATTCAGAATAAGGTAGAGACAAGACAGACGAGTGAAAGTACTACAAATTGTAGGCGGAGCGCGTCTAACACCGTATCTAACTTATAAGGATTTGACTATATACAGGCATTGGCGAGTATCACATTGACTCTCATCAATGATAATAAAAGGTCATTAATGAATAATAGGTAGATTTTTATGGCGTTAATAGTACAGAAATATGGCGGCACCTCGATGGGTAGTATCGACCGCATCAAAAACGTCGCCAAACGAGTCAAGCGCTGGCATGACAATGGTCATCAAGTGGTTGTCGTGGTCTCTGCCATGAGCGGCGAAACCAACCGTTTGATTGATCTAGCTCGCCAAATTAGCACGCAGCCTGACCCTCGTGAATACGATCAAATGGTCTCAACTGGTGAGCAGGTCTCTATCTCACTACTGGCCATGGCGATTAAAGAGCTTGGTATTGGTGCCCGTTCATTTACTGGTCGCCAAGTGGCTATTAAAACTGACAACGCCCATAACAAAGCCCGTATCGAAAGTATCGATGATAAAAACATACGTGAGCAACTAGATGCTGGCAATATCGTCATCGTCGCAGGCTTTCAAGGTATTGATGAAGAAGGCAACGCGACCACATTAGGGCGCGGTGGCTCTGATACTACTGGTGTCGCTATTGCAGCTGCTTTGGGTGCTGATGAATGTCAAATTTATACCGATGTTGATGGCGTCTATACCACTGATCCTCGCGTCACCTCAAAAGCCAAAAAGCTTGAAAAAATCACCTTTGAAGAAATGCTTGAAATGGCAAGTCTTGGCTCTAAGATTTTACAGATTCGCTCAGTAGAGTTCGCTGGTAAATATGGCGTGCCGCTGCGTGTACTCTCTAGCTTTGATGAAAACACAGACGGTAGCTTTGACCAAGAATTTCAAGACAACGTTGGTACCCTAATTACGATAGACGAAGGAGACAATATGGAACAGGCAATCATCTCAGGTATCGCGTTCAACAGAGACGAAGCAAAAATCTTAGTACGCGGCGTGCCTGATCACCCTGGTATTGCCTCTGCTATTTTAAGTCCAATTGGCCGTGCCAATATCGAAATCGATATGATTGTACAAAACCTTTCGGATAACGGTACCACTGACTTTACTTTCACAGTTAACCGCACTGATTTAGATAAAACGCTAAAAGTGCTTAACGAAGAAGTGAAAGATGAAATTGGCGCCAAAGAAATATTAGGCAACAGTGAAGTTGTTAAAGTTTCATTGGTTGGTGTTGGTATGCGCTCACATGCTGGTGTTGCTAGCCTTATGTTCCAAACACTGGCTGAAAACAACATCAATATCCAAATGATATCAACCAGCGAAATCAAAGTGTCGGTTCTGATTCAAGACCAACACTTAGAAAAAGCCGTTAAGTCATTGCACACGGCATTTGGCCTAGATCGTGAAGACGGCGAAAGCAAAATCGCTGGGCTATAATGCTCAAATTAGTCAAGTATCGTTTTAGCGGTTACGGTTATCCACTCAACAGCTATCAATGACTTTATATAGTATCTAAATAAAAACAATACTTAGACGAAATAGGATCTTTTTAGATCCTATTTTTATTTTTTATAATAGTTGAAATGAGCATTTATCTAATAGTTTTGTGAAAAACCGTGACAGTATCTGTTATGCCCCCTATAATGGGGCTTTCATTTGGGCTAAATGAATCTACCTATCATTACCGTTATAAGCACGACATCGAGCATTGTAATAATTGATATATTGCATGTTTAGTGCGGCGGTAATGTCCTGCAATTGAGAAGTAATCTGATGAGTAATAATTTGTTGATGCGACATAAGGAGTGTGACGCATGTTAATTTTGACACGCCGTGTGGGCGAAACGCTAATGATTGGCGATGAAGTGAGTGTGACGGTTTTAGGCGTCAAAGGTAATCAAGTACGTATTGGTGTGAATGCGCCTAAAGATATCGCTGTACACCGCGAAGAAATTTATCAACGTATTCAGCATGAGCGTTCTGTACAGTCGCAAATGCAGCATCTTGAACAAGGCAATTTTTCGCCTTCATTTGATGATGAAGACTACTTCAATCGTTAAGCTATAATACTTAGTGCTCAGCGACTATTATTATCATTGAGCACACATAAATATTATATTGTTTTTTTAATCTGCTCTGAGGTCATTTATTTATGAGTATCCGCCAATCAGATGTATCGGCATTACTTAATGGTTTGAACAAAAAAGCCATTGGATTCAATGATGTCATCAGCTTTATTGATGATTTTTATCGCTATGCACCTGCCCCATTTGTTAATGGTATGGTACATAATGCAGCCGGTGAGAACGAAGGCAGCGCAAAGATTTTTGGTTTTGCGAAGCACCATGGCTTGAACCAATTGGACACGCTGAGCCTATTTGGCGAACATTATGCCAAGGTTAAAGCAACACCTAACGGTAGTGACCATGCCAATATCCGCAATTTTTTACATTGGGGCTGGCAAGGATTTTTGATGCAAAAGAACCCGCTAACGGTTCGTCCTAGCGTCGATACGACTGCGTTATAATCATTTATGGTGATTTAATTATTGGTAAAATACCAAAAAGCCACGCTATATAGCGTGGCTTTTTAATGATAACTGTTTATACAGCCACTTACTGATACCTTTATTTATCACGAAACTTAACAGGCTGTACCGCGCCTTTAGGGTTTGGCATATTGGGATAATGATGCTCGTGCTCGACGTCGCATTCAGCACCAACGACAGAGCCATCGTCTTTTACTGGTTTATGAATATAACCAGTACGCTCGGCTGGTGGTAAGTGCTCATGCTCCCACACCATCACTGCTTGCATGCAGGTTTCGCGCTGCTCAGCGGTAATTTTACGACCATCAGGCCATTTACCTAGCTCAATCGCCATACGAAATTTATCAACCACTTCGGGCGTTAGACTTGCCAGTATTGTTTGTTTATCCATCTTGCCTACTCTCCACTACCATTTTTTGTATCATATTTTTGTCTAAAAGATACGCTTATTCATCGTCCATAATATCATCATCGACATCAAGACTGAATTCTTCGGCATGTACGTTCCAGTGCAGCTTTGTACGACAAGCCTCATAAAAGTCAAACCCAGGCGGATGCAACAAAGTAAGCTTATCAGGGTGCTTGCGAATATGTAGACGCTGCTCTTGCTCAAGCGGCACACTTGGCTTACCATCCGCACTAACCATTGGCTGAGTGCGATTGTCCTCGTGGATACGAATACAAACCTCACTATTGCCGCTGACCACAATCGGCCTGCTAGATAGTGTATGGGGATGCATAGGCACGAGACAAATGGCATCCATACTCGGATGAATAATAGGGCCACCACCAGACAGTGCGTAAGCGGTTGAACCTGTTGGGGTTGCTGCTATCAAGCCATCACTGTGCTGTCTATAGACATCATGACCATCAATTTTCATCTGAAAATCGATCATATGTACGGATTTACCCGCGTGCAGCACGATGTCGTTGAGCGCCATGTCTTCATGAATGATTTTGCGACCTTCTCGTATTTCCATCGTCAACAGAAATCGATGGTCCAGCTGATAGTCTCCCATCAATACTTGACGTAACTTAAACGCAGCTTCATCAGGTTTTACATCCGCCAAAAACCCTAAACGACCACGGTTCACACCCAATACAGGTACGCGGTAGCGCGCTAATGCTTCGGCGGCATGTAATATCGAACCATCACCGCCAACCACGATGACCAAGTCGCAAATCTCACCGATCAAGCCACGTTTAACGATTTTGACTTTTTCAATCTCAGTGAGATCAAGCGTTGGCAAATTGGCGGTTTGTACGTCCATTATCAACGTCAGTTTCATGTCATTGACGGTTTGGGCTATCTGTATCAGACTTTGGATAACACTACGTTTACCAGCACGGCCCATTAGACCAATACGCCTAAAGGCAGGGTTTTTGATAGCGTGGAATAGCTCTGATTCATGTAAGTGTGGCAATCTTGCTGACTGCGCTGAGTTTTCCATAAAACGACTCGGTATAACGGTGAAGTACAAGGTAATGATAGCGATAAATGCGCGCTTAGACTAGCATGTTTATGAATTATCGTTGTTAACTGTCGTAACTGACCCCATATAAAAGCCATCAAACGTCTTGTTTAGACTTATCCTGCCTGCTTAGTTTTTCGGCTGGCTATCTGGCTATACAATAGCTTGCTTGATACGCGAGCCAATAAGCAGCGTAAGGTCAAGCCGCAACGGTTGTCACGCAAACATAGTTGACAATGATGGCGGTTTTGCTAAAGTAGCTAACATTACTATTTTTATCTTTTATTATTGAGGACTTATGTATGGCCAATCCTATTGTCAGTCGCGCAGAACTTGCGATCGGCGGTGCGCCAATGACGGTCAAGGGCGTGATTCAAAAGACCAGCTTTTTACTTGGTTTATCCGCGATTACTGGTGTCGGCTTTTTCTTTTATGCGCTGATGGCTGGTTTATCGCAGGGTTTTATCACGATGGCAGCCTTGGGTAGCCTGATTGCTGCGACTATTCTCGCTGTTGTCATCACCTTTAAACCACAAAAAGCCAAAACGTTGGCAGTACCTTATGCCTTGTTAGAAGGCTTATTCTTGGGCGGCATCTCATTGTTCTTTATGAGAATGTATCCAAGTGTGCCAGTGACTGCGATGTGTGCAACATTTGTGACTGCAGCCGTCATGCTAGGACTATATCGTTCAGGTTTGATTAAAGTGACTGAAAAATTCCGCGCTATTGTAACCTCAGCTCTTTTTGCTATCATGATGGTTTATATAGCACAGTGGGTACTTTCTTTAGTGTTTGGCTCAACCCTGCCATTCCTATTTGAAGGTGGCATTATCGCTATCGGCTTTAGCTTGTTTGTCATTGTTATCGCTTCTTTCACGCTGTTGTTAGATTTCGATAATATCGATCGCGGTGTGGCGATGGGCATCTCAGAAGATTACGAATGGCTATTCAGCATTGGTATTCTTGCAACCTTAGTTTGGATGTACGTTGAATTTATGCGTCTGCTGAGCTATCTACAAGACTAACTGAAAGAGTTATTTAACAGTACTCTGTATAAAAAAACCGCCTTAACTATTTACATAGTTGAAGGCGGTTTTTTTATAGCTGAATCTTGCAGGCTTGCTTAAATTTAATTTACAAAAGAGTCAAGGCAACCGAGTGCAGATGTATATGTAATACTTTAAGCGAGGTTAACGCTGTAACTTTTTTATAGAGGATTGACTATAAATCAGCTAAGCACGTTTGAGGCGCAGCGCATTCAACACGACAAACAAAGAACTGAGCGACATACCAATCGCAGCAAGCCATGGTGGTACATATCCTAGAGCCGCTGGTATCAAGACAATACTATTATAAGCAAGCGCCCAGCGGAAATTTTGCTTAATGATACGTTCCGTTTTATCAGAGATGCGTTTTGCGGCGGTGATGGCTTCGATTTGTCCATTCAAGATAATACTGTCACTGGATACTTGTGCCAAGTCTGCGGCACCAGCTATCGAGGTGGACACATCTGCCGCTGCCAATACTGGCGCATCATTGATGCCATCACCCACCATCAGTACGACCGCACCTTTGGCTTGCAGCTGCTGAATATGATTGACTTTATCAGTCGGTGAGAGACCATTATAAGCCGCCTGCATTCCTAAACTCTCAGCCATGACCAGCGCTTGCGGGCTTGGGTCACCCGTCAACATCACAGATTCAATACCTAGCTCTTTGAGCGTATCGAGCATGGACTTAGCGCTATCCCGTATTTTGTCGTTAAAGTAAAAGCACGCCAGCGCCTGCCATTCATTGTCATCAATATTTTGACGAGATAACACGACTGCTGAGCTGGCTCGCTGTGCCACCAAGTCGATGGTTACATCATTATTTGCCTCTATATCATTGGCATTGTCCCTTGTTTTATCTAACGCAAAATCCCTATGGCCGATACGGTATACCATGCCATCAATCATCGCTTCTACACCGCCTGCTGGGTAATGTTGTACCGCTTGCGTCGATGGCAGGTGTAACTGATAGGCCGCCGTCAGTAACGCGTGAGCAATCGGATGGCGGCTCCCTACTTCTAGAGCAGCAGCAATGGCCAACAGCGTGTCTTTTTGCGCCCTTGATGATAAACCATCAGATTCGGTCTGGCTTTTTGGCGCTACCAACTCGATATTTAATAAATTTGGCTTGCCATAAGTCAGTGTGCCTGTCTTATCAAAAGCGACATGCGTGATTTCAGCCAGCGTCTGTAGCGTATGTCCACGAGTGGTCAAAAAACCATAGCTGGCCAGACGATTGGTCGAAACGGTCAAGGCAATAGGTGTCGCCAATGACAGTGCACAAGGACAAGTGGCCACCAATACTGCCACCGTCGCCCAAATGGCTTGGCTTGGATCAACAATATACCAGCCGACAAAGACCAAGACGGATAACACCAGAATACGCGCGACAAACCAACGTGCCAGCTTGTCCGCTTGCTGCGCCAGTTTGGGCTTTTCACTCATGGCGCGGTTCATCAATCGATCAATTAAGCCTATCTGGCTGTCTTTTGGCAAGGCGGTGACTAGCATCTCAAACGGCTGGCTATCGTTTTGTGCACCGCCGACAATATAATCGCCTTGGGATTTGATGATTAAATCGCCCTCACCTGTCAGCAGGCTTTGCGAGACCGTTGCTGTTGGACTCAGTAAGATGCCATCACTGATAATCTCAGAACCCGCTTCGATCAAAATGATGTCACCCACTTGCAAGCTATGAGCCGTCACCATTTGCTTTGACTTTGTATCGCCTTCAGATTGTAATGGTTCATTCGGTTGGTTTCGCGACTGCTGCCAGTCTTGAGCGATAAGTGATGTGAGCTGATAGATATTCGCATCCATCTGCTTCATAAAGTCTGGCATCGGCTCTACTGTAGCCGACTCACCTTTAGTAGTTTCACTTTCAATAAGCTCATCTTGCTGAGACTCATTTTCTTTGAGTTGCTGTAAAATACGCTTAGCAGCTGCTTTGTCTTCAGCGATTTTTTGTACCAATACTGGCTCAACCACGACCAAATCATTGGCCATGGTCGCAGCTTTTAGGCGCGCATTGTGCTCGATATAACGCCCTGCCAACAAAAAGAAAATAAACATGCTGACCGAGTCATAATACGTCTCACCTTGCCCAGTGATGGTGGCATAAAGACTGGCGAAGAAAGTGATAATCAACGCAAGACTGACGGGCACATCCATATTGACTTGGCGCGCGCGAATCGCTGACCATGCTGAGGTAAAAAAAGGAATGCCAGCATAGAAAAAAACAGGCGTACTCACAAATAGAGACACCCAGCGTAAAAAATCACGCTGAAATATCAACATGTCGCTATATTCACCAAAATAAAGCGCAACGGCATACATCATCGCCTGCATTGAACCCAGTGCAGCAATCCCAAGACGCAATAGCATTTGGTTGTTATGACGCGCCAGCATGGCTTCGTGGGTATCTTGTCGATAAGGCTTGGCTTCGTAGCCGATTTCATTGATGACCGCTAAAATGCGACTGATGGGTAATTTGTCTTCATTCCAAATGACCCGCATACGCTGGTTGGTCAAATTCACCTGACATTTACTGATGCCTTCTAGCTCATCAAGACGCGACTCAATCAACCAAGTACAGGCAGCGCATCGTAAATTGTTAACTGATAACTCAGCTACTGACAACCCATCTTGCGCATAAACGAACTGCGATTTTATCTCGTCATGATCGTAAACCTCTAGGCGCGTCAGCTGAGTGGGCAAGCTTGCCGTGCGGTTAATTTCCGAGCGGTCAAGATAATACTGCTCCAGACCAGCCTCTACAATGCTTTGAGCTGCCAATTGACAGCCCATACAACACATCTCACGTGACTGACCCAATATCTCAGTATGAAACGGTGGCTGAGGTACGGGATCACCACAGTGAAAGCAATGATCGGCCAGTGGGAGCACCAACCCTTCGGTGATAGAGTTATCTTCATAAGAATGCGTGGGGGAAGATGATACTGATGAGGGGATACTAGACATAATCGCGCTTACTTCCTTTAACAGGCTTGCTAAAAATGCATTCACTCAAAGCAAACTTGCTCTTATTGACTGTACTTCACATCGTTCAAAATAGCCGTCTTTAACAGCATTGCCATCGCTACCGCTATGAGCGCAAAGCTATTTGCAAAGCGTAGATAGAAAACCATAAGCAACAACAGCCGATTCATACAAAATACATCATGACAGCAATCGTAAATTGTTATCTTATATGGTGCTTATCTACCCGATTGAAAGTGACTGACGCTTTATGACAAGTATCGGGGTTTTCATAGAGATTATACTATAAGCAATCACTGCGAGCAGTATCATCGCTCACTGTCTACTATCAATAAATGCCTGCGTTGACGATGATAGATTGAAAAATTTGTCAATTTGCGTCATTATGAGGCAGTTTTTTATCCAAAAATGGTGCGACATCCGTGCAAAAACCTAATTACAAGTTACCAAATACCAAGTTATCAGCGTCATCTAAGTCTGCTATGCACACGCTACCCTCGCAGCAGCGCGGCTTGGTCTTTAGTAGTCTGCTATTAATTATCATCATCGCAGGCATGGTGCTGTTGGCGCTGTATTTGATCAAACTTGATCGCACCATTACTCATAAGTTTGAGGGCAAGCGCTGGGACATTCCAGCCAAAGTGTATTCTCAGCCGCTTGAGCTGTATCAAGGCGCCAATGTCGATAGAGATACGATGAAGACATGGCTAGAGTTGCTTAATTATCAAAGCAACAAAGCTTATGATCGCACGGGTACCTATCATCGGACAGGCAATACTTACTTTATTCACACGCGCGGCTTTACTTATAGCGCAAATGATAAAGATGCTGAGCAAGTCATCAAGATGACCATCGCTGGCAATAAAGTAGACTCTATCCAGAGTACCCTGCCTGCCAAAAGCGGCATTATTCGCTTAGAGCCAGTGAATATCGGTGGGATTTATCCAGACAGCAATGAAGATCGGTTGGTTGTTACCTTGGACGAAGTGCCGCAGCCGTTAATTGATGCGCTAATAGCCACCGAAGACCGCGCATTTTATGAGCATAAAGGGGTATCGATACGCGGTATCGCTCGTGCTGTCCTGAATAACTTTTCTGGTGGCTCTAGACAAGGTGGCTCGACCATCACTCAGCAGTTGATTAAAAACTTTTACCTTAATTCAGACCGTACACTCAAACGCAAAGCCAACGAAGCACTAATGGCCGTATTACTCGAACTGCATTATAGCAAGGATGAGATTTTACAGACGTATTTGAACGAGATTTACTTAGGTCAAAACGGTAAACGTTCTATCAATGGTTTTGGCTTGGCATCACAGTTTTATTTTGACAAACCACTCAACGAGCTGCGCCTTGATCAACAAGCCATGCTGGTCGGTATGGCAAAAGGCCCAAGTATTTATAATCCACGCCGCCATCCAAACGATTCAAAAGCACGCCGTGATGTGGTACTTGGTAATATGCTGGCCGTTGGCTCACTGAGTCAAGAAGATTACGATAAAGCGTTAAAGCAGTCACTTGATATTATGGATAAGCCGACTGAAGGCAAAAGCCAGTTCCCTGACTTTTTGGATATCGTCAAACGTGAGCTGAATACCGTTTATTATTCCGATGACCTCAAAAACGAAGGTCTCATCATTATCAGCACCTTAGATCCTATCGCTCAATTGGCAGCTGACAAGGCCGTTGATAAAAAACTTGGTGAGCTACGCCGTAAAAGTAGCAAAACCAAAAATCTGCAAGGGGCTTTGGTGAGTGCCAATCCTGAGACTGGCGAGCTGGTCTCTGTGGTCGGTAGTGGCAGTGAATTTACTGGCTTTAACCGTGCTGTCGATGCCAAGCGCCAAGTGGGTTCTTTGTTGAAACCTATCATTTATATGACAGCGCTTGAAAGCGGACGCTACAACCTAGCCAGTTCGGTCGATGATTCACCGATTACTGTGAATCTGGGTGATGGTAGCAAATGGAACCCTAAAAACTACGACAATCGTGACCATGGCTATGTACCATTTACCAGCGCCTTGTCAAAGTCTTATAACCAAGCGACGGTACGCTTAGGTATGGAATTCGGGGTCAACACCTTTGTTAAGCAACTACAACGCATGGGGATTAAAGAAAAAATACCACCATATCCGTCAGCATTGTTAGGCTCTGTCAACCTTAGCCCGATGGACATGCTTGGCATTTACCAAGTCTTTGCGACTGGCGGCTTCCGCACCCCTATTCATAGTATTCGTACTGTCATTGATGATCGCGGCCGTATCTTGCAACGTACTGGGCTAAATACTCAACGTAGTATCCCGCCCGAAACCAACTATTTGACAAACTACGCGCTACAGCAAGTGGTGTCAAACGGGACAGCCAGACGTGCTCAATCGCTTGGTAGCAACTTAAATCTTGCAGGAAAAACGGGGACGACGAACGACTACCGTGATGCGTGGTTTGCAGGCTATAGTGGTAACTATGTCAGTGTTGTTTGGGTTGGCCGTGATGACAATAAACCCATTGGCCTGAGCGGTGGTACTGGTGCATTGCCAGTTTGGGTGGATTATATGAAACAGCTAAAACTCACTCCCGTTGCCCTACCAGAGCCTGAAGGTATCGAATGGCTATGGTTAGAGAACAACTCAGGTAAGCTGTCTAATGAACGCTGTGCCGATGCTCGCTACTTACCAGTGATGTCAGCTCATTTGCCAGAAGAGGCCAGTAGTTGTGCGCTTAGCCTGTACCAACAAGACCGCGCTCGTGAACAAACACAATTTCAAAATCAGCAAAACGCTATGAACCAACAGCGTCGCCGCGAAGGTTTAGAGATTCCAAATGGTGAAGCCGTGGACTCTGGTAGCTCAGAAGGCGGCAATGATCAAAATAATGGTGATGACCAAGATAATGCTGATACTTGGTATGACCGTGCCGTTGAATGGTTCTAACATTGCTTTTAATAGTTAAAAAAAGGTTTTAACATGATGGTGTCATCTTTAAGGACAACTGCTTTTGTAAAACAAACAATGACGCAGTGGCGTAAAAAACTCATGTCGGCCAATACTGTGCTTGCAAGCAGTGCGATAATTGGCATGCTGAGCCTAAGTGCTTGTCAGACGGCACCCAGCACGTCGACGACGATGAAAACACCACCCGTTCAAACGATGCCACCATCACAGTCAACAACGCAAGCAACGGCGCCTGCTACTCAAACGCCTGTTATTGAGGCCGACGATGATAGTAATTATCCCGTTGAGCCTTATGATGCTGTTGAGCAGTCCGAATCATCAAATCCGTTCACGGAGGAGATGCCTGTATTCGCTCCTCCTGCTCCAGAATTAACACAACCTGATGCCATTATCATTGCGCCTTCTCGCAATGACTATATAATCTCTGAGCCATCGATACCCTCACACAATGAGCTACTAGAACATGCTAGAAGGAACTCGCAGCAACGGACGCAACAAGCGGCAGGCAACAATAGCAACTTACCCGCCTTTCGCAATCTGATGCAAGTGGGCATCAGCCAACTAAAAGCAGGTAATCTCACCAATGCGGAAGGCAGCTTTACGCGTGCACAGCGTTTGGCACCTAAATCGTCGGCGGTGTACTTCTATTTGGCACAAGTGGCGTTGAAGAAGAACCAGCCTCGCAAAGCAGAAGCAATGGCACGCCGTGGTCTTAGCGTCTCTCAAAATGCCAATCGTCGGCGAGCGCTATGGCAAATCATTTTGCAGTCAGGACAAGCTCAAGGCAACTCGCGCGTGATCAATGAAGCAAAACAGGCATTGCGCTAGTCGTTGCCTATTTTCACGCTAATGAATGTTAGATTCATTGGTTGAGATACATTTATTTTTATTTTCGCTTAAGGTTATTTTTATGGCATGGCAACAACTACATTTACAATGTGAAAAATCAAACGTCGACTTGGCTGAAGCGCTTTTGTTAGAAGCAGGCGCACTATCAATTGCCCTAGACGATGCAGGCGACCAGCCTTTGTTTGAGCCACTACCAGGCGAATCACCGCTTTGGGACGAGGTGATATTAACAGGATTGTTTGACGCCACTACTGATACTGGTAGTCGTCAGGCTGTCGAGCAATTAAGCCATGAAATCGCAGCGCAAGTGCATGCGACTCGTATGTGGCTAAGTGCGGTTGAGGATAAAGATTGGGAACGTGAATGGATGAGTAACTATCATCCTATCGAGTGTGCAAATGATCTATGGATCGTACCTGATTGGCTGACGTCGCCCAACCCTGATGCAACTAATATCATCATGGACCCAGGCTTAGCATTTGGTACAGGCTATCATGCGACGACTCGCTTATGTCTGGACTGGCTCACAGAACAAGACCTAACGGACAAAGTGGTGATCGATTATGGTTGTGGCTCAGGCATCTTAGGTATTGCCGCTTTATTGTTGGGTGCGCGTCAAGTGTATGCAGTCGACATTGACCCACAAGCGGTACTCGCCACCAATCAAAACGCGGTACGTAATCATGTTGGCAATCGCTTGCAAGCATTCTTACCAGAAGACTTCACAGATTACTGCTCACAGCAGGATGTGTTGCCTGTAGAAGTCATCGTCGCCAATATTTTAGCAAAACCGCTCATTGGCTTGGCGCCCTACTTTGCGACGTTGATTGCACCGAAAGGTCGGATTGTATTGGCAGGTCTAATAGAATCGCAAACCGAACAAGTGACCGCCGCTTATCAGCCTTATTTTGCACTTGATCCAAAACATGCTTTTACCGCACAAGAAGATCAACATTGGCAGCGTCTATCTGGTACATTTACTAGCTAGCAACATTTGATTACATCTGTTACGATAGAGGGCAGTCAAATGTTATGTATTTGACGCCACTCTGTCTTTGCCCATGATTCATCAGAATCACAAAAGTACAATTGAGTATTATAGGCAGCTATTGGTGAGTGGCTAAGCGGTATTGATAACCATACTTTTTTGGATTCACCTCTATGACCACGCCAATAAAAACCCAGTGTCCTCATTGCCAGACTTGCTTTAAAGTGCAACAAACGCAATTAAATAAAGTGAATGCGACCATCTGCTGTGATCAATGCCAGCAAAGTTTTTTGGTCAATAAGCATCTCATTGTGAACTTTGATATTCCGCATAAGCCTACAAGCCAAATAGACATTACCCATCAAGAAGAAGGGCGTTCTGAACTCGATTCAAACGATTCCCTTGCCAGTCCTAGCAATACCCATCACAAGTCTCATGGTATATCGAGCACATCTCGATCATCACTCCATAAAACCCGATCATCGGGGACTTTGATTCATGATGACTTAATCTATGATGATATGGATGTCGATGAACCAGAAGAGAATGCGCTAGAGTACGACTCGTTAGACAGTATGGATGCTTGGTTGACTCAAGCTAGCAATGCCAACGCTGCCATAGCAATAATAGACAAACCACAAGACACTCACTCCAAAAAAACCAATTCATCAACTCAAGACGTACTTAGCTCGGCGGCTGCCAACGATATTCATGCAAATATTGATAGTACTGATGACAACTCGTGGCTAGAAAAACTTTTAGAAGAGCAAAATAAATACGAAGAAACACCGCCAGATGATACAAATCTATCACAGCTCCTGCTTGATATGGGCGTTCCCATTCAAGATGAGGGCATCTCAGCTGAAGAACGTGCAAGAAAAACGCAGTTACAGTTTACTCCGACGCCAACGACACGTTCGATCGCTTCATTATTATGGATGTTAGGCTGCCTAGTATTGGCACTCCTACTGGCTGCACAATACGTCATTTTCAACCTAGAGACCTTAATCAAAAACCCTTCATACGCGCAGCGCTTGCAAGCAATATGTGCAGTCGCTGCTTGTAGTTTGCCAAGTGCAGATTTGGCAGCGCTGACCATCACCAAGCCTCATCACAAGAGCAGTCGGATTAAGGCGGGTGGTACGTTCAGTGACATAAGTGCGACCTTGGGCAATGGAAGCACGCAAGCTCAGATATACCCAAATATAAAAGTCAGTGTGTATGGTGCTAATGATCTCATTGGAGAATTTATTGCCGCACCAAACGATTATTTATTAGGGAAACAAGGCCATCTAGCCGCTAATATGGATAGGACGCTACTACTTACTATTCCTGTAGCCAATGCACAGATTCGCGAAATCACGATGACCGCGCTTTATTGAGTTGGTTTTTCATAAACAGATAAACTTTTGTAGAAAATACGTCGTACATTCATTTTCAATGCATATCGTGGCAGCCAAGATAACGATGAATCTGTCAGTGCTAAACGATATTAATTTGATATACTATGGCTCTAACCCCTTACGGTCAGACTCTTTTTTCATCTCAAGGATATTATTTTATGGCACCTCATGCACAGCATAATGCCAATCATTTTGCTAAAAGCTCTGAGCACCCTGCCGATTATAATAAAGAAAACTATCACCCTCCTGCGCACAGCTTTAGTTTTGCTGCTGATAGCGATACAAGCAGTGCTCAGCAGCCGTTACGGGTACATGTAGAGCGCGTGGTACGTCAATATTTTGCGATGCTAGGCGATGAGACGCCTACTGATTTGTACGAGCTTATCTTAAAGCAAATCGAAGAGCCGCTTTTATCAGTCGTCCTAGAAAAAACCAGAGGCAATCAGACCAAATGTGCGCAAATCCTAGGTCTAAATCGGGGTACTTTACGCAAAAAACTTAAAACGTACGATTTAATGTAGCATGGCTATATGAGCTCACCCATCATCATTGACTATCACTATGTATGGCAATTGAATGTTCGTCGCTTTATCTATCATGATACGGTACACAATTGTTGTTATCATCACCTTGCCAGACGTTTACGTCAGGCTTTTTTTATGGAAGATTTCTTATGAGTACAACCCCTCTTGCTCTACTATCGGTCTCCGATAAATCTAATATCGTCGAGTTTGCTCAAGGCCTTATTAAAGCAGGCTTTGGCTTGCTATCTACTGGCGGTACTTATCGGTTACTCACAGAAAACAACGTCGCGGTGACGGAAGTATCGGATTACACAGGTTTTCCTGAAATGATGGATGGCCGTGTTAAAACACTACATCCTAAAATTCATGGTGGTATCTTAGGGCGCCGTGGAACGGACGATGCAATCATGAGTGATCATGCGATCGAACGTATTGACTTAGTTGTCGTGAATCTATATCCGTTTGCTGAGACGATTGCACGTGCTGATGTGACTATGAACGATGCCATCGAAAACATCGACATTGGCGGCCCTACCATGGTGCGTTCAGCTGCCAAAAATCATGCTCATGTGGGTATCGTGACTGATCCGGCTGATTATGACCGCGTCCTTACCGCCTTAAATGGCGGCACTGAACTGACGACTGCGTTACGTTATGACTTAGCAGTGAAGGCTTTTGAGCATACGGCACAGTACGATGGTATGATTGCAAACTTCTTGGGTAGCCGTGTCAACGAAACTCAAGAACCAGAGAACTTCCCACGTACATTCAATGTACAGCTTGAAAAAGCACAAGACCTACGCTACGGTGAAAACCCACATCAAAACGCTGCTTTTTATACTGAAAACCAGCCACTAAAAAGCCAACAGGCTTCTATTGCTACTGCTAAGCAATTACAGGGCAAAGCTCTGTCTTATAACAATATTGCTGATACCGACGCTGCCCTTGAGTGTGTTAAAGCCTTTAGCACCCCTGCTTGCGTTATCGTCAAGCATGCCAATCCTTGCGGTGTCGCGGTTGATAGTGACCAAGTTTCGGCTTATCGTACTGCTTTTAGCACTGATCCTGAATCATCTTTTGGCGGTATCATCGCATTCAACCGTCCGTTAACGCTTGCTGCTGCAAAAGCCATTATCGACAATCAATTTGTAGAAGTAATCATTGCGCCTAGTATCGAAGACGGTGTACTTGAAGCGACAGCTACTAAGAAAAACGTACGTGTCTTGGTATGCGGCGAGCTACCAGCACCCGATCAGCGCGATATCCAACTTGACTATAAGCGCGTCAACGGTGGCCTACTGGTACAAGAGCAAGACCTTGGCTTAATCACTGCCAATGACCTAAAAATCGTCACTGACGTACAACCAACTGAAGCACAGATTGCAGATTTATTGTTCAGCTGGAACGTGGCAAAGTATGTCAAATCTAATGCCATTGTCTATGCCAAAGGTCAACGTACTATCGGTGTTGGCGCAGGTCAAATGAGCCGTGTTAATTCAGCACGTATCGCTGCTATCAAAGCAGAGCATGCTGGACTAGCCACAGAAGGTGCTGTTATGGCATCAGATGCATTCTTTCCGTTCCGTGATGGCATCGACAATGCTGCTGAAGTAGGCATCTCTGCTATCATTCAGCCCGGTGGCTCTATGCGTGATGACGAAACCATTGCTGCTGCTAATGAGCATGGTATCGCGATGGTATTCACGGGCATGCGCCATTTCCGCCATTAAGCTGTGTCGTATCACTTTGAAAACTGGCATTAATAGCTGTACAAATTTTCATGTCACTGTTAATGCTACATTCTTATGATAAAAGCAATATCCATTAAAAAAGCCACTATAAATAGTGGCTTTTTTATACGTCAAATTTAATAAGGGTATTTAGAAGATACAATTTAACAAGTTTGTTGTATTGTCCTTAATATCCTTATCTCTAGCGTCCTTGTGCATTTGCCATATTGGCTTCATTAATCTCAACCTTATATACCAAACGCAGATAATCTAAGTAGTCTTGCAACTGATCTTGACCCAAATTATCACGAATGATACCGGCTGTTTGTGCTCTTTGCATATCAGACAGCGGTGACTGCTGCTCAGTTCTGATACGATCTCCAACCAATAGCGTTGCACCCATCTCAGTCTCACTAGCAATGGCAACAACACCATTATCAGCCGCTTGCTGACTAAATGCCAACCCGCGTTCTTTGTCTGTTAGCTGTGTCGTTTGACGATTGATCTCACCCAATGCTTGGAAGCTTATCGTCTGCTTACTGATGTCAGCTGACGTCTTAATACCAGCTGCCAATGCTTTAGCATCTGTTAAAGCTAATGCTGTCGCTTTCTGCTGACGTAATATTTGAGTGATTCTTGGGGTTGCATTCGCCAAAGTAAGCGTCTTAGTAGGGCGATAATTGCTTGGCTGTAACCATACTGTACCGTTACCAACTTCCACGCCCGCCGTTACCGCTTGATCTTGAATGGTAAACTCATCAAAAGCTTGTTTAACGACTGCTGGTTGCGGTAATGCTGATTTATTGTTTTCTTTACGATAATCTTTGAGACGCTTCAAAGTTACGTTTTCTTGTTGCGCAATATCTTCAATACTAAAGCCATCTGCGGCCAAATCATTGATCGACGTCACTTTATCAGCATAGATTTCCTGACGCTTATACTCTTTTGCTTTTGCTGTCAGCGCTTCACGCATACTATCAAGGCTTGGAATCTTTTCGCCATTGTCTTCAGTGACCGTAAATATTTGATAACCAAAGCTGGTCTTGATAGGTGCTGTCACATCGCCAACGCTTAACCCTTCTAACGCCTTCTGCACAGTATCTGCATCACTGCCAAACACTGATGGGTTGAAACGTCCGATATCACCACCTGTTTCTCCTGATGGATCATCCGACTCTGCTTTAGCCAATGCAGCAAAAGCTTCTCCTTTATTTAGTCGAGCTTTCACTTTGTCTGCTCGTGCCTTGGCCTCTTTACCAGTCAAGAGAATTTGACTGACTTTACGCTCGTCAGTCGCAGCGATACCTTGTTTGTAGGCTTCATACTGCTGCTGCAAATCTTCTGCTGTTACGTCATCAACCTTAATGGTTTGCGGGCTAAGCTGGATATAAGCCAAGTCAACCATGGCTGCACTTTTCAGCGTGTCTTTATTGGCATCATAATAGGACTGAATATCTGCTTTGCTCAACTTAACCTTGTCAGCATAGTCTTGCCAATTAAAACGATGTACCCAGATATTACGCGACTCAAGCTGTAAATCAATCAATTGACTGACCGCTTGCATAGGATAAACGGCTGTACCAACGATACTGGCATTCAATTGATCCAAGCTTAACTGATTGCGAAATTCTGTAAACAGCTGGTTTTTGGTCATGCCACGCTGGCGCAAGAAGCTCGCAAACTGATCATTCGAAAAATCACCCTCTGCATCTTGAAATATTTCTTCTTGACGCAGCAGACGGTTAATCGTGTCGTCAGAGACTGTCATGCCAAGCTTGCCTGCTTGCTGCTCTAATAAAGTACGGTCAATTAAACCCTTTAATACTTGCTCATGAAGCACATCTTCGTTCAATAAGCTGGCATCTTCGACTTGCTCTAGCACCTCAGTACGACGGCTATTGACAGCAGTTTGATATTCGGACAGTCCTACGCTTGCCTCACCTACCTGAGCAATCTGGTTGGGATCGACGTTGCCGCCAAAATAGCTTTCGACGCCCAATAGAGCGAGCGGCGATAGGCATAAAATCAATAAAATGCGACCTGGCCAGCTTTTTAAGAAATCGCGCAATTTATCCATAGTTATCTCTGCTTTATTAACCTATATTGATGAAAAACCATTGTAATACTATTATTGATATCAGTGCTATCTAAGCTGGCAATGGTAAGAGTAAGGGCGTATGCATTTTATAGTAAAAAATAAAACTTACTAAAGAAATTTGACTTAAATGACGCACCTATCGCGCGCCCTATGATACGTGATTTTTCACGTAGACTCAAAATATTCACGATGTATGAGACAAACTATAGCGATAAAAAAAAGCACCTAAATATTAGGTGCTTTCTTTGATGGCTGGCTTATAACATCAGCTACAAGCCACCCACTATCATTTTGCTCTTAGCAAAGCGGCTTAGTTCAAGCGCTCTTTTAAGTTTTTACCAGCTTTGAAGCTTGGTACTTTGCTTGCTGGAATGCTTAGCTCTTCGCCAGTCTTAGGGTTACGACCAGTGCGTGCTTTGCGATCTTTCACACTAAAAGTACCAAAGCCAACTAATGAGATGCTATCGCCAGCTTCTAGCGCTTCGCCAACACTTTCCATAACAGCATTTAACGCATCACCAGCTTGGGTTTTGTTTAGACCACTTTTGTCTGCAATGCTATCAATTAATTCTGACTTATTCATAAAATTTCCTTCAAGTTTAAGGGAGTAATAAATGCTCACGCCAAGTATTGTAACGCTCTCATGGTGCTTACGCAATAAAAACTACTTAACTGGCGTATTAACAGGTTCTTCTTTGTTATCGTCTTTATATCAAGGCAGCATAAGGAGCGCAAGCGATTTTACATATTTTTGCGCTCTGCACTACGTATTTGACACCTAATGTTACGCAAAGCGTCAATAATCGCTATATAAGCCAGCGTATTTAACTGAGAGGATTGGCTTATATGGTTTCTAGGCGTTAGAAAAGTTATCATTTACCGTCTAGGCATTGCGACTCATGAGGCCCGTACATTGCGAGTCACAGATAATCATGTCTTTGTTGACTGCCAAATTGTAATGTAATACTTTAGCCACTACAGAAACTAGCGTTACTTTTTATTATAAAGACGTTACTATAAGCAAAATATCACTGCAAATCTTGCTTAATAATAAACTAATGTCTGTTATTAAACAAGATTTGCTAAATAAAAAACGGATTATTTACATGAAGCGTTCTACGTTGTCTCACTCTTTTCTTAATATCATTTTAGTGTTTATCGAGTCGGCGCTGACATTACTGTTACGTTTGGATCCTGAATTGCGTAAGGCCGCTTATCCGCTTGCCAAGCAGGGCACCGTCGTAGCGCTTCGTCTATATCTACCTCATGTAGAAATATTTGCCACCTTTAGTACCAAAGGTGTATTACTAGATGCTGAATTGCCCATTGGACGCAGTGAGCCTGATGTGGTCATCAATGCTTATAGCATCCAAGTTATCAACGCCATTACGACTCACGATAGCGAAACCACTGACAAACTACAGATGCGTGGTGAATCGATTCAAGTACAACTGGTCAAACAATTTATTATGCAACTTGGGCTTGGCAGCTTGATTCAAGGTCTGATTAGAAAGATAAAAGGTGGTAAAGCTAAAACCAAGCCTACCGATGCTGAGCGAGAAGAAAAAAAGAACAACTACAAACTGCGTATTAAAGAACAGCAAACACAGATTAACACCTTGACCATCAAAAACCGTGAGCTTGAAACAACCGTAAAAGAATTACAGAGCAAACAAAAGACGTTGATGATGGTCACTGTGGTGGCACTGGTCATTATGATTGGCTCAGTCATAGCACTATTGATGAATTAATTCTGATTGCACGGTACTATCTATACTATCTATCATAAATAAGCGTTCAATGTCTTTTACAGATATTGAACGCTTATTTTTTCATCTATCGAATATAGCTATCACTAAAACCTAAGCCTCTAAGGCGTGTCATTAATTACGTAAAATAGGCCATTCGAACCTCACTCATATCCCTCTTATCAACATCATTGTTTTTATCAATTATAGCAATAAGCTTGATTAACCATTGAACCACACTTTAATCTTGACTAAATTACTCGGGATTAAGTATAATTACCTTAATCGTTGCACACATCGGGTTAATCATCTGTTGTTCAATAACGATAAAACAAAACTTAGCTGGTGTATTTTTAGTCGCTTTTTATTTTATGAGTGCTTATCAATACCTTTGGTTGGGATCGTTGTTAAACATAAATGACATCAAGTTTGGAGATAACACATGCGTTTGACTACTCGGGGCAGATACGCTGTTACCGCATTATTAGATTTGGCATTGCAGACCAGCCAACAAGACAGTGCTGTATCGTTATCCGATATCGCCAAGCGGCAGTCTATCTCAATCTCATACCTTGAACAGTTGTTTTCCAAACTTCGAAAACGTGGTCTTGTTACCAGTATTCGCGGTGCCGCAGGTGGTTACCATCTCGCTAAGCCACTGAATGAGATAGATGTAATGAGCATCATATCTGCGGTTGATGAATCAGTGAACGCGATGCAATGTGAAGGACGCGGTGACTGTCAAGGTGGTACAATGTGCCTAACCCACGATCTGTGGTGTGCACTGTCAAATCATATCGAACAGTACTTGAAAAATATAACATTAGCGCAATTATTAGATATGGAAAATGTGCAGTCCGTCTCAGAACGCCAGCACACTTCTACAAAAGATATTTCCATAAAAGACATCAATACTATTACCCTATCGAACAGCGAGGCAAACCCAGCATGAGCCAACATAATAACCTTATATACTTAGATTATGCCGCCACTACCCCAGTTGCCAAATCAGTAGCCGCTAAAATGAGCGAGTATCTGACTGTAGATGGCATCTTTGGTAATCCAGCCTCGCGCTCACACGGTTATGGCTGGCAAGCAGAAGAAGCAGTAGAAACTGCTCGTGGTCAAGTGGCTGAAGTCATTAACGCTGATCCACGCGAAATCGTCTTTACTTCTGGTGCGACTGAGTCTGATAACTTAGCCATTAAAGGTGCTGCGCATTTTTATCAGTCTCGTGGTAAACACATTATCACCAGTAAAATTGAACACAAAGCGGTATTAGATACCTGCCGTGAGCTTGAGCAAGAAGGTTTTGAAATCACTTATCTTGAGCCACAGCCAAGCACTGGTCTTATCTTGCCAGAACAAGTGAAAGATGCGCTACGTGAAGATACGATTTTAGTATCACTGATGATGGTGAACAATGAGCTTGGCACGATTACAGACGTAACTGCTATTGGTGAAATCACTCGTGAAGCGGGTGTGGTATTCCATGTTGATGGCGCACAGTCTGTTGGTAAAGTATTGATTGACCTTGAAGCCATGAAAATCGATTTGATGAGTTTCTCAGGTCACAAAGCATATGGCCCTAAAGGTATTGGCGCATTGTTTGTCCGCCGTAAGCCACGTATCCGCTTGAAAGCAGAGCAACATGGCGGTGGTCATGAGCGTGGTATGCGTTCAGGTACATTACCAACGCATCAAATCGTTGGCCTTGGTGCTGCATTTGCCTTAGCCAATGACAGCTATAAAGAAGACAATGCCCATGCAGCCAAACTACGTCAAAAGCTGTGGGACGGTCTACAAGATATCGAAGAAATTTACTTAAACGGTGATTTAGAGCATAGCGTTCCTAATATTGTGAACATCAGCTTTAACTTCGTTGAAGGTGAATCACTCATGATGTCACTTAAAGACTTGGCTGTCTCATCAGGTTCAGCCTGTACATCAGCGACGCTTGAGCCATCATACGTACTACGTGCTATTGGTCGTCCAGATGAATTGGCACATAGCTCTATTCGCTTTAGCTTTGGTCGTTATACGACTGAAGAAGATATCGATACCGTTATCAAGCAAATGCATGAAGCCGTTGACAAATTACGTGCCCTATCACCACTTTGGGATATGTACCAAGAAGGCGTTGATTTAAACTCAGTCGAGTGGGCTGAGCACTAAAATCAAGCGTCAATAACGGCACAATCCTCAAATATATTTATTAAACGATTGATCAGACAATTAAGATAAGCGTTTGACCCCAATTATCGATGAGTAGTTAGACATTCAAAGTTAATAAACGACTACTCATCATCTAACTAGGAGAAAACCCCATGGCCTATAGTGACCAAGTTATTGATCATTACGAAAACCCACGCAACGTTGGCAATCTTGATAAAAATGCCAAAAATGTTGGTACTGGCATGGTCGGTGCCCCAGCATGTGGCGATGTGATGCGTCTACAAATCCAAGTCGATGACAATGGTATTATCGAAGATGCACGTTTTAAGACTTATGGTTGCGGTTCAGCTATTGCTTCAAGCTCACTCGTTACTGAGTGGCTAAAAGGCAAAAGCCTAGACCAAGCTGGCGAAATCAAGAACAGTCACATTGCTGAAGAATTGGCATTACCACCAGTAAAAGTGCATTGCTCTGTCCTTGCAGAAGACGCCATTAAAGCCGCTATTAGCGACTATAAAGGTAAGCATGGCGTAGCAGCAGCAACTGAAGAAGCTGTTATCTAAGGCTAAACAAACCTACTAGCCTATGTGCTGCATGGTATTAGCAGCGCTATAGTAGCAACACGTAAATAGCTACTGACGCTAAAGAGGTGACAATGACGCTTATGTAATTGTCACCTTTTGTTTTCTAGTGTTATTGTTTTGGCAAACGTGTGATTTTGGTTGCCAGTTCATACAGATTTTTTTATTGATATTTATGATTATTAATAGTCAATGGGAGTTGGCATGATTGAAATGACAGAACGCGCCGCTCAGCATGTTCGAGATTTTTTGGACAATCGCGGTAAAGGTGAAGGCATTCGAGTGGGTATCCGTACGGCCGGTTGCTCGGGCTTGGCTTATGTTTTAGAGTTTGTAGATACCCCTGACGAGAATGACACTCGTTATGAAAGCCGTGGCGTTAGCATCTTTATTGATCCTAAAAGCCTCGTATATTTAGATGGCTTATTAATGGATTACGAAAAAGAAGGCCTCAACGAAGGCTTTAAATTCACCAATCCTAACCAGAAAGGTGAATGTGGTTGCGGCGAATCTTTCACAGTTTAATCGTTCCATGGCTGACGTTTGATAGACTCTTACGCAAACAAATTCTTGCACACATAGATTTTCATACGAACAGTGCAAAACCTTTGCCAGAGCCACAAACAGCGTGACAAGCTTCGTTAAAAACCACTCTATTAAGACGTGCTTAACCAGACAAAGACTTTAAAAAACAAATAAAAAAGCAAGGCATAAGATTATGACAGACATCATTTCAGAAACTCAGTTTGATAACTTCTTTGCCCTATTTGAGCAACCTGTAAAATTTGAAGTCAACCAAAATAGTCTCGATCAATATCTGCGTCTGCTACAAAAACGTTATCATCCTGACAATGTTGTCAAGAACCAGACAGACATGGCTCAAGCGCAACGACAGTCTGAGCAAACCTCAGCGCTTATCAATCAGGCGTATCAAACACTGAGCGCACCTGATAGTCGTGCCGGTTATATGCTAGATATGGCAGACCAAGCACAAAATATAGAGCATTCAATTGCAGACTTAGACTTCTTAGAAGATGCGATGGAAATGCGAATGGATTTGGATGACGCTATTGAAGGCAAAGATCTTCCAGCCTTGCAGCAGTTACATCCTCAAATCACAGAGCGTCTCGCAAAACAATCTGAGCGCTTTAGCCATGCTTATGACAGCCAAGATTGGCAAACGGCGATTGATGCGACACAAAAATTGAAGTTTTTGGTCAAGTTAAATGCAGATGTCACGACTGGTCTTGATGACGTTGCAGCTGCGGCGCATTCAGATGACGATGACCTATACGTCTAAATGCCTATGGTTTTGTATTTTACTCAAAAACCAAATTCTGAATATTTGGTTAAAATAGTACCAACTATACCGTATAATCTCTGAATTAAAGCACGCTAGACAGCCAAAATCTATTATCTTTGGAGTGAGATTACAGACGGTAAATGCTCATATTGCATGTGCTATATTTGCTCCATTTCACTTATTCATTTTATCTCTGAGTTATCCTTATGTCTTTAATGCAAATTGCTGAACCCAATCAAAGCGCCCAACCTCACCAACATAAATTTGGCTTGGGCATCGATCTTGGTACCACACGCTCACTGGTCGCTGTGGTACGTTCAGGTAAAGCACAAGTCTTAGAGGCAGGCACCGCGTCAGATACGTTATTACCGTCTGTCGTCTATTATCCAGCTACTGGCAATCCATTGGTCGGCTGTGATGCTCTCGCACATTTAGCGGATGATCCAAAAAATACGATCGTCTCGGCTAAGCGCTTTATGGGTCGTAGCCAAGCTGATATCAAATTCTCTCACCCGTATGAGTTAAGCGGCAGCGCAGATGACATGCCAGCTTTTGTCACCGCTCAGGGTGAAGTATCTCCTGTTGAGGTGTCAGCGCGTATATTAGCCGCGCTTGAGCAACGTGCAGCGACTGCATTGCCTACAGACAGTATCGAGGGCGCAGTCATTACTGTACCTGCTTACTTTGATGAGGCGCAGCGTCAAGCGACCAAGGATGCCGCTCAAGCAGCTGGTATCAAGGTACTGCGTTTGCTAAATGAACCAACAGCGGCGGCGGTCGCTTATGGTCTTGACCAGTCATTAGAAGACAATAAAAAAGAAAGCTATTATCTAATCTATGATTTGGGCGGTGGTACTTTTGACGTCTCTATCTTAAAGCTGACTGATGGTGTCTTTGAAGTATTGGCAACGGGTGGTAATAGCGCATTAGGTGGGGATGATATTGATCGCCTTATCACCAATTGGATGATTAAGCAGTTAAATATCGATCCAAAAGACGTAAGCCGTCATGACAAATCAATACTCGCGCAACAAGCCAAAGCGTATAAACAAGCATTGACTGATGCTGAGCAAGTGGATATCAGTGTCACTGTCAATGAACAGTCTTATCAAGGTGTGCTGAGCCGTGCAGACTTACTAGCTATCACAGAACCTGTTAGCCGTCGCACGCTCAGCGTGTGTGAGCAAGTATTGCGTGATGCCAAACTGTCTACCGCAGCGTTAGACGAAGTTATCCTAGTTGGTGGCTCGACGCGAATGCCTACCATACAACAAGTTGTGACTGAATTCTTTGCCAAGCAACCACTTTGCCGCCTGAATCCAGACGAAGTCGTTGCTTTAGGTGCCGCACAAACTGCCCATCAATTGGTCAACGGTGATAGTGACAATAACTTATTATTACTAGATGTGACGCCGCTATCACTTGGTCTTGAGACCATGGGTGGCCTAGTCGAAGTGCTCATACCGCGCAATACCCCTATCCCTGTCAAAAAACGCCAAGTATTCACAACGTATCAAGACGGTCAAACAGGTATGGTGATTCATGTGGTGCAAGGTGAACGCGAAACCGTAGACAATTGCCGTTCACTGGGACGCTTTGAGCTATATGGTATCCCATCAATGAAGGCTGGCTTTGCTCGTATCGAGGTGACATTTAGTATTGATGCCAATGGTCAGCTGACTGTCAGTGCGCAAGAAACCACGACCAAAACAGAAAGTAAGATTGAGATTGTGCCTTCTTATGGCCTATCAGATGAGCAAAAAGAACAGTTGCTTATTGCAGGATTCAAGCATGCAGAAGAAGATAAAAATGCACGTTCTTTAATCGAGACCAAGGTAGAAGCTGAACGTGAAATCCTTGCCTTAGAATCTGCCCTTAACGAGTTTGCCGTATTACTCTCTGCTGAAGAACAACAATCATTAGCGGCGCATATACAAACGCTGCGTACTGCTCTTGGTACTGACGATTTAGCGCTTATTGAAGCTCAACAGGCACAGCTTAAACCACATAGCGATGCCTTTGCTGCTCGTATTATGAATCAAAGCGTCAAGACCAGTATGGCTGGTACTAGTGCCAAAGACTGGTAACAGATACATCGACATAATAGCTTAGTTGACATATTAAGCTAACTTCTCATATTTTTTAAATTGATTAGCATCGGACAGATAATTTATGCCAAAAATTACCATATTACCCCACCACGAAATTTGCCCTGAAGGCGCAGAAGTTGAGCTACAAGCTGGCGAAAACTTATGCAAAGCACTATTAGAGAAAGGCATCAAAATCGAGCACGCATGTGAGATGTCAAAAGCCTGTACCACCTGTCATGTTGTTGTGCGTAAAGGCTTTAATAGTTTAGATGAGATGGATGATATCGAAGCGGATTTACTTGATCGTGCTTGGGGACTAGAGCCTGACTCACGTTTGTCTTGTCAGGTTATGTTGGATGATGAAGATTTAACCATTGAGGTTCCTAAATATACACTCAATCACGCAAAAGAAAATCATTAAGCACTCAGACTGTCAGTTCAATATAGAGTCGATACGTTCATAGTCATGTGTGACTGATATAAATGTTCCTTGCTTTCTGCCATCACAGAAGCTAGAAGAGATTCATTCCAGTTGCACTGCATTGGTTGTAAAATGAACCCACTATCGTAATCTCTACGTTACTACCAAAAAGGCCAGCTATTATGATGATAGCTGGCCTTTTTATGTGTGGCATTTTACGATGTCCATTTTACAACGCTTGCATATAAAACGCTTATTTGTGAGTAATATTCTGACGTGCTTTTTCTGCAGTGATACTCTTCACCATTTTTTCTTCCTCTTGCTCGATACGTTCAAGCGCAAAATTTAAGCGAGCTCTAATATCTTGATAATCATTGTCTTTCATATCTCTAAAATTCAAATGTAGATTAAAACCAGGCAACGTGTGGTCAACCCATTTAGACAAGTGGCCTTTGTTGGCATTGGGATCAAACACTTGCCATGCATTGACCTTTTCATCAAAGCCCTTTAATTGAAATGCATTAACGTACTGGCACTCATAATTATGGCAGATATAATCATAAGTACTTTCGCTAACCAGTATCTGATCCTTATCGGCGCGGGACTCAAGCCTAGAGGCTAGATTGGCCTCTTTACCAATCATTGTATAGCTAAGTCGATTATTACTACCAAAATTACCAACATGGCAGTAGCCAGTTGTGATGCCAATACGTATGTATAAGCCCTCAAACCCCATCAGCCGCCATTTCTGCCGTAAAGTTCGCATTTCTCGGCGCATATCTATGGCCATCGCCACACAATTTAACGCGTCTTGACGCGAGCCACGACTATCAGGCTCACCAAAGAAGCATACCATGCCATCGCCAATGAACTTATCAAGAACGGCACCATGCTTGTCAGCAATCGATGTCATGCAATTCATATAAGTATTCAAAATGTCCGCTAAATTGTCAGAACTCAAACTATCTGACAACTCTGTAAAGCCCACAATATCTGAAAACATAATTGTCAGCTTGGCACGTTTGTTAGAGACAGTGACTGGGCTATCCGATTTTACGATAGGCTCCCAAATTTGGGGTGGTATAAATCGTGTCAACTTATTAATAACGGACACCATTGTATTAAGTCGCCCACCAATCTTATGTGCGGACACCTTATAACCCATATATTCTTGGTATACGCGTCGAAACTGACATAAGATAACAGTCATACTGGCTAGTAGTATCGTAGGAGGCAACCAACTGTTATGGCAGTCTATCTCAGTACTACTCAAAGTAACGCTAACATAATAAAAAACAATACCCGTTATGACTGAAACAGAAAGCAGTTTTAAGTGATTTTCAGAGCTACTAATAATAACTCTTAGCCCTATAAGCGCGGCTAAGCTAAGCGAAATTACCGTACAAAACTGTATCGATCCAATGACCGCAGATAATAAAATGATGACAATATTAGACGTCCAAAAACTGGTTTGACGACGATAGTTATAAATCAAAATCATTAAGCTGGGCAGGCAAACAATGACAAGCAGTGCCATTGAATTTGGGCTAAAATCAAAATATAAAGCGAGGAGTATGACGGTAAGGATCAGAACGAAAACTTCTGGATAATCAAAACGGCAGGATCCACTGCCCTTTAACGGCGACCTTGGCTGTAATGTCTCTGAAAAGGGCATATGGAATTTCACCTAAATAAGGAGAACTATCTGAAGGACAAAGTCGTTCACACTAGCACATATGAATGCGCCTTATTTGCCCTTATCTCAATTTGTCGTAAAACATGTCTGATAATATATTATACTTTTGGAATAAGGTAATGCACAGGTCACTGGTGCTGCAAAAGCGACCTTTTGTCTAGTTTATTGACTCACTTAAGACGATAGCTGGCGCTACTATAAAAAAAAGAAGCCAGATACGGCTGGGTATCTGGCTTCTCTTTCATATAAGACTGATGTTCAATCTACTACCATTTAGGTAAACTATTATCTAGGGTGTGTCATCAGATAAAGTCAAAAGCTTATTGCATTTGCCAATCAAATGGCATTTGGTGATGACCACGTAGCGCCATCATCAATGTTTGCTGCATTTGCGCCAATACTTCCTTGGTATAAGGTATCGCAGGAACCCCCCATACTGGATTGGGCCATTGCATATCATTCTGATAGCGGACAATATGATGAAAGTGAAGCTGTGGTACTTGATTACCAAGGGCTGCCACATTCATTTTATCAGCTTGAAAGGTTTTGGCTAGCTGACTCGACAACCAGCTAGACTCTCGTAAAAACTGTGTTTGGTCTGCTTCAGACAGCTCATACAGCTCTTTAATACCCGATACGCGTGGCACTAATATCAGCCAAGGAAACTGGCAGTCATTGATTAAACGACAAGTGGATAATGGAAAATCCCCCACTAAAAAACTATCAGCAGCAAGTTTATGATGAAGTTGGAACATAATGACGGTTCTCTTGTTGTTTAATGCAAATAAAATACAGTAAGTTAAAAATACAGTTTGGCTATTTTATCAGTTATCTGGTCGATAAAATAGCACCATGATTTATTGCTTTGATGTTACTGCTCAGCTTAGTCAGTTCTTTTATTCCACTGAATTCGCTGACTCAGCAGCTACTTTATATCTGACTGGCCTAAGGAGACTCTGTCACCATATGCTCGCTAAAGTAGCGCAAAAGCTCTTGTATGACCGTCACTCGTTGCTGCGACGTTGCCAGTTTATCGGCATTCTGATAACGAATACCAGACGCACCATTCATACGATAATGCTGCCCATTCGATTGAATCAATTTGATAATGGCCAACGCATCGACTGGAGTATCTGGCGCAAACTCCAGCGTCATACTACTACTATTGGCATCGATTTTGTTGATCTTCAGTGGCTCTGCTTGTAAACGTAATCCATGAATGGCGAATAGCTGCTTGGTTTGATCTGGCAGTGCACCAAAGCGATCTATCATTTCCGTGCGAATATCGGTCAATGCCTCTTTATCATCAGTATTACTAATACGTTTGTAAAACAATAAGCGCTGATGCACGTCGTGTAGATATTCCTCTGGAATAAGGGCAGAGCTGTGTAGATTGATTTCACTGGTCAACGACAATGGTGTATTTAAATCAGGCTCCTTGCCCGCTTTAATGGCTTTAGTCGCCCGCTCAAGCATATCCATGTACAAGCTAAAACCAATCGCCTGCATATTGCCACTCTGCTGCTTACCCAATATCTCCCCTGCGCCGCGAATCTCTAAATCCTCACTTGCCAGCATAAAGCCTGCACCTAAAGTATTGGCACGCTCAATCGCATGCAAACGGCGCTTGGCATCCCCTTTAAGACCTTTAAGAGAAGGCACTAGTAAGTAACAATACGCTTGGTGGTGACTGCGTCCTACTCGGCCTCGCAGCTGATGCAATTGCGCAAGACCAAACTTATCCGCACGCTCAATGATGATCGTATTGGCATTCGGTACATCAATACCCGTCTCGATAATGGTGGAACAAATCAACACGTTGAATTTTTTGTGATAAAACTGCTGCATGATCTGCTCAAGCTGACGCTCTTGCATTTGTCCATGAGCAACCCCTACTCGCGCTTCTGGTACAAGGTCGCGAATGGTCTCTGCCATGCGCTCAATACTCGCAACATCATTATGCAGTAGGTATACTTGACCACCACGCAAAAGCTCACGCAATATAGCTTCTTTCATCAAGGCTTCTGTTTTTTGCATCACAAAGGTCTTGATGGCAAGGCGACGGGCAGGCGGTGTGGCGATAATCGACATATCACGCATGCCTGAGAGCGCCATATTAAGCGTTCTAGGGATAGGGGTCGCGGTCATAGATATACTATCTACATCTGTCTGAATCGCCTTGATACGCTCCTTATGACGCACTCCAAAGCGATGCTCTTCATCAACAATCATTAGCCCGAGATTCGAAAACTTTACATCAGGTTGTAGCAGTTTATGAGTGCCAATGACGATATCTACTTTACCAGCAGCCAAATCAGCCAATACCATTTCTTGGTGTTTTTTTCCGCCAAAGCGTGACAGGCTCTCAATACGAACTGGCCAATCGGCAAAACGGTCGCGGAAGTTGTCTTCATGCTGACCAGCGAGCAACGTGGTAGGCACTAGTACGGCAACCTGATATCCAGCACTGACGGCAATAAAGGCCGCGCGCATCGCGACTTCTGTTTTACCAAAACCAACATCACCGCAAATCAGACGATCCATTGGCTGATTTTGTCTCATGTCCTCCATCACTGCATGAATGGCATTGGCTTGATCAGGCGTCTCTTCAAAAGCAAACTGACTGGCAAATAGCTCATATTGCGAAGGATCTATTTTAAAATGAATGCCAACTTTGGCCTCACGTCTGGCTTGCATATTCAGCAACTCTGCAGCGACGTCATGAATTTGTTCTAGCGCCTTTTGCTTGGCTCTATCCCACTTCCCACTACCAATCTTGTGTAGCGGTGCCAAGGCTGGATCACCGCCACTATAACGACTAATCATTTGCAGATTGGCGACTGGTACATAGATGCTGGCATCATCAGAATACTTTAAATGAATAAACTCTTGCTCACCATCGCCCACATCTAAGGTAATCAAACCATTATAACGACCAATACCGTGCTCGATGTGAACCACTGGGCTTCCGTCTGTTATCTCAGTGACGCTCTTGACCAAGAATTCTTCTGATACACCGCTTTGACGACGACGGCGCGTCTGTAAAACTTGACGACCAAACAGCTGCGTCTCACTAATCAACACCAAGCGCTCAGGCACATAGACACCACGTTCGAGTGGTGCGACAGTCAAACCAACATGCGGCAAATGACTGTTATTAATAGCATTGGTTTTATCTGCGGCTAGAAAGGCTTCAAAGCTATCATACGCTTTGATATCAATCTTTCCCTTAAACAGTTCAATGAGAACCTCGCGACGGCCTGCGGTCTCTGCAACGATTAATACAGGTGTTGCTGTTTCTGTTTGCACACTTAAGAAGTCGAGCAGTTCAATTAATGGTTCAGACTTTTGGTGATTGACTGCCAGTTGTGGCGGCTCTTGAGCACTTAGTGTCACCAGTCCTTGTTGTTTAGTGACACTCAATGGCAATGGTATCTGTGATGCGTCTGTATCTTCCAACGCTGACACATCATTCATCGTAGCCAGTTCATCACGAGCACTTAATATCACTCGTGGATACTGGTTTAGCTGCTCATTAAGTGCATTGGATAATAGATACAGCAATGCAGGCTCTACAATAGGCTTGTCAACATCATGTCGACGCTCTTCGTAGCGGCGCTGGATTTGTGACCAATAATCGGCTTGTTTTTCGTTGATTAATTCATCGGTGATAAACAATGCATCACTTGGTAAATAGGAGAATAAGCTACTCTCTGCTTCCCAGTCTTTTAAGTCAAAAAATAGCGGCTGATAATACTCTAATCCGCTACTAGCAATCCCTGCCATCACGTCTTTATGTAGCTCAGACTTGCGACTACTGGTATTAGGGAACATCGCAGCAAAGTTCGTGCGAAACGTCTCACGCCCTTCATCAAGTGGAAACTCTTTTGCTGGCAGTATTTGAAATTGCTGAATAGGCTTTGAGATATCTGGCATCTTATGCAGTAACGACAGCGACTCTTTTGCCATGCTGGTATCGTTGCCCGTTAACATCGCTTTGAGATCATCAGCGGTCAATGTGCGCTGGGTTTGAGGATGAAAAAAGCGAATCGTTTCGATTTCATCATCGAACAAGTCTAAACGCAGCGGAAAAGGCTGACCCATGGCAAAAATATCAATAATACTGCCACGCACTGCAAACTCACCTGGTTCAAAGACATTTTCAACAGCGCGGTAGCCTGCCTTTGCCAACAGCCCACGTTGCGTATTGATATCAAACTGATCACCGACACTCAAATCAAAATGCTGACCAATCAGCCAACTTGGCGGTGCAACGCGATGCATCAGCGCCTGTACGGAGATAAGCAGCACACCTGATCTTGGCATATCCGTCAGCAGGTTGATGCGCTCACTAACGATGTCTTGATGCGGAGACAGCTCATCATAAGTCAATGTTTCCCAGTCAGGGAACACATAAGCATCGACTCCGCAAAACGCCAGCTCGGTCTCTATTTGATTGAGTTGGTTTTGGTCACGTGCCACCACGACCTTTAATCGCTCGGCAACATTCCACATAGGCGTTTGCACCAAGCTTGCCAGCCACAAACTGCTGACCGCACCATGGACAGGCGCTAGCCAACGCCGCTCGGCATTTTGGATAGGGAACAACTGCTGGTTAATAGGGTCAAACGCGTCAGTCAAAGCAGTGATAGGCATAAAGAATAGGATCAAAGTTAAGGAGTCAGAAAGCTATTATACGAATATTTAGGCAATTACCAAAACTTATGCCGTAACGGTTTGTCACTTAAAAGTTTATTTATTACTGATTGAGGTGTAATTACTTCAAAAACGAGGATTCAGGCTGTGACAAAATCGATGACAATGGCCCTGCAACAAAAAACCTCAACGTATCAACTGAGGTTTTTGATTCGCATTCATTCAATTATTGTTAGATTAGCGGTGTAGCACTAGCGATAATGCCATTATTGTCTGCATAGACAAACATACCCGAGTTCAATGTTAAATCACCAAAGCTGATGTCGATATCGGTTTGACCTTCATCACGGCGATTCGACTTACGCGGAATACAACCAAGTGCCATCACCCCAATATCCATCTTGGCGATGTCATCGACATCACGGACACAACCATATATAACGACTCCAGCCCAGCCATTATCAATAGCCGATTGTGCAATCATATCACCCAGCAATGCACAGCGCATAGAGCCGCCACCATCCACAACCAACACTTTGCCATGGCCGTCTTTATCTTTGCCATCGCTATTCAGCAATGATTTGACACGGCTATTGTCTTCAAAGCACTTAACCGTCACGATTTCACCGCAGAATCTGTCTTTTGCGCCAAAATGACGGAATGACTTACCTTCAATATTTGGTAGACATACTTGTGACTCAGGATTGGCATCCAACAGATCACAAGTCACAAAATTCTCTCTATCCATTTGTATCGATTCTGGCATGATCAGCTCCTTGCTCTCAATGATTAATTTTTTGATTAAGCGGTCTATTTAACCCGCTCCTCATCATTTCACTTAGGCTATTTACTGTGAAACTTTTTATAAAATCACATCGCCTTTATCACTCAATGCTTAACTCGGGTCATCGCCAGCATCTGTTTGTTTTCAATAATATCGGTATGTTCAATCTGTGGGTCAGTACAGTATTTACTACGCTCATAGATACTATGTGCGCTCATCGCCATAGCAATAGCAACGCGCTTAGCAGAAATAGGATGCAATGAGAATGATTCTGATACCAAAGGCGAAATAAGCTTAAATGCTTTTTGGCCGATGCTCTCAAGTGGACGACCTTTATGCTTACCCAATAATAATGAAGGCCTAAAAATAATCAATTGCCCAAAGCCTAGTGCCATAATTGACTGTTCCGTTTCAGCTTTGACACGATTGTATAAAAAGCGACTGTCAATATCCGCATTCATTGAAGAGAGCAAAAATAAGTTTTCCACGCCTTTATCACGGCATAGCTTGGCAAAATTTACGTTGTAATCACGATCTACTTTGCGAAAAGCCTCGTCACTACCTGCCTGCTTTTTTGTCGTACCCAGACAACTAAAGGCATCTGTCGTCCGATCTGCACCAACACTTGCAAACACTTCAGAGAGATTATCAAAATCATTCACCTGATAAAAACGCATGCTGACATTAATATAACGTGGCGGGCGTCGAGCGATCACAATCAATGTGTCATAAAGCTCGCTCAACTGCTTGACCAAGTGCTGCCCTACCAATCCTGTCGCGCCAATCACAATTGCTTTTCGCTGCATACCCTATCCACTTATATAACGTTAGATGATCTATATTGATGAAAAAATACCTATATCAAGGTCTATCGTTAGGATATCATACCTAAATTTGCGAATAACTGACGCTATTATGTGGAATTTATTGTAAGAGATTTTATCAGCCATCTGCCTCTCTTAGCGTCCGCTAGTGGCTTAGATAGCCCAATGAGCCTGAATTCCTTGTTATTACGTAACTTCTTTGAGCATTAATCATCAAATATATTGTCCTTAGTTCAATAATTTGCTAAGATAATCGGCTTTACACGCCAACGCTGTTTAATTATTCCAAACAGTTTTGGTGCTTGCGATGATCTATTCATATTAGATGCTTTAATATCAGACATCGACATCATATTTGGCGAGACGGCTGCTCGTCACCGATGATTGTTAAACCCATTATTGCAATCAACATTCATATTTTTATCTATCTTTATCAAGGAGATACGCGTGGCTAATACTGCACAAGCTCGTAAACGCGCCCGTCAAAACACCAAACGTCGTCAGAACTCTGCGTCACAACGCTCTATGGTTCGTACTTACCTAAAACGTGTTGATGCGGCTATCGCAGCTAAAGATTATGACGCGGCTACCGAAGCTTACAAAAAAGCGGTACCAGTTCTTGATCGTATGGCTGACAAAGGTATTATTCATAAGAATAAAGCTGCTCGTCGTAAGAGCCGCCTAAACAAAACAATCAAAGGCCTACAAGCTTAAGATTTGTATTGTCTAGACCGCATTTCGCTTTTATAGCGTCATGACTAAAACCTTGTCGCTGTTTCTAATACAGTGGCAAGGTTTTTTTATGTCTATTCAAAATATGAGTGTTGAGCAATGACGCTACCTACCTCTACACCATCTTCAAAAATGACACAACAAAACGACTTAATTAAAAATTCAACGCTAAAAATAAATAGCGGATTTGGCGCAACTCATCACATCTTTAAATAAGACATTATGTCCACTGCACTTCTGGGGGCAATAATAACTTGCTTGGATGAAAGCCTGCCGCACGATAACCATCTAATAATGAGCTAATCGGACGAGTATAGACATTACCGCGCCAGATAAAATGGGCGTTCGCTTGATCAAAAGGCTTGTCATCAAACCACAAAAACACGCCCTCCATCATCTTTGGCCAATCATTCCAATCAATCTCAACCACATCAAACATGACGGCTAAAAATGCAGATAACAGTGTATCGTGACTCACGGCAAGCATTAGGTGGCCATGTTGCGGCTGATTCTGGTAAAAAAGCGACAGGATATCCAACCCCCCTTGATAGGTATTTTTGGTGCCTTCGAGATTGCCTTGCAAAAAGCGATTGATAAAATTCAGTACGCCAATTTCTTTAAACACAGGATTGGCTATCTCAGGCTCAGTAACCAAGCTACCAGGCTCAACCAACAGTGACTGGTGGGCAATATCACGTTTTAGACCAGCGCCTTCTTGCATAAGCTGGGCGGTATCTATGCAGCGGCCAATCGGACTCGAGATACTATCGACATCGAGCGAATATGGCAGATGACCTGCCAACCAACGACCCCAAGACTTTGCCAACACGCGACCTTTTGGGGTGAGCGGTAACTGATAGCTGGCAAAACCATTACCATCAGAACGCTCACGCAAAGAGTGCCTAGTAAATAAAATCAGCCGCTTATTTTCTGGCAATAAACTGACGGAGGGAATCATACTGTCTGGCAAATGCGAGGGTGCAGGCGCACTTGGGGTGTGACTCGCAAGCTTATCAGCAGATATTTTTGACAGGGTATTATTAAGGTATTTACTCATAACAGCAAGCCTAGCAGATTTCTGATCAAGAATGAACAATAGACAAATCTAGTTGCAATATATCTAGGCAGTGCCCTCATTTCAAAATGATGATAAAAATGAGATAAGGTGCTATCAAACGATAAAAATATACAGATAATATCAAGCTACTTGACGTTTTTAGGCAAAATCTAGCCATTTTTGGCCCATTTAGATGGGTAGCGATTGAATTGAAGACACGCCTTAGTCAACACCATCCTAACCAATATCAATGACTTTGTCCCATGCAAATTCCAATGCAGTACTACTCACCTCATTCGGATAAGCTCGTGGATTTACAATCACTCGCGTGTTACCGAGTCGGTAATCAAATGCTTCATGGGTATGTCCATGCACCCATAGCATCGGTGCCCAATCTTCATGCATCCAACCTGAAAAGTCACTAACGAAAGCGGCATTACTCGGCAGATCGGCATATTTTTCAGACACAGATAGCGAGCTGACACTATGATGGCTCATTACCACGGTTTTTTTACCCAGCTCTTTGGCAATCATCAATGCTTTTTGTAGCCACTGGCGATGTTCAGCATGAATTTGCATGGATATCTCGGGTGAAAACAACTCGCTGCCTGCATAGATTTGCTTATAGTCTCGCATAAAGCGCATAGCGGTTTCCATGGTGTCTTCAGTGGCTTGATACTGATAATCTGTCCATAACGTACAGCCTAAAATGCGAATATCACCAATATCAATATGCTGGCATTGCAAGACACGAACGCCTTGATTCGACGCTACATTATAATTATCCCAAGTCGCTAGCTTGTGGTCAAAATGCCGCACATCTTCATTAAAGTATTCATGATTTCCTGCAATGGTAATCAGAGGTACTTGTAGACGCGCGGCTTGGTCTTGTAGCCATGGCATACCTTTATCACTATTTGCGGTATCTCCTGCTACTAACACCACGTCTGCATCTGTTTTAGGGATATGCCCTATCGGATGTGACTGACGAGCATAGCTATCAATATGTAAGTCACTTAATATTTGTAATTTCATAAGTTCACTATCATTAAATAAACGTAAATAGTTTAGCACCTTTTATCTACTCGCAAAAAGCAAAAAAGGCAGCAAGTTAGGCTGTCTTTTTATCGTTCAGGCATTACAAATTATTAAGGCGTGGACTAAATACTTTGTAGTATCATCTGCAATTTCGCTGCAGGATCGGCGGCCTGCGTAATCGAACGACCTATCACCAAATAATCAGAGCCATCACTGAGTGCCTGAGCCGGCGTACAAATGCGTTTTTGATCATCAGCATTGTCTTCTGCTAGACGAATACCAGGGGTCACCAGCTTAAAATCCTGACCACATAGCGCCTTAAGTGTCTTGGCTTCTTGCGCTGAGCATACCACCCCATCAAGGCCAGCTTGCTTGGTCAATTGCGCCAATCGGCTTACTTGTGCATCTAAGCTGTCAGTAATGCCTGTTTGCATCAAGGCCTCACTGTCCATAGAGGTCAATACCGTTACTGCAATTAGCAATGTATCAAGATCTCTATCTAACAAACGCTGTTTTGCCAATGACATGGCTTCTAGCCCTGCACTGGCATGGACATTGACCATCCATACACCAAGCTCAGCCGCTGCCAATACTGCCTGTGCAGTAGTATTGGGAATATCATGAAATTTTAAGTCTAGAAATACCTCAAAATCACGCTGATGTAGCGCTTTAACGATATCAGGGCCACAGCGTGTAAACAGCTCTTTGCCCACTTTTAATCGACATAGAGAGGGATCTAGTTGGTCAGCTAGCGCTAAGGAAGCATCTAAAGTCATATTATCTAGAGCGACGACGACTGGAGATTTCATTATATTATTCATGAGTTTGCCATCTTGATATCAGAATTATTAAAAAAGTATATCTAGGGTATGTCTTCATTTTTAGTCCATTTAGAGGACTATCGATTGCATTGAGGATCCGCCCTAACTGAGAGTCGGTTCAATATAATTGGGATACAAGGCAGTAAAGTAAAAGTACTACAAACAGTAGACTGAGCGAGCCTGACACCGTATCTGATTTATATAGGACTAACTATCATCGCAATTTTATTGTTCGTGGCTTCAGTCTCGCTTATGCTTAGTAAGCGTAGCACCTTCACCTAAATCACTGTCCATGCCATCTTGCATGTTGGTTGCCGTAGAGCCATAATCTATTTCTTCTACCATTGACGAATGTGCTTGGCGATCAATGACGGTATTGGCTTGTGTCAGTTGCTCTTGTAGGTTGGTTTTTGCCTTTTGCAAACGTGAAATTTCCCATTTATTTTGCAATACACGGAATATAAGCAGCGCTAGTAAAATACCAATCACAATACCCAACATCAAACATAGTATCAGCAGCAAGCCCAGATTCATCGTGGGTGCTTGCGAAAACAGTAAATTTACCCCAACTTCGGTATTATTTGCCAACACCAAACCAAGCGCATAGGCAAAGCTCAAAAACAGCAATACGAATAGTAAAAAGCGCATGAGACAGTTACCTCAGTTTAGAATGATAAGTTTCATTGGATCAGTGATATATGACAATAATTAGCTATTTGCTACCGTTTCATTGACCGCTTCGCGCAGGGCTTTGCCTGGTTTAAAATGTGGAATGGCTTTAGCAGGTACAGGCACACTTTCACCCGTTTTAGGGTTTCGACCCATACGAGCACGGCGATGGTGCAGACAAAAGCTGCCAAACCCACGAACTTCTACACGCCCATCATTGGCTAAAGTATGGGTCATTAAATTTAATATTTCACGCACTGCATCATCGACGACTGTATCAGTCATATTGTCACAGTTCGCACTCAAATTACTAATAAATTCGGACTTGTTAATCGCTTGCTGCATTATTACGCTTGCCTTGTTGATTAATGGATAAGATGACTGTGAATCAGACTATCATGCTCAATTGTTATGTTTAAGACAGTATTTGTTTTAAAATCATAAGGATGAAAATCCATCGATGAAAGTAACACCATTGTCTTAAATAAGCGATGATTCACATCTTGTTACTCAATGTTGCAAATGATAGCGGATATTACCGTAAATGAAAATAAGAGTTTTCCCATTTGAACAAAAACATCATTCATTAGGGCGTGTCCTCAGTTCAAACGAGTGTTCTCTAAATGGGCTAAAAATAGCTAAATTTTGCCAAACATCGTCAAATAGTTGGTCAATATCTCGATATTATCTGCACTATTTTCCTCGTTTGACGGCAATTTATCTCATTTTTACCACCATTTTTAAAATGAGGACACGCCCTAATAGCAATATCAAAATTTATTCATAAAAAAAAGCGACCGGAGTCGCTTTTTTTACATTACTTTTATATCAATAACTTAGCAGCTTACTGCATTTGTTCTTTGATCAAGTCACCAATCGTTTTTGGTTGAGCTTCAGAACCGGCAGCGGCAGTAGTACTTGTGCTGCTTAGTTCTTTAATCGCTTGACGCTCTTCAGCTTCGTCTTTCGCTTTGATAGACAAGTTGATGTTGCGTGTTTTACGATCAACACTGATGATTTTCGCTTCAACGTCATCACCAACAGTCAGATGCTTAGTTGCATCTTCAACGCGGTCACGTTGGATCTCAGAGGCACGTAGATACGCTTCAACTTCGTCAGCAAGTTCGATAGTAGCGCCTTTAGCATCTACTTCTTTCACTTTACCATTAACGATAGCACCACGGTCATTGTTGACTAGGTATTCGTTGAATGGGTCAGAGCTTAACTGCTTCACGCCTAAGCTGATACGGTTAGCTTCAGCATCTACTGACAATACCATTGCTTCAACGGTGTCGCCTTTATTGTAGTTACGGATAGCGTCTTCGCCAGTTTCGTTCCAAGAGATATCAGATAGATGAACTAGACCATCAATACCACCGTCTAGACCGATAAAGATACCGAAGTCAGTGATTGATTTGATCGTACCAGTGATTTTATCACCGCGCTCATGTTTCTTATCAAACTCATCCCATGGATTGGCTAGAGTCTGTTTGATACCTAGGCTGATACGGCGACGCTCTTCGTCGATATCAAGAATCATTACTTCAACTTCATCGCCCACTTGAACTACTTTTGATGGGTGGATGTTTTTGTTGGTATGATCCATTTCTGATACGTGTACTAGACCTTCAATACCTTCAGAAATCTCAGCAAAACAACCATAATCCGTCAAGTTGGTAACACGTGCTTTAACAACACTACCTACTGGATAAGTACCGCCAACATTGTCCCAAGGATCAGTACCAAGTTGTTTTAGACCTAGGCTTACGCGATTGCGCTCACGGTCAAACTTCAATACTTTAACTTTTAGGTCTTGACCAACTTCAACAACTTCAGATGGATGCTTGATACGGCGCCATGCCATGTCAGTGATGTGCAATAGACCATCAATACCACCTAGATCAACGAATGCGCCGTAATCAGTAAGGTTCTTAACGATACCTTCGATCTCGATGCCTTCTTCAAGTTTGTTCAATAGCTCTTCGCGCTCAGCTGAGTTTTCAGCTTCCATAACTGCACGACGGCTAACAACAACGTTGTTGCGTTTTTGATCAAGTTTGATGACTTTGAATTCTAGCTCTTTGCCTTCAAGATGCGTCGTATCACGGATAGGACGTACATCTACCAATGAACCTGGTAAGAACGCGCGTACTGAACCGATATCTACAGTGAAACCGCCTTTAACTTTGCTTGAGATAATACCTTTTACGATCTCATCATTGTCAGAGATTTTTTCAAGGATATTCCAAGTTTCAACGCGTTTGGCTTTTTCGCGTGACAGTAGGGTTTGACCCATACCGTTGTCAACTGCTTCCACTACGACATCAACGCTATCGCCAACTTCAACTTCAAGTTCGCCTTCTTCGCTTAAAAACTCTTCACGAGCGACGATACCTTCAGATTTAAGACCAGTATCTACTGTGATCCAATCACTATCGATGGCCACAACAGCACCTGTAATTACCGAGCCACGCTCGATATCCAGACCCTGCTCTTCAATGCTCGCTTCAAATAGTTCAGCAAATGATTCCATTATGTCTACCTTTGTATAGCCGTATCCTGTCCAGCACAGTACGGATCAAATTTATGATTGTATAGAACGCAATACTGGTTTTATATCCTATACAATCATATAAAAAAAACGATTGTTGTTAGCGAGCTCACCCGCATAAAGATTACTAACAACAACTGTCTTATCTTAAATATCTTTCATTGAATAAATACAATCTATTCATTTTCCTGATAAATATTGAACTTAACCGTATTATTTTATACTAAAACACCGACTAATAGGAAACTTTTTAATACTTAATAGATTGTTTTTACTAGCTATTAAAAATAATACCCTGACTTTGGCAGTGTTTTTTTACTTGTTCATAGACTTCATCAGCATCAAACATTGAGCTATCGAGCAATAAAGCATCTGTTGCAGGCTTTGATGGCGCTGTACTACGGTTTTCATCTCGATCGTCACGCGCTTTAATCGTTGTTAAGATTGCGTCAAAGTCTGCTGTTTGCCCAGCATTCGATAACTGTGCTACACGGCGCTCAGCACGCGCTTCAGCACTGGCTGTCAAAAACACCTTAACATCAGCATTTGGGAATACTACCGTTCCCATGTCACGGCCATCCGCAACCAAACCTGAACGAGTGGCCATGTCCTGTTGTAACTTTAACAACGCCTCACGAACTTTTGGAAAAACAGCTATCTGTGAGGCATAGCCTCCAACTGTTTCGTTACGTACCTGCTCACCGACTGCCTCATCATTCACCAAAATATCGACACGTCCTGACGCATTATTAGGCACAAACGCAATATCTAAGCTTTGTGTCAACTTTAATACCGCCATCTCATCAATGGCTTGACTGGTATCTGCGGTAACCAAACCAGCTTCGAAAGCTTTAAGTCCTACAATACGATATAGAGCACCCGAATCAAGCAACTGATAGTCCAATGCTTGAGCTAAGCGCCATGTAACCGTGCCTTTGCCTGCACCGCTCGGCCCATCAATACAAATAACAGGATAACGCAATGGTTGCGTTTGACTATTATCATCATGAAGTGCGGTGTTATCAGTTGTAGAAACGGTCATAATACTCACTCAATAGTGGATGCTACTTATATGCCTTATTATATGATAGCCATAAAGCAATACTTACTTCTCTATCAAATTCTTGATAGCATATCAAAGCGTTCGCTATCAAATAGGGCAATATTATAGCAAAAAATCATCGTGACCACTAGCGCCAAGACTGATATCTTGTTTATTAGTATTTTTTAGTTTACATATTGGCTTTATTCTTTTTTGCCGCTCGCCTACGCTCACGAAAAAACGTCTTTAACGTTTGACTACTGTGCTCGCTACAAAGACCTCTGTTTACTTGAATACTGTGATTATAAAAAGGCTGCATTGACAAGTCCATCTGACTGCCAACCATACCTGCCCGAGGTTCACTTGCCGCGTATACCAGCTTATCTACGCGTGCATGAATCAATGCCCCAATACACATCGTACACGGCTCTAAAGTTACATATAAAGTGGTCTGTAGCGGTAAACGATAATTTCCCAAACGTGTACAGGCATCTCTCAATGCCACTATCTCAGCATGAGCGGTAGCATCATGGCTACTAATTGGTTGATTAAACCCTTGGCCGATAACTTGCTGATTATGAACCAATACAGCCCCTACTGGCACCTCTCCACACTCAGCACCGCGCTTGGCAAGCCTGAGTGCTTCTTGCATCCATTGAACATCTACAACTGACCAAAATGTGCTGGCTTGAATACCTTCGATAATTGGCTGATTATTCAAGGATGGATACGGTTTCAAGCTCATATGCTGTCTATTTTGCATTTATTGTGGTAACTGCCAATCAATCGGGGTTTGGCCGTACTGCACCAAATAGTCATTTGTTTTAGAAAAGGGTTTGGAACCAAAAAACCCACCACGGTTTGCGGCAAGTGGTGAAGGATGCACGGCGGTCAAAATCAGATGCTTATCTGTATCGATATACTTGCCTTTTTTCTGGGCTTTACTGCCCCATAAAATAAACACGGTATGCTCTGTCTGTTCATTGACTGCATCAATCACGGCGTCGGTAAACTGCTCCCACCCTTTATTTTGATGACTGTTCGGCTCACCTTCTCGTACGGTCAACGAGCTATTAAGCAATAAAACCCCTTGCTGTGCCCAGTAAGTCAGATCGCCATGTGCTGACGGCGCAATACCAATATCACTCGCCATCTCTTTCAGCAAGTTATTCAATGATGGGGGCTTGGGAATAGCTTTGGGAACAGAAAATGACAATCCCATGGCCTGTCCTGGGCGATGATAAGGGTCTTGACCTAGTATCACGACTTTGACCTTTGATAAAGGTGTTAGATTCAACGCATTAAACATCAGCGGTGCGGGTGGATAAATACTTTCATCTGATTGATAGGCTTCTTTTAAAAACGCGCGCAAATTATCCATATTTTCAGACGTTAATTCATCTGCTAGCACCGTTTTCCAATCTTCTGGCAAACGGACATTGTCTAAAATCGCTTGTTTTTGCTCTTCGGTTTTGGTTGGCTGTTCGTCAAACAGTGCCATAGTGCTTCCTTTTTATATTTGTTATAAGCTGGATAAATGCTTTATAGCTAGCTTATGCTGTGTCTTCAATTTAAACAATAAATAAGTTAGTTTAGCTTATAGTAACAAAAAATGAGAGGCGCTTTGTTGATAAATTATAGCCATAAAAAAACGGCTACCGTGACAACACGATAACCGTTTCGATCATATCAACATGTAACCATTTAGCTGGCTAATGACTCAGAGTCTGGATGTGGCTCATGAGTTTCAACGACTGTCAGGATAATGCGACTGTCAGCTGACCCTTTGTCCGAGGCTTTATCCAGCTTCATCGTATCATTCTCTTGCTCGTCGTCTGCCTGAGGCTCCAAGGTCAGATGCACTACCCCGCCATTCACCAAATCACCGAATAAAATCATACTTGCCAATGGCTTTTTGATTTCATCCTGAATCAGGCGCTGCATCGGACGCGCACCCATCAGACGGTCATAGCCTTTGTCAGCCAGATAATCACGCACATCATCGTCAATTTCTAACGTCACTTGCTTGTCATCAAGCTGTACTTGTAATTCAACCAAGAACTTATCAACGACCGATACGACGACTGACGTATCTAGTGGATTGAACTGAATGATGGCATCTAAGCGATTGCGGAACTCTGGCGTAAAGACGCGTTTAAGAGCCTCTGTATTATCGCGGCTATGGTCTTGCTGAGTGAAGCCCATCGACGAGCGACTGATACTGTCCGCACCAACGTTGGTCGTCATAATGACAATAACCTGCTTGAAGATAGCAACGCGGCCATTATTATCAGTCAACGTACCATGATCCATTACTTGTAATAACAAGTTGAACACATCAGGATGCGCTTTTTCGATCTCATCAAGCAACAAGACACAATGCGGATGCTGATTGATTTTTTCGGTGAGCAAACCACCTTGATCATAACCGACATAACCTGGAGGCGCACCGATGAGGCGTGATGCAGTATGCGCTTCCATGTACTCTGACATATCAAAGCGTACTAACTCTACGCCTAATAAGTTGGCTAGCTGACGCGATACCTCAGTTTTACCCACACCAGTTGGGCCTGCAAACATAAACGAACCAATTGGCTTGTCTGGCGCTTTTAATCCTGCACGAGACAGCTTGATCGCATCAGCAAGCGTGGCAATCGCCTCATCTTGACCAAACACTAAATGTTTAAGATCACGATCTAAGTGCTGAAGAATACTCTTATCATCACTTGATACAGATTTTGGTGGAATTCGCGCCAATTTAGCAACGATGGCTTCGATATCAGCGACATCAATTTTCATCGGTGGTTTTTGTTTTTTCGATACGGTTTCACCAGCATCTGAGTTGGCACTGTCGCTTGCCTTCGCAGTCGCGGCTTCATCTTGCATTTCATTGTCTGCATCACTATCGATACCTTCGACATCCGCATCAATCTGTGCATCAAAATCTTGCTCTAAATCAGCAATAAAACTTTCTTCAGCTTCGATATCATCGACATCAGCAACCACGCCCAAGCGCTTATAGGCACCTGCTTCGTCAATCACGTCAATGGCTTTGTCAGGCAAGAAACGCTCATGAATATGCTTGGCTGATAATTGTACGGCGGTGACCAGTGCTTCATCCGTATACTCAACATTATGAAACTCTTCATAACGAGGTTTGAGGCCACGTAAGATATCGATAGTGTCATCTACGCTGGGTTCTTTAACATCGATTTTTTGGAAACGACGCGACAACGCATGGTCTTTTTCGAATACCTGACGATATTCGGTAAAGGTCGTAGAACCTATACAGCGTAGCTCACCATTGGCAAGGGCAGGCTTGATGAGGTTTGATACATCCATATTGCTGCTCATCGATGAACCCGCACCAATAATCATATGAATCTCATCGATAAATAAAATTGCATTGGGCTTGTTTTTCAGCGCATCAAGCAGTGACTTCATACGTTTTTCAAAGTCACCACGGTACTTAGTTCCAGCGATAAGCGAACCAATATCAAGGCTATAAATCACGCAACCGTTAAGTGGCTTTGGTGCTTTATCGTTAATGATTAACCATGCCAAGCCTTCAGCGATAGAGGTTTTACCGACACCAGGCTCCCCCACCAACAATGGATTATTTTTACGGCGACGACACAATACTTGGGCGGCACGCTCAATCTCAGACGCACGACCAATCAAAGGGTCTGTTTTACCTTCAGCGGCTCGCTGATTTAGGTTGGTCGCAAACTCAACCAATGGGTCTTTGCTGGTCTTTTCAGAGGCACTACGACGCTCACCGCTTGTAGAAGCACGCGACTCAGACGGCTCTTCTTTATCTTGACCGTGTGATAAGTACTGGGTTAGCTCAAGGCGACTGATGCCTTGTTTTTTGAGCAGATACACTGCATAAGTATCATGCTCTGAAAACATAGACACTAAAATATCGGAGCCTTCGACCAAACGACCACCACCGATAGACTGCACGTGAAAAATAGCACGTTGCAAAATACGATCAAAGCTCTGCGTTGGCTGTGGTGACTGTTCTGTATCAGCGTCGATGGTGGGCGTGTGTTTATTGATATAAACCTCAAGCTCAGTACGCAGCGCCGAGACATTAGCATTACAAGCGGTCAACGTATTGGCAGCATGAGTGTTTTCTAATAAGGCCAAAAGCAGGTGTTCAACAGTGAGATACTCATGCGACTTTTGGCGCGCAAGCGTCATTGCTAAACGCAGAGAAACTTCAAGATGACGACTTAACATAACAACTTCCTACGGTTATATCTATCTTTATAATTGATAGTTTTATGAATGAGTTAGTAAGTAAATCAGGGCGATAGATGGATTGTTCAAGGGCTGTATTCGCATTATTAGAAGTCATGGATAAATGAGATGAGCCGTAGACTGTTTGACAAACACTACAATCTACCTATCAGCCAACAGTGATTATAATAATTCATGGCCGCTTTTCTTTATATCAACACGATACTTGGACGGAGTCAATCTATTAACGCAGACTAAAATGTATCAAAGCGTGCTGCGAGTGAGTAGCAGCAGACCTGACAGCGAATATCAAAGGTTAGAAAACTGAACAGATAGAAAAAGAAATTGATAAATGAGGAGCCAAAAAACACAAGATTTTAGGGTGTGTTCTCATTTTTAAAATGGTGATTAAATGAGATTAATGGTGGCCAAATAAGCAAAGTAGTACAGATAATATCGAGATATTAGCAAGTCATTTGACGCAGTTTGGCAAATATTTAGCCATTTTAAGGCCACTAACTGTATTAATGTGCTAATTGATGACACACCCTAGGACCTGTTGAATAGATTTAAAAAATAGGGTTGTCTGATAAGAAAAACAAGACTCTACAAGTGGTGAATATAGTGGCCAAATGGTCATTATGTGAGGAACGTCGAATATAGCACGAGTGACGTAAAATTGACAAAGCCCACTATGTGAGTGAGCTAATGACGACTATTGGCTAAAAGCAAGACTGATATTTTACAAGCGTAAAACAACGCTATAAACAATCGATAGAAGTCCCTACTCGCCTTGATGTGGTTCGATTTGGGTCAACAATGGATAACCTTCACGATGTGCCAGACTGTTCACTTTTTTGGCTTTGGTCTCAGCGATATCTTTGGGGTAAATCCCAGCAATACCTTTGCTACTATTATGAATGGTCAGCATAATCTCGACTGCAGAATCCATGCTATGACGGAATTCTGACTGTAATATGTATACAACGAAATCCATGGGCGTGTAGTTATCGTTATACATAACCACGGCATACATGGGCGGTTTGGCTACTTCTGGTTCTTCAACCAATACATCTGCTTGAGGTGACGTTTCACCATCTGTATCGCCATCTTGGGCACGATGAGCAGGCAGATTCGGGAAATGCCAATCAGAAACAGTTGGCGTGGCTTGTGATATCATTTTTTTCATCATAATCAAAATATAATTATAAGGTAAGTTTAAAATAGAAGAGGTTGTCAAGGCAGGCGGTCTATCATCGTTTAAAGAAGCATAATCGCTATATAGTACCATTATGATAGCGCCATTATATTTCTTATTGGACGACACCGTCGTCATTGGGTGTTGTTTTTAGACACAGACTTTTAGACACAGGCTTTAAGGTATGATAGGGCTTTCATCAACTTCTGGTAAACCCAAGAGCGATGGTAACATGTTATCCACATTGCCGCCGAGCTTCCAATCATACAGCTGCTCTACTTCCTGATCACCAGCTTGCAAAGTCAATTTAACTTGCAAAGGTCTAAAACCTGATGGCATGATAAAACGGCCACGTATACGGACGATACCTTCGATCGCATAACTCGCAGGATCTAGGGGCACTTCTACAAGATCGTCATCATTAAGCAGCGTCAATACTGGCTTCAAGCGCTTGGCTTGACCATCACTACTGAGCATGCCAATATCAAAACCGTACTCAAACGCGTTTTCAGGCAATGGCGATATCTTTGCGCCCAATAACTGTAGAGGCATCCCACCTTTGTCCCTAATGACATCGGAATACAATTCATTGAGCTGTGACACTTGTCTGTTTTCTACTGTCAATGCTTGCTGATTTTCACGCAGCTCATTCAGATTAGCCAAACTGATGGCAAGTTCTTGTTTGGCCGTTGCTGCTTGATTGGTGGCTATCTTATTACTCAGGCGCAAATCTTCTAGCGCTTGTGTCGCCTCATTACTATCGATAATCGCTTGTTTGGCTTCCGTCTCCATTGAATGAAGGCCACGCTGGTAGCCAAGCTTGTGACCAAATATCAGACCGACCGCTGCCGTCACTAATATAGCAACCACAAACAATGCCAATACTAGGATAGACGCCCCTCGCTGTGTATTCGCAATACTGTTTATAGCGACGTTATGATCTATAGGTGCATTAATACTTATAGGGATATGATTGCTTTTGCAGGAATGCAATTTGCACTCCAAGCTATATATAACAGAATCTTTGCACAACGGCCGTGCTGGCTGTGAAAAAAAGCGTAGTACGAGCTGAACACTCATTTAGACAATATCTCTTAAGAGTAAGGACAAGTTAGTATAGCCGAATTTATAATCAATACCTAGCACCGTAAATGTGAATGATTGGAATATAAAGCTGTCGATGTTAAGGAACAATCGGCGCAAAGTTCAGTCCCATTGACTCATCAAACCCAAACATAACGTTCATGTTTTGCACAGCCTGCCCTGCGGCGCCTTTGACTAAGTTGTCTTGTACCACAATAACCGTCAGATCAGCGCGCTCATTATCCTGATGTATCGCAATGCGTAAACGATTGCTGGCGCGTACACTACGTGTATCTGGATAAATCCCCTTTGGCATGACATCAATAAACAGCTCTGACGCATAGCTAGTTTCAAACGCCTGTTGCCAGTCGATAGCAGCCCCAGCATCCGTCAGTTCCATATGGATAGAGCTGAGCATGCCGCGTATCATCGGTACTAAATGCGGTAAAAAACGAATACGATGGGTAAATTGACTGTCTAATAATTGTGCAACACCCTGCTCAATCTCAGGTAGATGACGATGCCCCTCGACGCTATAAGCTTTAAAGTTATCTGTTGATTCAGCATAATTGAGCGCAAGCGACGCTTGGCGACCCGCTCCAGACACGCCAGACTTAGCATCAATAACAATACGGGATTCAATCAAACGTTCTGCTTGCTTATTTTGGGCGTCGATAATAGGTTTTAAACCCAAAATCGCTGTGGTCGGATAACAGCCAGGATTGCCTACCAATGAAGCATTGGCAAGCTTGTCACGATTGATTTCTGGCAATCCATACACAGCAGTCTTTAACAGTTCAGGACACGCATGTGACTGTTTGTACCAGTGCTCAAAGTCAGACAACGACTGCAAACGAAAATCAGCCGCCAGATCGATGACCTTAACGCCAGCTTTGGTAAGTGCCTCAGCTTGCTGCATCGCAACGCCATGCGGAGTCGCAAAAAACACGACATCACACTCTTGTAATGCGGCAAGTGTGTTATCACCTAAGTCACTAAAAACAAGGTTAGAGATACCGCGTAGGCTTGGGAAGATTTCATCAGCACGAGTGCCAGCTTCGCTACGTGAGGTCAGTAAATCAATAGAAACCTCTGGATGAGCAGATAATAAGCGAATCAACTCAATACCCGTATAGCCTGTACCACCAACAATCGCTGCTGAAATCATAAGACACCCTTTTTCCTTGGTAAATACTAAATATACATCGATAAATTTTGCATATGACTCATGCAATCCTGCAAAAATTAGAACAGCTTTTAAATGTTCTAACCTTTCAGTCTTCTAGCTCTTAAATTTTGTAGTCATGTACTGCATCAACAAATACTTTGGCATGATCAGGGTTGACCCATTGAGTGATACCATGGCCTAGGTTTGCTATGTAACCAGTTTTTTCACCATTGGCATAAGCACGATCAAGCATCGCATTGACTTCAGAACGGATAGTCGCAGGTGAGCCATATAGTGTCGCAGGATCTAGATTACCCTGAATAGCCTTGCTACTTTGCAGTTTTTTATGCTGCTTGGTCAATTGACGCTGACTTTCGGTCAATACTTGACGTGCTTGATCCAACGGCATCGTCCAATCAAGACCCAGTGCATCAGCTTCGCTATCAGCCTGAGTATCAAGCCACAATCCACCACCTTTGGTAAACAACACCACTGGTATTTGTGGATGGCGTACCTTTAATTCAGCAACAATACGCTTATTATAAACGTGTGAAAAGTCAATAAACTGACGGTGAGCAAGCGCGCCACCCCAACTATCAAATATCTGTACAATCTGAGCACCAGCTACAATTTGGGCGTCTAAATAGTCAATGACTGAAGTCGCCAATTTATCTAATAATTGATGCAAAAAGTCAGGATTGCTATACAAAAACCCTTTGGTATAACGATAATCTTTTGAGCTACCGCCTTCTATCATATAGGTGGCCAGTGTCCATGGACTGCCAGAGAAACCAAATAACGGAACCTGACCATTCAGTGCTTTGCGAATACTGGTTACGGCGCGCATAACGTAGTCAAGAGAATCGTTAGGCTTAAGCACTGGTAATCTATCAAGATCGGCCTGCTCACGGATAGGATATTTGAACTTAGGGCCTTCACCTGCCTCGAAGTATAAACCCAACCCCATCGCATCAGGAATGGTCAAAATATCACTAAACAAAATAGCAGCATCTAAGTCATAGCGACGTAACGGCTGTAGAGTCACTTCAGTAGCACGGTCTGTATCTTTGCACAGACTCATAAAGTCCCCTGCTTCAGCTCGAGTTGCCTTGTACTCTGGCAAATAACGACCAGCTTGGCGCATCATCCATACTGGCGTGGTATCAATGGGCTCAAAGCGTAGTGCACGTAGTAACCTATCATTTTTTAAGGGTGCAAACTGTTGCTGAACCGAGTTACTACTGTCTGAAGCACTCATGTACAAATCTCCAAAACAACACACCATCCATGCTTATTGATGGACACTATGTCGGATAAAATAAGGTGGAATAAAAAATATTAAATAAAAGCGTTATACGGTTAGCGCAAGGTTATCTCGATGTACCATCACGACACGCTCTTCACTACTACCAAAGATCTTGTCAAACTGTTCGGTACGCTCACGAGCCACACGGCGCGCATCATTCGATGAAAAATTCACCTGTCCAACGGCGATACGTTCGCCTGTATCTTGATGGATGATTTCTACCACATCACCCTCATCAAAGCCGCCATGTACCTCTACCACACCAACAGGTAGCAGACTTCTATTGTGTTCTGTCAATGCCTTTGCTGCACCAGCATCGACCACCAAGCTGCCTGACATACGCAGATGCGCAGCTAGCCACTGCTTGCGAGCGATGATTTTGTCTTCATCGTTGGTCGTCAGCAATGTCCCAACTGCCTCGCCTGAAACCACGCGAGTAATGACATCATCAATTGCACCGCTTACGATAACGGTTGGGCAGCCGCCCATTGCAGCAAGGCGACCAGCACGGATTTTGGTCAACATGCCGCCGCGTCCGAGCTTACCGCCGTCCCCTGCAATATCAAACAAATAATCCGCCATCGCACGTTCTTGACGAATCATTTTTGCATTAGGATTGTCACGTGGGTTGTCTGTAAACACCCCATCTTGATCGGTGAGGATAATGTACAAGTCAGCATTGACCATCGCCGCTGCCATTGCCCCTAAGGTATCGTTATCACCGAATTTAATCTCATCAATCGTGATGGTATCGTTTTCATTGATAACAGGTAGGACGCGCCATTCTAATAACTGCGTCAATGCACCCGTCGTATTGAGATAACGGCTACGATTGGACAAATCATCATGAGTCAGGAGCAGCTGTGAGCTTTGAATACCATGCTGAATCAATGCTGACCACCACGTTTCAATCAATCCCATTTGACCAATGGAGGCACAGGCCTGTAGTGCAGCTAATTTTTTGGGGCGCTCCTCAAGGTTCATACGTACCACACCTTCAGCAACGGCACCTGATGATACCAGCAGCACTTCAACACCTTTTTTATGCAGCTTGGCAATCTGCTTTGCCCACTCATATATGGCAGTTCGATCCAGCCCTCGACCGTTATTGGTTAACAACGATGAGCCAATCTTGACAATAACGCGCTGGATATCAAAGTTGCGGGGCTGTTTAACAAACCTTGCTTCTTCGGTCGTCTGTGCTATGTCAGCTGCCATATAAACTCCTTTTTATCTTATGAATTGATTAGGGGATTGATTTAAAAAATTCAGGTACATCAGTTCAAGCTTGTTTACTTATGGAACGTAAACCACCTCGACACCGTCTTCATCATCAAAGTCGTCATCGTCATCATCATTTAAATCCAACCCTTCGCGTGCCGCTTTGCGAGCTGCACGATAGGCTTCACGCTGGGCTTCAGTGTTCAGACGTACTTCTACTTCTAAGCGCTCAAAACGTGTTCTTTGTGCTTCAGCGAAGATAGGATCTTCTAGTTCACGCTCACGCTCTAGTTCAATCTCATTCATCAAATGATATTTAACCGCATCAGTCCCTTCACCCATTAAGGTTGACGTGCGAAATACATCGCCTGTCCAATCAAGCTCGGCGACAATATGGGTACAGAGCTCATCTAACTCTTCTTCAGGCACCTGATCGATTTTGTTTAATACCAGAATCTGAGGCAAGTTGGATAACTCAGGCGAAAAACGTTCAAGCTCATTCAAGATAACACGAGCGTTGTCTACCGGATCGCTGCCGTCAATTGGTTTTACATCAACCACATGTAACAAACGACGTGTACGAGCCACATGCTTTAAGAAGCGGATACCAAGTCCGGCACCTTCTGAAGCACCTTCGATCAAACCCGGAATATCTGCCATCACAAATGAGCGATGACGACCGATATCAACCACGCCCAAATTCGGGACGAGTGTGGTAAATGGATAGTCAGCAACTTTTGGTCTAGCAGCAGAAACTTGACGAATAAAGGTAGATTTACCAGCATTAGGCAAACCAATCAAGCCAACATCAGCCACTACTTTTAGCTCAAACTTAAGAACTTTTAGCTCACCTTCAAAACCTGACGTCGCTTTACGCGGTGCTTGGTTGGTCGAGCTTTTGAAATGGGTATTACCTAGGCCACCATCACCACCTTTAGCAATTAATAGTGTCTGACCAATTTCAATCAAATCGCCCAATACTTCATCTGTCTCGGTATCAATGACCGTCGTACCAACAGGTACAGGTAAAAAAAGATCATCAGAACCCTTACCTGAACAGTTTCTACTATGGCCATTTTCAGCTCGCATGGCATCGTGACGACGGGTATAACGGTAGTCAACTAGGGTGTTGGTGTTATCCTCAGCAATGACATAAACATCTCCGCCCTTACCACCATCGCCACCATCAGGTCCACCACGTGGGACATACTTTTCTCGGCGAAAACTGGCGATTCCGTTACCACCGTCACCTGCTTTTACCGTTACGACGGCTTCATCAATAAATCGCATCTTACATTCCTTAATTCACAATCCAGTCTATAAACTGGTTACAACCAACGGTTGTATTTTGGGGTTTTGCTATTTTGTTGTGGCACAACGAGCACTGTATCAATACTACTTTTACCCGGTGCCCATTATGACAATAACACCCGATAATCAATCGGACTATCGGGTGTTTAAGTATGACAGTTAAAGTCATACCAAGCTATGCAAAGTAGAATCTATTACAACGCATATTTTGCGATGCTATTGCTCTACTGTACTATACTTGGTATGACGTTATTGCTCTACTGTATTCGGCGTTCTATGCAGGAATTTGAGTGTAGCTAATTCCGGCCATCTGTGTCGCCAGACGCAATACCTGAGTACTATAACCTACTTCGTTATCATACCAAACATACACAATGGCTTGATTACCAGTCAGAATAGTCGCTTGCGCATCGATGATACCGACATGAGTTGTGCCAACAAAATCAGTTGATACGGCTTCTGTAGAATCTGTATAAGCAATCTGCGACTGCCAAGCGCTACTGTTAGCAATTTTACGCAAGAATTCATTCAACGCTTCAGCACTTTCTGGTGCTGTTTTAAGCGTCAAGTTCAAAATTGCTAAGCTGACATTTGGTGTCGGTACACGGATAGCGTTACCCGTTAGCTTACCACTTAATTCTGGTAATGCTTTACCCACTGCTTTTGCTGCGCCTGTGCTCGTGATAACCATGTTCATCACTGCACTACGACCACGGCGGTCTGCTTTATGATAGTTATCAACCAAGTTTTGATCATTGGTAAATGAGTGAATAGTCTCTACGTGACCGTTTTCGATACCGTATTCATCATTCAACACATTCAACGTTGGTGTAATAGCATTGGTCGTACAGCTGGCAGCACTAACGATAGTGTCATCACCAACCGTGTCATTGTTCACACCATAAACGACGTTTTTGATATCGCCGCCAGCAGGGGCAGTCAATAGCACTTTTTTCACACCAGTAGACTGTAAATGCTTGCCAAGGCCTGCTTCGTCTTTCCAGATACCCGTGTTATCGATAACGAGAGCATCATTGATACCATAAGCGGTGTAGTCGATTTCACTAGGGTCTTTCACATAGATAACTTGTACAAAACGGCCGTTAATAATCATGCCGTTGTTGTCATCATCGATACTAATGCCACCCAAGAATCTACCATGGATCGAATCACGCTCAAGCAATGAGATACGCTTGGCCAAGTCGCCAGCAGCAGCTGGGCGTACAACGATGGCTTTTAGTTGCAAACCTTTTGCGCTTGACGCTTGCGACAACAATAAACGGGTCAAAATACGACCGATACGACCAAAACCGTATAACACAACATCCGTTGCGCCATTCACAGCACCAGCGTTGTTGATAGACTGTAGAGCGGCTTGTACGTCAGTGTCATTAGCAATCAATTGACCCACATCGATACGAGTGGCTTGAATGTCTTTGCTCTCTGCGATGACTTTTACCATCGCTAAAGTATCAGCGATATCAATAGACTTAGCGCCATGGTCACGCAACGCAACTTTTTGATGCAAAGCGAGTATTTGACCAACTGAGGTAGAGTCTAGCGTTTCGCCGAACAAGGTCACTTGTACGTCTTGCGCATTATAGAGCTTATTCAATAACCCCATTAGCTCAATCGCTTGTTGCTCTTGATTGTTATAGTTGCTTAAGTGGTCTTGATGTAATTGGCGTAAGGTATCAGCGTTGCTCACGAGAAACATCCTTATGGTCAGTAATGTATGATCAATAAAATATGAAGAAGTATGAAATAGATGGGTTGTGTATGCTCTAAATGGTGACTCTAATATGATAATCAACCGCTATCAATATGGGTTATTGACACTAGAGTATTTGAATCGCATAGATTTTAGCCTAAAACGCCTCATTTTGCCAGTAGTAACCGATTAGCTGGTGTGCATAATAGGTTTCATTCTCATATACAGACTCATATATAAATAGGGATAAAAATAAAGGCAGCCATATATGCTGCCTTATTAGTTTTTTTGAATGAGAGTTACTATGACTTTTTATTCATTGAAATAACCTGATAACAACTGGTTATCAATCAGGTATACAAACTCATTCTGCAATTAAAATTTAACGTTTTATATTTACATCAACTATGGCGTTAAATTTACCGTCTGATTGGTTTGCGGTGTGAGCTTAAATTCTTTTAAGTCATAACCTTGTTGTTGTGCAATCTGACGATATTTAGAATAGGTTTCTTGACTGACATTAGGCGAACGAGCCAATAGCCATAGATAATCTTTATCAGGTGTACCAACCAATGCCGTCTTATAATCAGCATCACGTGCTAGTACCCAATAATCGGCACGACCGACTGGTAACCAACGAATCCATGAGGGCAAGAAGGTTACTTTTAGCTTACTGCCAGTCTCATCCGCTGTCTTGGCAAGGCCTTCAGCAACAATCTCCGAGCCATCTTCGGCCATACACTTGTTAGTGACAGTTATACCTTTTCCATCAGCTTTTTGGGCATAATTGGCGGTAACATCACCTGCGCATTTACGTTGAAAATACATCGGTAAGCGCCCTATCTCGTACCATGTTCCAGCATATTTTTCGAGGTCGACGCTATCGACTGTCGTTGGGGTATTTGCAGACTTATGAATGATGTTACTTGGTTCGATAGACAGAGTCTCTGTTGGCGTTTTATCCATCGTTGCATTGGTAGCAGCCATAGACGCTGCATTGACTGGAGGCGTAGCAGCATAAGCTGAAAACGCAGCCAATGGTATAATAATCGCTAAGGCAATACCTGTATGCTTAATCAGTCCATTCATAAATATGCGCTCCGGTATTTCTTTATATGATGAGTGAGTGGTATCCGATGACGAATCGGTTTCTTGTTCGAAGTCTCTATGCTCAGACGTATCTGTCGAGAGATCCGTTTGGTCATCTACAGATGCTGAGATGAGTGGCGCAGGCAGAGTCAGTCCTTGGGACTGATCAAGACTGCTCTTCAAATCATTATTTTTCGTAATGTCATTATCAGACATAGCAGACTCTTTTGCCTTTAGCAGGCTTTTGACAACGCTTTTGTACCCAAAATAGCTGTCTGGCGAAGACGTGTCTTTTACCGAATGGCTCGGATACTCATCATTCGATTCGTCATGGTTGTAGCTAGCATCATTGCTGGCATAGCCTGCCTTTCGCGCACTATCTTTATTCAGATAATAACTGCTTGACTGACTAGTCTGCTGAGATTGAGAACCAGCTTCCTGTGAATCAGACCATCCTGACTTAGGTAACTTGTTGGTTTTCATAGAATTACCGTTATTAATAATGACTGTGAAAAATTCTTTGTGTATTTATCCACCTAGTCTAACTCTCTGAACGTCGTCAAACTCAAAAAGCGTGTCTAACAAGTAAACCAACGCTATAGAATTTGATGTTATTACAAAGGTCAAAATATATTTTCATAGGCAATTTGCTTTTGAATAATAGGCAGCTTGCTTACGAATGATAGAGTAAACACTCTTTAATTAGGTATTCTATATTAAGGACAACTTGACTATTAAAACAGTGTCGCAATGTAGGAAAACGCAACGGTTTGTAAGTAACTATGTGGATAAGGTGTCTTATGCACACATCACAACCACATAGTTACTGTTTGGATAAATAAAATAAAAACCTGTCGTTTTTACTTACTAATTTTTAGGGCGTGTCCTCATTTTAAAAATGGTGATAAAAATGAGATAAATTGCAGTCAAACAAGGAAAATAGCGCAGATAATATCGAGATATTAGTCAGCTATTTGACGCCGTTTGGCAAGATTTAGCCATTTTTAACCCATTTAGATGACTATCGATTGAATTGAGGACACGCCCTAATAGGCGTTCACATTCATGCAAATGCCATTATTGACTGCAGGGGCTTTATTGGCTGCCAATGTTTCCTTGAGACTGATAGAGATTTTTTGGATGTTCTCTATGATATAAACTGACGAATACCTGCCACACTGATACCGCCATACTGCAATGCTTGATTGAGCATTACAGGCTCCAAACCACCTAACCCAATGACAGGCATATCAGCTAACTCTGCTAACGCTGACCATACTTCCCAGCCAAGTGGCGGCGTATCAGGATGGGTTTTGGTCGCGAGCACAGGAGATAAAAAAGCGCCAATCACTGGTGGCAACGCTCGCTGTATCCTCATGCGGGCAAGTTTATTGGCCGCCATGATGCTAGCGACATCATGGCAGCTGACGATTAATGGATAATCACTAGGTAGCAACTGCACAGAAGCCGGCAGGTTTTCAATGTCCTCACAGCACTGAATCAATACCGAGTGTGTTAGGTGTTTGGCGACTATCTGCTGTCCAATTTTTACATCATGAGTTGTTGGTAAATTTTCGATATTTGACGGCTGCTGCTCGTTGTCGTAGGGCAAAATCGCTAGAATATCTGGGCGTGCTGTCATCAGCTGGTCAGCAAGATGCTCTGAGTCAGAGTGCTGCAAGCGAATATATACCCACGACTCTGATGCTATGTGTTCTTGGTGATACTGTCGCCATGCCATCGCAGCATCTGTGTGGGCGCTAAAGTATGCCAAAGGGTAAGTAATGGCGATGGTGGATGGCAGCCTTAACCAATCCAGAATTGTCTTATTAGCAGCGGGCAAATGATACGCTCCTGCCAAAAGCTGAGACTGGCTTACCCAAGTTAATGCCTGCCCTTCTAAACCCTGCTCATGGTGTTTATGCTGCTCGTACTGCTCTGCTGTCAGCTCAATCTTATAAACCTGTAAGCTAACCTGCTTATCCCCATAATCATGATGCAAGCGCCCAAGTTTAACGATGGTATTGCTGTCCATTAGGATACCTGTCTCTTCGGCCACTTCTCTGACCAATGCCTGCTCTGCTGACTCACTGGCTTCTATTTTCCCGCCTACAAACTCATAGCGGTTGCCTTGATGCTGAGTCGCGTCTCGAAACCCAAGCAAATACTTGTCGCCGTGATGAATAACAGCCACTGCAACGTTTACGATGCTTGGTTTATTAGTTTTCGTCTTGGTGTCTGTCTTAGTTTTTGACGGTTGATTTGGCCCATTCGGCATGCTGATATCCTCTATTTCGGTGTTTACTCTGATTATTTTTAATAATTTTATAACATTTATAGGCCAGGTTTTTCGTTGAGACTTATCACCTAAACCATTCATTTATATAGATAAAAAATAAACTCGAGCATTTTTATGACAGTAGGCATAGATAAGTTTACATAATAACGGCAATTTATTTTATCAATTGTCTTGCAAATTGATTCAATCTAAATGATAATTATTATCGTTAAAGCAATTACTTTATGGTTAGCCAATTTTAAAGCCACTTCTTATCAAAAGGAATTTACTATGAGCATGGTCATCTCTCGTTATTTAAACTGCCGTGAAAACCGTCTACCGACTTTACAATCACAGCATCTATTTGCCCTTACTAAAGAGGTACGTATCGAGCATGAAGGCGAAGAGTATCGACTACGCCTAACTCGCAACAATCGCTTGATTCTAACCAAATAGCCTCCCTTTCTATACTTTTATAAAAAAACGCCTCATAACGAAGGCGTTTTTTTATAGGCTATACAACTTAAAAATAATTTCAAAAGTTCTCTCAGTTGACATCAACTAGAAAGCAGTTGTCTTACTAGGGCGTGTCCTCATTTTAAAAATGGTGATAAAAATTAGGGTCTGTTGAACATTCAAATATTAGGGCTGCTGATTGCTAAAATTGCACCAAATTAGGCGCAAGCCGACGATAATGTCGAGACCTTAACTAGGATTGCAACAACGTTTGGGGTGATTTTAGCATCAGCCTTTCAGGGCAGTACTATTTTCTGCCAATATATGGCGAAATTGTTTAACCTAGAATCACTAGGCGTCAAAAATTTCACTGCATATTGTCTAAAAAATAGTGACTGCCAGCACCACATTTGAATGTTCAACAGACCCTAGATAAATCGCAGTCAAACAAGGAAAATAGCGCAGATAATATCGAGATATTAGTCAGCTATTTGACGCCGTTTGGCAAGATTTAGCCATTTTTTACCCATTTAGATGACTATCGATTGAATTGAGGACACGCCCTAATAAACAATTTAGAACTGCCAACTATAGACCACATCCACTGCATTTTCCGCTGCTGAGCTTGCTTCGACATAGATACGACGTGTCAGCTGATAACGAACAGACAGGCTGTTTTGGGCATTGAAAACGCCCACGCCATAGCGAATGTACAAATCAGGCGTCACGTAACCTGTGACATTGACATTGGTGTCTTCGCTGCTGCCTGAGGCATCAACTGTCAGACTCTGTAAGCCAAAAACTTGACCGATTTGATTGGTCAGGCTACGAGTGCCACTAAGACCAAAGCTCAAGCCAGCGGCAGCCAAATTATTGGTCACTTGCGACTTAAATCCTTGTTCGCTAATTTGCGTTGCACTCTTATTATCGATGCGACCTGTCACCAAGGCGTTCATTGCTTGCTGCTGGGTCAGCCCTGCATTGTTAAAGACGACAATATTGGGGCTTTCGGTGGTTCCTTTGACACGCAGACCTACTGTCTTGCCATTAATGGTTTTGGCTGCTTCAATACTCAAGCTGGGCTTCATCACATCACCATTGAAACGCACTTGGCCATAGTTGAGCTCTAAGCTCTGACCAAAAGCATTGATGTTGGTACGACGTGAGACCTGCACAACGCCTTTGGCACGCATGATACCCGTACCACTTTGATTTATGTTAATCGCACCTGCTAATGGAATGACTGCACCAAAGCCACGGAAATTGATATCGTCACCCAAGTCGACACCAATATCAGCATTGATCGACCAAGGTTTTGAGATGGCCAATACTTCATCGATATTGCCGATCAAACGACGATCTAACACAACCACATCTTCGGTTTGAGTGATGATGTCTTCGCTGGCTTCTGGCGGACGAATGGTGGCGGACGGCACGCTGATTGCCCCTTTTATATCGACATAACGATCACCTGGGCGCACGATGATATCGATATCAGGATCAATCTCGGCCACCAGTAGCGGTGGCTGCGTAATGACCAAACCTTCACCAACGATGCTTAATTTGGCCTGTAGTTTTTGCTGCCAATTGACCGTACCCGTTAAGGCGGCTTCCCCTTTACCACTATTGAACGTGCCATCAATGGTCGCTTGCGTGCCGCGTATTTTGGCCTCAGCATTAACATTGGACAGATTTACTGGCAGATCGAGCATTGCGACACGACCATCAGAGAGTTTTACGTCACCATAGAACTGGGGCTTGGTTAACGTACCGCCTAGGCCGCCTGCCATTGTGACGCTACCTCTTAGTACGCGCATACCAGGGAAGAAAGGCTTAAATATCGCTAAATCAAGCTCGTTTAGTACCAAGGCTCCAGAGATTGGTTTAGGATCTTTATAAGGATCTACAACCACTTCAGCATAGCCACGAGCGCCGCGTCCAGTATTGATATCAGTACGCAGCTTGATGCCCTCAGGCACAGACAGAGCAATGAGAGAGACGCGCTTGTAGGGCAAAGTCACTGATGTGCTTTCACCATCTTGAACGAGGCCAATCTTGCCATTGTCTGAATATAGCGTGGTGTTAATGGTTGGTGGACGACCACGTTGCCATCCGACAATGGCCTTACCATTAATCTTGCCATTCCAGTCAATATCTTTTGGCAAAAACACTGAGAATAACGATGTATCTAAATTCTGCAAGGCTACGTTGACGTCACCTTGGTCTGGCGATGCAACCAGTTTTTCACGTAGACACAGTTTGCCCGTTTGATCCGTGGCCTGCCAACAATGAGCGGCGAGCTGTACTTTTAGGTCACGGTTATTACCTTTTTGATTATTGGGCAAATCCACAACCAATTGTGCAGGTTGTAATTGATTTAAAGTGGCGTATTTGGATTTGATGCGACCTTTTCCAATGACACCTGACCAGCTTAATCTGTCTCGATCAAAGCCACCTTTTAGCCTAGCGCCGACATCGAGTTGCTTATTGGCTACATTTAGATCGACCACATGAGATTTCTCTGTGCCATTAAAGGACGCTTTGACGCTATCAAAACTTTGACCAGCAGCATCCAAACCTTCAGCCGTCACGATTAGCTGACTGGGGCTATTGGCTAAGTTAACGAGCTTGCCGCGTACACGGCCTTGACGCAATATAAAGCCTGGTAGCGCGAGTCGCTCACCGACCAAATCAATATAAATAGTAGGCAGTGCTTGACCAGCTGGTTGAGACAGAGTGGCCCCGCCAGTGATTTTACCAGCCAGTTGGTTAGACAGCTGATCTAGACTGGTGATATTAATTTTGGTTTGTAGCTGTTTGGCATTACCATTGGCCGTGACATAGTTGTCGCCCCAACGCAGCACCAAATTATCAGCGTTTAAGCTATCGATCAGAGCATTTACTTGCTTATATTGTGCTTGGGCATCTTGGGTCTGAAGTTGTTTGAAGTAGCTTGCTAAGTCTTTTGGCAAACGCATCTTCGCTGATAGGCTACCTTTGGCACTCAGCGTCTGTCCTTTTAACATACCCTTTAGATTGACTTGTTTAATATTGATTTGTTGCTGCGTATCACTCCAGCGGCCATCTGTATCAATCGTACCGGTGATAAGGCTTGGGGTATCTTTTAGAAAATACCCAACATTAAAGCGATCCATCACCGCGTTGATATCCCACGCGATACCTTGGCGCACATCGACCGTTCCGCTAGCATCGATACTACCTGCCGCGCCCACATGACGGAAACGATTGATACGTATCAGCTGACTGTCACCACTGGCTTCAATGTTCAGCTTGCCTGCTGGCAGTTGCTCGGCATCCAATATACCGTCAAAATTTATGGCAAAGCGTTGCAAGGTACCTGCCGTGTTTTTGCTGTTCTTTGGCGCATTTTTCCATTCACCACTGGTTTTTAGATCGCCTGTGATAATCGCTGGATTGTTGGGCAAAAAATAACCCAAATTGAATTGATCAAAACGACCATCTACATTCCAGCCGATATTTTTACGTAAGTCGATGACCCCTTTTGCATTGACTGCACCAGCTTCACCCTTATAATTCAGCTTACGAATACTCATTAGCGTTGGCGTACCAGCTGCATCGATAGACAGCTGTCCTTTTGGTACATCTGCTGTATCAACTTGACCGTCAAAACGCGCATCAAATACCGACAGCTCACCATTTACGATATCGACACTGGCATCACCAGCACCCGTCACACCAATCGTGCGACTGTCTTGCGTGACATCGAGCTGTACTCGCATATCAGTATTATTCAAAGTAACGACGTGGCGCTGACCACTGACACCTTTTTTGGTGATATTTAACAATCGACCACGTGCGCTTATATTACCTGTTAGGCGCTCAAGCGGTAAATCGCTTCGATACTTGTTAGGAAGTAGACCTTTGGTACTGGCATCAATCTGCCACGTCAATGGGCGCTTCTTATTTGCTAATTGAATTTGGCCAGTACCCGATAGATCCCCTACTATGCCGTTATAGTTAAGGCGACTGACATCAATGACGTCGCCAGCCTTACGTACACGTACATCGTAGTTACCTTTGGGAGCAACATTGAGCTCATTGATCACCGCATTGGCATCGACTGATAATCGTGAACCACGGATGATGACATCCGCTTGCCCGCTAGGACTATTGATATTACCGACATCAGGCACATCACGGCGCACTAGGTTTTCCCATTTGGCATCAATATACCAAGGCGCGGCCTGCTTAGATTTCGCTGACGTTTTGCCACTGGCTATATTGGCATTGACATGCTCGCCATCACGCTGACGCAAGTCTGCATCAATCTGCGTATTACCAGCGCTATTCTGCTGCTGATAACGCACTGACAGCCTACCATCGAGGTTTTGCGGGGCATAAGCTTTAAAGTCAGCATACTCATCAGGGATAGCACGGCGAATATTAAAGTTACTACCCGTCGCACGTACTGTGGCCTTAAAGCTGTCCTTCCAATCCAAAATACCTTGCAATGCCAAACGTCCAGCTGGCACGTCAGCATTTAAGCGATCTATACGCAGTTGACTGTTTGCAATGACAGCGCGGCCTTGATAATTTCCTGACGGAATGTCTTTGGCAGTCAATTCAGTATTGATACGCAACCGTATTTCAGAGATGACACCAGTGGCAGTGGCTGTACCACTTTGTAGACGAATGTTTTGGCTATCAGCATAAGGGATAAGAATATCATCCCACTGTAGTTTTGCGTCAAACGGCACACCTGCATCTAACCCTTGAACCACAAAGTCGCCCCTGACGTCATTATCATTATAACGACTACGTACTTTACCGACGGTACGTTTTAACGTCCCTGTTGCAGAGATATTTAATGGGTCGATGTAGGCTTTTTCAAGCGCACTGACTTCCGTAATCGCACTCAAATCTAATGGATAATCGCCTTGTAAATCAATTTCACCTTTTAAAGCACTGACTTTCACGATATCAGCATACTGCAAGTCACCACGACCTACTGTGACCGTACTGCCTACCCACGTTAGATCACGAGCGATAATATCTTGAATAATGATAGGCTCTTTAGTCACCTGCTTATAAGTAACTTTCTTGATTTTTGCTTGATCAAAACGTAGATTGACTGGCAGGCTTAAGGTTTTATAATCAAATGGCTCATCAGTGGGCGGTTCTTTATTGATAATTTCGATGGTCTGTATAGTGGCATCACTCAAATGCACTTCTTTTGCAAACACCGCGCGCCAGCCTATTTTGACATAGGCTTTGTCCACTAATATCTCAAGATCTTCAGTCGCTTCGATATCGATATCAGTGATCCAAATACCATCACGTAAATTGCCGCGCCCGTATTTGAAATCGATACCTGTTTCAGCACTGATTTTTTCTAATATAAACTTTGTACCAGCGTCAGTGCCTGCTGCATAAAAGAATAGGGCAAACATAATCGCCAGTACGATCAGAATCAATATTAGGAGTTTGAATAAAAAAGATAACGGGTACCAACGCCTAACGGCACGAGCATCACGCTGTGCTGGGTCTTCATCTGGTGCGTTATTAGGCGGGGTATTTTCTGTCAGCATGACACTCAACTACGTTAAAAAATGAAGACCAGCAATCGGTACGATAAGTCATAAAAAAACATTTGGAGCAACTACATTAAGCAATTATAGCGGTGAACCAATAAAGAAATGCAGGCGTATTGGAATACTTTCCTCTGTCACGCCAGCAGCCACATCGACACGCACCATTCCTACTGGAGATGCCCAGCGAATGCCGACGCCGACACCCACTTTTGTATCAGTGTCAAAATCTTTGTCGTAGGCATTACCGACATCAGTAAAAAATGCACCGCGAAACCCTGGTTTGAATTCATAGTTGTACTCTGCACTACCGACCGCCAGCACTTGCCCACCTGTCAGATAGCCTTTGTCTAATGGCGATAAGCTCTCATAGTCATAACCACGAATACTCTGATCGCCACCTGCAAAGAAGCGCAACTTATAAGGCACATCATAAAAATCATCTGCCCAGATATAACCCGCATTCACACTACCCAGTACTTGGTGCTTTTTTTCATCGCCAAAGCTATAAATACCACTCACACCTGCACGCACAATCGCCATGTCCGTATCGCTAAAGGCGGTATCCGTGCCCGCTTCTATTGAGTAATACTGACGAATACCACGTGTCGGGTTGGTAGCGTTGTCGGTACTTGTCTTATTCATACCATAACCAAACAATAGCGCGCGCTGCTTGGGATTTGAGGAAGTAAAGCGTATAGGAAGATCATCCAGCGCTGCACCTTCAACACCCGTTTCAAGCTTATCCAAACGGTAACGCACAGAATAGCTGCGATTCCAGCCATTATCGCGGCGGATATTACGTGCCAAGGCCGCCTTTAGCGTCTGGGTAGACAAGTCAAAGTTACCTTTACCTTGATCGATGACCTCTTCTTCATAAGTCAGGCGCGCATCTAGCTTGTCATTGAGCGGATGTTTCCACGGCCGACTCGCATAAACGGCGACGTTCTTATTGATTCTTGAAACTTCTGTTTCTGCACCTGCTTGATAGCCTTGGCGATTGAGCAAGTTATAGTCTATTTTTGCGGTGGCGCGAACGCCCGTATCTGTCCCGTAACCAAGCCCCAATTGGGCATCGCGCGGTTTATTGGCGGATACAAAAACATACAGCGGTACTTTTTTGGTTGCGGCCACTTCCTGCGGCGTTTTACGTCCTACTAGCGTTGGCGGTACAAAGTTTTCATCCGCAAGCAGGCTTTTTTCATCAGGGAATATTTTTTGAGCGACATTACTGATTGAGTCACTGATTTTGCCCAATAGATTTTCGGCTTCTTGATCTTTTTCATCCAACACTCGATCATTTGGCAAGCGACTTAGACGATCTGCTTTTTGTTTGACGGCCTGCAATTTATCAAGGGTGGCCTCATCAGCCTCAAACTCAATAGCAGCGATGTCGGCTTCATTGACTGTTTCTCCACTATTGGCACTCAACGCATTATCGCCCTCTCCACCGATATCACTATTATCGCTCACCGTATCTTCTCTGCGAGCCAGCACATCAGAAGCGGCTAAGCCAGCATTGCTATCCAAGTCTGCGATGCCAGCATTATCAACATTATTGATATCAGCATCTAGTGTGCCGTTGCCATCGGTAGCAGCATTATCAAACGCCAAGGTAGTGGCTTCACTGCTATCATTTGGCGGTAGTATGGACTCGACGTTGACCGTGTTGAAGTAACGGGTCGCTGATAAATCATTGCTAAAATTCGTGACCGCTGGGCGATAAAAAGGATCACCTGGTGTAAAACCATAGAGCTGTTGTAATAATGACAGCTCTACTGGTAGCTTGTCAGGATCTTGGGTCAGCGTATTGGTGTCTTTGTCATAGGTAAAAAACACCACATCATCAAACTTGTAACGATCACCTGTGTTATAAACCAATGAGACATCTGCTTTATTGTCTGGCAAGATGATATCAACGGATTTATTTAACCAATATTGATCAAAATACCCATAAGTATTGCTCAAAGATTCTAGGGCCGCTTTGCTGCTCTTGTAGACACGGTGATTGAAAATATCGCCTTCTTGCGGTGGTAAATCCGTCTCCAGCGTGGCAAACTCTTCTTGCTCAGCGCCTGCACCGCGAACCTCAACAATACGGCTATCTACCAGTACCGGCTCTCCCAACTCCTCAATCACCACATTAATCGTGTCAGGATCAGGCTGGGTCAAACGCAGCTCAACCTCATAATAACCAACGGCTTTAGCAGCATTCAGCGCTGTTTCACGTAGACGTGGCAGCGCGGCGGTAAAGTCAATGACCGACTGAACGTTGGTGTCTTCGAGTGCCGCTTTGATATTTTTCATCGGTTGAATATCTTGGTCGGCCTCGATGAGTTTCGCCTTACCATTGGCAGCATCTTCAGCCGCTACTTGCTCTATATAAATGGTGGTTTCCACATTTGGCAGAGCCATCACACCGCCATCACTAAATAAGCGATTGTAGAGGCGCTTGACGATATTGCCTCGATTGCGGGCGCGCGGCTTTGGTCTGTTGGCCTGTTCGATACCTTGATTACTGGCATCCGTATCGTTCTGATAGTCGGGCAAATAATCATTAGGGTTGATAATATCTGTCGCTGTGCCCTCTGCATTGGTAGGCGCATTCGTACCGGCGACTGTTTCATCACTGACATCATCAGTCGCAGAGACAGCTTTAGTGGTCGCCTTTTTTACTGTCGTTTCACCTCTACCTAACGTATCAAGATTGCTAGGGGCTGGCAAGTTTGTGGCATCTAGCTCTACATCGAGACCGATTGGCGATGCTGTGTCATTTAATGTTGCGATTGGCGCATCAAAATCGCTGTCATTGTTGCGATTTTGATGACCATTGATACTATCAATATCTTGAGCGTTTTGCCTATCCATCGCCGCCAGCTCACGATCTATCTGCTCAGGTGTCATCATCTGATAACCCTGCTGTTGTATCGCGGCGGCTTGTTGCAACAAGTCATCGTTAGAAAGATTCGCTTGAGACTCATCTTGGGTATATGAAGTGCTTGAACTGCCGTTGAGGCCTTCTATATCTTGCGTGCTGGGATTTTTTAGGGTTGGTTTCTTAGAGCCAGACTTTTTTATTCCTAGGCTTTGCTCACTATAATCATCCAATACCGACTCATCAACGATACCTTGATCTACTGCTTTTTTTAGACGCAGCGCATCTAAGGCCCTATCTAACTGCGTATCATCTTCTGACAACGTGACTGCTTGCTTACTAAATGCTTGAGCATTCGCGGTTTGGTTATTAGTAATGTGGTTATTGATAGATTGATTGCTGGTATTGGTATGATTAATAGTGTCTGCCAATGCCGCAGGTGCAATACCCACTAGACTGGTGGCAAGCGCAGTAAAAAGTGCCGAACGCGTAAAATGTATACGCGGCACTGCAGTACGTGTGCGTAAAGTAGTGCTATCGTTTTGGATAATGACCGTATCACGCTGTATCATCAGTACATTTCGTGCTCGAGTTGAAGGCTGCTTTATCATATTTACGTCCTATCAGCTCACGCGGCACAATCTTATCAACGATAGCAATCGCTAAGTCTGACCGGTGAATAAACTTATAGCAGTTATCTGGAATTAATGGTTTACTACTTTTGACTTTATTTGTGGTGATTTTTGTTTCTGGTGATATAGTGCAAGCGTTAGCACCTTGTCGTCATCGTCATATAGACAGTTTTTATGGGTAGCCTTGCTTTATTTTTACTGGCGCTTATACCCTATAACGTAACCAGATAAATTTACAAATCATAACTGAGTTAAATATCAAATCATAGCATTGACCGCATGTATTTTCACGAAAGCCTTGCTATTATACGGCTTAATATTGATAAAACCTATGCTATAGCTTGATATAGTTTTTAATAAAATTTACGATTATTGTCACACAAAAAGTGTCGTTTAACGCCTCTCTTTTCTTTATCAGTCGTGATTTATCGGTAGGAATGTCCATGTCCAATCAGTTTCAGTTATTTAAGCGTCGTCGTTTTAGCGCTATGTTTTTTACCCAGTTTTTGGGCGCATTCAATGACAATATTTTTAAACAAGCGCTCATACTGGTACTGACTTATACCGCTGCCAGCAAATTAGGGGTAGAGGTCAGCATTCTAAATAACTTGGCCGCCATGTTGTTCATACTGCCCTACTTTTTGTTTTCTGCCTTGGCAGGACAGATTGCTGATAAGTATGAAAAATCAAAGCTCACGCAGTTTATCAAACTACTCGAGCTGGTTATTATGGCGCTTGCAGCAGTGGGGTTTGTCTTTGAGTGGTATGCGCTATTGTTTGTCGCATTGTTTTTGATGGGAACACATTCGACCTTTTTTGGACCAATTAAGTACGCTTATTTGCCACAAGCAATGAAAGAAGACGAGTTGGTCGGTGCCAACGGTCTTTTTCAGATGGGCACTTCTTTGGCTATTCTCGTCGGTATGATTGTCGCTGGCATTTTGACTCAGCTATCACAATCACTGTACTGGATTAGTGCCACGGTGTTGGTCATTGCTGTTTTAGGGTACTTGGCAGCCCGTTATATCCCCAACATGCCAGCGATGCAGCCTGACCTTAAGATTAATTGGAATATTTTTACGACCAGCATCGCCACTGTACGCTACTTATATTCTCTGCCTTTTCTATTCTTTATCATTCTTGGCAACAGTTGGTTTTGGTTTTATGGGGCGACGTTTTTGACCCAAGTGCCAGAATTCAGCAAGGTGATTTTGCTCGGTGATGAGTCCGTGGTGATTTTCTTACTGACGCTGTTTTCTGTTGGGGTATCCATCGGTTCGGTACTGTGCAAGTCATTGACCAAAAACAAAGTTAGCTTGCACCTGCTACCTTTCGGTATTGCTGGTTTAAGTATCTTTGCTATTGATTTGTATTTTTCACTTTCGGGTTTAGATATAAATGTGAATAATGAGACGTTGCTTGGCATCAGTGACTTGTTTGATATAAATGGTAGCTGGCGCGTGTTTGTGGATTTATTTTTATTGGGATTCAGTGGCGGTCTGTATATCGTGCCTCTATATGCGTCTATGCAAGCCTACGCACCCAAAAGTCATCGAGCACGTATTGTCGGTGCTAACAATATTTTTAATGCGATATTTATGGTCACATCGGCTATTTTTGCGATTGTTATTCTGAACACGCTTGGGTTTACGCTACCGCAGCTGTTTTTGGTAACAGGGCTATTAAATATTGCGTTTGGTGCGTTTTTATACATCAAGCTCAATAAGCATATCAAGCAGGCGGTTATCCAAACGCATGAGGAACCCTCTCCATAGCTCAGACTCATATAACCCAAAGCTATTATTTTAAAAAACAGAAAATCTCAATTTGTTGATTGTATTTAAACCATCAGGAGTGAATGATGACCCTGCGTCCTTTATCCAAAGTCGACCAATTATTACTTGGGGTTGATAAAGCATTACGAGCTATCGTGCCACATTCCAACCCTAGCACCCGTCCGTTGCCTGTCAGTTGCGACGAAATTCCTGAGCTGACCATCACCGATGCGCGGCATGTCGCAGGCCTCATGCGGATCAATCATACAGGCGAAGTATGCGCACAGGGCCTATATCACGGACAAGCGTTTGCTGCCAAAGACAATGGTGTCAAGCAAGCCATGCAACAGTCCGCCGAAGAAGAAGTGGATCACTTAGTCTGGTGCGAGACTCGCTTGAGCGAACTTGGTAGCCATGCCAGTGTCTTTACCCCACTTTGGTATGGTATGTCCTTTGGATTGGGTGCGGTAGCAGGCGCAATCTCAAACGAGTTTAGCCTAGGATTTGTGGCAGAGACAGAAGCCCAAGTCAGTGAACATTTGCAAGATCATATCAATCAATTGCCTGAACATGATAAACGCTCAAAAGAAATACTGGCACAAATGGATCTTGAGGAGCTGCATCATCGCGAGCTAGCACTGGCCAGTGGCGGCGCGGCACTATCGCCTCCAGTACGCCACACCATGCGATGGATGGCAAATCGTATGAAAGCCACTGCTTACCACCTGTAGCCATCAGTATAGTTGTTTTCTATCCTAGCAACTGAGCACCGTACCATGACTGACAGGACTGGACTTACTTCGTAATAGCGATTAACAATCCTACCACAGATAGCGTGAAGCTTAATTTGCTAGGGTATTAAAAATTTGTACGATTTTGCAGCAATGACCTAGGGCGTGTCTTCAATTCACTCGATAGTCATCTAAACGGGCTAAAAATGGCTAAATTTTAAGCCTTACAATCTAAATGAAGACACGCCCTAATGAATAACAACCAAATACATTAAATAAGGTAACGATTTTTATGAAAACAACCCTCTCTATTAAGTCACCAAAGTTTGCAACGTTGACCGTCATGGCCACCGCTTGTGCCATGCTGCTCTCTGCACCTGTGAACGCTGCAGAAAGTGATGCCAATGCAACGGCTGTACCTAGTGCGATAGATTCAAGCAAACGTGTGATTCGCCTTGCTCGTCCGAATGCAGCCATTAGTACAGCTCAAACCAGTGCTACTCAAACAAACGTGCCAGCAGCACCTGCTAACAACGCTCAGCCGACCAGTACTCCGCCAAATAATACGCAAACCACTCGCGCTCAACAAAACAGTACGTTTGTCACCGCCGTACAGCCCCAAACACCACAAATGATGACACCTGCGGCAGCCCCTGTGATGAGCGGAACCACTCGCGTCTATGAGCCTGGCCCAATGACTGCCACCGGCATCGATCTGCGCAGCGGACAGCTTCCGAACATCCCCACACCGCAGGTGCAACTCTCAGATATGAGCTTTGTCAAAACCGTACTAATCCCGCAACAAAAAGGTCTGGGGACTGACAAGCTTGATGTCAGCTTACTCGATGACTTCATCGAAGATGTCTCCCCTAACGCTCGTCATTATCCACCAAACTTCCCCAATCGCACACAGCGCCATTACACGCGTGAAAAAATCAAAGTATTGGCCGAGTGGATCGAACCCTATGCCAAATCACCGAATGCTTCTTACGATGTATTGATTCGTGCAGCCAAACTGAATGGTATGGGTCGTAATCTAGATTTGGGCTCAGACTACACGGTACGTGGCGGGCAATATGTGGATCGCGCTATTAAGATTCAGCCTGATAGCGGTGAAGCCAACTTCCTGTATGGCTTGATGCTATCAGAGGGCGGCGGGTTCAAAGAAGGTCAAAAGTATCTAGACCGCGCTGTCGCTTTAGGGTACACCGAAGCCGAACAGAGCTTGGCACAGTCAGACTTACTCAGTGACCGCCGTACTAACGCATTGGAGCGCCTACGCCGCCTCGAAGGAAAATACCCTAGCAATACCGTCATTCCTCAACAAATCAAACTCGTTGAAGAAGGCAAATTCTATATTTGGGATATTCCTGCACCTAACATTAATGTAAAACCAGGTGCTTAGACTGGCTATATTTCTTGAGTCTAATGGGTAACACGCTGAAGGCTTGATAAATAAGACCTTTAATTAGATAAATAAAATATTGAATGACTAGGGTGTGTCCTCATTTCACAAGTGGTGATAAAAATGAGATAAATTGCCGTCAAACGAGAAAAATAGCGTCGATAATATCGAGATATTGACCAGCTATTTGACGATGTTTGGCAAAATTTAGCCATTTTTAGCCCAGTTAGATAACTATTGTTTGAATTGAGGACATGCCCTAGAAGCTTTTGTTCATAGACTCATCAATAAAAAATACAAGCTTAAAGTACCAAGCGCTTTTGTTTTATATCCATAAGACAAAGGCGCTTTTTTTCGACTGTCAAAATCCTACTTGGCAAATATAGTCAAAGAACTCTAAAACGGCTACAAGGCAGCCGACTGCAGATTGTACAAGTAGTACATCTAAGGAGGGTAACGCCGTAGCGGTTTAGTATTTCACCGACTATAGCACGCCTTTATGGTCTGAAATAAAATAGTCTAACGCCACAAGTTGCGCTACACTCACTATCAACTGCTACTTTCATTGCTCATACTCTCATGACTACCGTTTATTGGACTGACTTATGACCTTCGCTGGCCTCAGCAAACAGACAGTACTACATGCTCATAAAAGAACTCTGCCTATCACCTCGGCCATACTATTAGCGGCAGCCGCATCGCTAACAGCCTGTAGTACGGTGACAGTGAACAAACAAGCCACTGCCAAGACTATTTCAGCGCAGCGTGGCAATATTGTCACCGACAATACGCTAAGCAGTGATACGGCATCCGCTTTATTATCGGCAGGACTTAATGAGCAAGCCTGTATGCAACAATTTGACTTATGCTTGACTCAGCTCTCTGACAGTATATTGAATCGACATTATCGCCCTACTTTAGCGATTTTTGCAGAGTTGCATTATGCAAAAGCGCGCCAGCTTGCAGATTCTAAAAACTGTCGTAATGCGCTCGCCCGCCCACCACTTGATCCGTATTATGCCAACGCACCTTTGAGTGACGATGAGGCTAAAATGCAGCAAGTAGAGACCAATTTGTGTTTGACCGACTATCAAGAGAGACTATTTGATGCCGTAAAATACAGCTATACCTACTTGTTTTATGACAGCCTGACCCACGATTTTGAAGACGCTGAGCAAAACAGTAGTGGCGCGCATACCCAAAACCGCATTCCAAATGACAATGACATTCAAACTCAAGACATCTACAACGCTGCCAGTAATGATGTGATTACTCAGCTTTATAGATCGACTGAAAATGCCAATAAGTTGATGGGTAGCACAGCTGTAGAGTATCTACCGATAACCTCTACCAAACGTGATAGCAGCAATGAAGCAGCGATTGCCAATCGACCACCGCTAAAAGGTAAAGCCATCGACCAGATTCAGGTCATGAAAGTAACCGTCGATGACTACAACCTTGATATTTATTTGCCCAACGAAAACAGCTATCTGCAAAATGCTCACAAACAAGCGTCTGCACTGGCAGATTTAGTATCGACCTATGAATTGCGTCTCTCTGGCCTCAATTCTGTCAGCAAACGCGCAGGTCTAGGAATCAGTTTGGTTGCGTCATTGGATGATCGCTATACCACCACCATTCGTCAGCTATTGGCATCGTCCCTGTCTGGTCGATTGACAAATGAGAATAACAACACCGATGACAGCAAGCCCAGCACTCGTATTTATCCGACTGGGCACCTGTTATTGACGGGATTGATTAAGCCGAGTGGTGACAGCGTACTGGACGTACTGAGTAGTCGTCACCTTGATATCCATTTATATAACCCGTATCGAACCGAAACCGTCAACATCTTGAACAACAACTATCCACTGGCAGCCAACTTTTCAGCAGGTTATGGCTTGTGGTTGTCAGAGAACCAATTAGATGGTGTGGGTTATTTGAACCTGATTACTCGCCAGCCAGATGCGCAGCTGCCCAAGTTATTTATGCTCGAACCTTATGATCCTGATAAGCGCGTGCTGATTATGTTGCATGGCCTGGCATCTAGTCCAGCTACTTGGGTAAATTTGACCAACGATATTTTTAATGATGACAAGCTGCGCGATAACTACCAAGTTTGGCAAATATTTTATCCAACCAATCTGCCTATTTTAGAAAACCGTTATCAAATTCAACAATTAATTAACAGCACGTATCAACAGACTGATCCCAATGGGCAAAATCGTGCCAGTAAAAACAGTGTGATTATCAGTCACAGTATGGGTGCCATCATCGCCCGTATGATGCTATCTGATGAAAATCTGGCCGATGACCTAGATAAGCTCAATGACAAAGACATACTCTCTAGCAATGAAAAACAGCAAATTCGCCAGGTGCTCAATACGTCTTTTGGCGAAAATGAGTTAAAAGAGCGGTTTGAGCTACAAGCATTACCACAAGTGGACACCGCTGTCTTTCTATCCGCGCCTTTTCGGGGCACGGATTATGCAGATCGCTGGTTTACCCGTGCGCTACGCCGCATCGTCTATTTACCCGTGGGTTTGGTCAAAACGTTTACTGATAATTTGGCAACGATTGCAACGAAAGGCGATCTAACACAAAACCCATTGGGCGCGTTGTATCTCCAAAATGGTGCCAGTCAGCTCAGTGATAAGTCTTCTTTTATAGAATTAACCAAAGACATCACCATTAATAATCGTATTACTTACCATTCCATCATTGCCAATAACGATGCCGATATCACTAAAGGGCTGGCTCAAACGCAACCAAACGGCGCCAAGATTGATTTGTCTCAAGCGGTCGCAAAAGCGTCTACGAACGCAACTGCCAGTGTTGTCGATATCAGTGAGACAACGGAGGCATCGCAGCTACCACCTGAGCCGCTTGTCGCCGCCGTAACGGTCAACGACGATATCAGTCAAGCATTGACCGAGCGTTTATCAGATGGCATCGTTCCCTACAATAGTGCGCATCTCGAAGGGGCAACTTCTGAGACCATTATTAATGGTGGTCATAGCATCCAGACCAATCCGCAAACTATTTTAACCTTGCGACGAATTTTGCATAAGCAGCTACAAGAGTGATGTAGGTTTTTGTTACTGAATCATGGTTTTGGCATAGAAAACGTAATCTTCAGACAGCGATTATCGCTTTTAAAGAAAATACATAAATACACATAAATTATTGTTTTTAATGATATTAATTTTATTTTTCGAGATGTATTCACTATGGTTTCGGTGACCGTTAGGTTTGCTACTAACAGGCGCGCTTGCTTGCGTGTATATCTAGGTAAGCGCATAATATGCCTACAGTATATGACCGTCATATGTAAATTTATAAGGACATAAATTATTCAATTCAACTAAACAGTGAATCGCAAACTTAGCCAAAATTTATGTCTAATGGTGCTAAGACCACGTCACTGAGCTATTGCCCGTAATGCTTGCCACCTTAATCTACGGATAGTTACGGACAGTTACTTGAGCGTTGTATGGACGTCAGCGCTATTCAGCTAACAGATGAGAGTAACCGTTTATGTTCGCTACATTTATGATTGACCAGCTCGATGCGCTGATGCTTGCGCGTATCCAATTCGCTTTTGTTATCTCGTTTCATATTGTTTTTCCTGCCTTTTCTATCGGACTGGCCAGTTGGCTGGCAGTACTCGAATTTCGCTGGTTAAGAACGGGCAAACCTATCTATGCTGAAGTTTACAAACACTGGGTCAAGATATTTGCCGTCGTCTTTGGTCTAGGCGTGGTATCGGGCGTGGTGATGTCTTACCAATTCGGTACTAACTGGGCCGTATTCTCTGATAAAGCCGGTAACGTTTTAGGCCCACTACTCGCCTATGAAGTATTGACCGCGTTTTTCTTAGAGGCATCCTTCTTGGGTATCATGTTGTTTGGTTGGGGACGTGTGAGCAAACGCATGCATTTTGCCTCAACTGCCATTGTCGCGATTGGTACATTAATTTCAGGTTTTTGGATATTGGCCGCCAACAGCTTTATGCAAACCCCTCAAGGTTTTATGATGGGAGCAGATGGCCTGCTCTATCCGACCAACTGGCTAGAAATCATCTTTAACCCTTCATTCCCATATCGCTACGCTCATATGATGACAGCGGCATTCCTAACGACAGCTTTTGTCGTTGGTGGTATCGGTGCTTACTATATCCAATCCAAAAAACATGTTAAACACCGTGAGCATGGACGCGTGATGCTAGGCATGGCGATGATTATGGCCATCTTTGTAGCACCTGCGCAGGTATTGATTGGTGATGAGCATGGTCTAAATACACTTGAGCATCAACCTGCCAAAGTGGCTGCGATGGAAGGTATCTGGGAAGATGAACGCGGTGCGGCGCTACGCTTATTTGCGATTCCTGATCAAGAAAACCAGACCAATAAATATGAAATCGCTATCCCTTATGTCTCTGGGCTGATCCTAACTCATTCGCTAGATGGTGAAATCAAAGGCCTCAAAAACTGGGCTCCCGAAGATCAGCCACCCGTCATTATTGTGTTTTGGGCGTTTCGTATCATGGTTGCTATTGGCATGCTTATGGTGCTGGTCGGCCTATTCAGTCTATACAAGTATTTCAGAAAACAGCAATTCAATACTGACAGTGTTTGGTTCCACCGTGCGTGGATGATGATGACGCCACTTGGCTTTATCGCCTTACTATCGGGCTGGTTTGTGACCGAAACAGGGCGTCAGCCTTGGACTGTCTATGGCGTGATTCGTACCGCTGAAAGTATGTCACCGCTTGCAGCACAACAAGTAGCTACCACGTTAATTGGCTTTATTGTGCTGTATATATTTGTCTTTGGTGCCGGCAGTTTTTATATCTTGCGCTTGATTGCTCAAGGGCCGAAGCCTTACACCGATCCTTCTAAAGACAACTTCTACGAACATTCAGTGACAGAGAGCCAAGGCCGCGCATTAAGTGGTGATGGCAATTCTGACAAAAACACTGAACAAGGGATGGAAGAAGGCTTAGATACGCCTACAAACGATGTCGATGATGGAGGATTACGCTAATGTTTAACTTCGGTGATGTATTAGATTTACCTCTCATTTGGGGCGGACTGATTGCTTTAGCGGTCTTTATCTATGTTCTACTTGATGGGTTTGATTTGGGCTGCGGGATTTTGTTCCCATTTGCAGGCTCAGATAAAAACCGTAGCCGCATGATGAACTCTATTGCGCCCTTTTGGGATGGTAACGAGACATGGCTAGTACTAGGCGGTGGTGGTCTATTCGCTGCGTTCCCAGTTGCTTACGGCATCATAATGACAGGTCTTTATCTGCCAGTGACTGCCATGCTATTCGGTCTTATCATGCGCGGCGTGGCGTTCGAGTTTCGCTTCAAGTCGTCTTCACGTCGGCATGTATGGGATACCTTTTTCTTTGTCGGCTCAGTCGTTGCGACCTTCTCTCAAGGCATCATGCTTGGGGCGTTGGTGCAAGGATTAGAAGCCAGTAACCGTCTATATACTGGTGGTCCATTTGATTGGCTCACGCCTTTCTCGATCGTCTGCGGATTTGCCATGATTATTGGCTATGCGTTACTTGGCTCTACATGGCTCATCATAAAAACAGAACACACCTTGCAAATATGGGCACGCAAAGTATCTGGCTGGATGCTTACAGCATTAGTAGTGGCCATGATTGTGGTCACAGCATTTATGTACTTTTCAGACATTGATGCGTTAGAGGGATGGTTTAGCTTTCCAGATTTGTTGTACCTTGCTCCTATGCCTATCATTGTCATGCTCTTATTCTTTATCATGCGTAAAGACTTAAAAACTGAGCGTGAGTATCGTCCATTTTTGCTGACGGTTGCCTTGTTTTTGATGGGTTATATCGGCGTTTGTTCTGCTATCTTCCCTTACATCGTGCCGTATCAAATGACGATTTATGAAGCGGCAGCTGCCGATACTTCGTTATCATTTATGCTCATTGGCGCAGGTATTATGTTACCGATTATCTTAAGTTATACGGCTTTTGCCTATTACACGTTTAAAGGTAAATCTGATCACAATCCAATGTACTAATCGCTGATAGCGACTGGTAATGGATCGGCTAAAAAGTGTGGTCACCATAGCTGATATATGGTGATCACATTCATACGCTAATCAGGAGAACTCTATGAAGAAACTCAGTAAAAAACAATCGCAATGGGCATGGTTCGTCGGACTATATTTGGCAGGGTTTTTGGTTGTGTTTACGATTGCTCAGCTAATTAAACTGGCCATGGGTGTTTAGCATAATTGCCTAATCATACGATTGAGTGCCAGTTAGCTAATGAGTAGCTTGCTAGATGCTAAATTTGCACTTTTGTCTTGCTAATACACTTTACTTAGACATGTCGTAAAAAATATTTCTGTATGCATAAAAAAAGCAGCGTTGAATAATCAACGCTGCTTTTTATTTATCTTAAATTTATCAGTTTGGTTTACCTGCATGCTCGATATCATTCTGTTCGATAAACTCATTAACCTGTGTTAAACGCTCAGGCGTGCCCACGTCTATCCAATTATCTGTCGTCACTTCAGCGGTAATCTGAAACTTTATCATGGCTTGCTTGAGTAATGGTGCCAATGCCGCAGGCTGCCCTATGACCAGTCCCTCTACCAACTTAGGTGACATCACGCTAATACCAGCGAAGGTATGCTTGTCTGCATCGCTAACCGGCTGTTCACTAGCCAGACCATTATTGATAGCGAAATCGCCCCCATTGTTATGCTCTGGATTGTCAATCAATAATAGATGCGCACGCTGATCCGCTCCCAATGTATAGCCTCGTAATTGAGAGAAGTCATAGGTAGTCCATACGTCAGAATTGACCAGAATAAACGGCTCATCTCGCAATTTGCCTGTTTGTAATGCCTGAAAAATACCGCCCGCCGTTTCAAGTGGCTCATCACCTTCTACTGACCAATGAAGTTTTACGCCATACTGTGAACCGTCACCTAAGCTGTCCATTAGCTTATCTGCCAACCATGATGCGTTGACCGTGATATCAGTAATACCCGCAGCTTGTAGTGCTTTAATATGCCAAACAATAAGCGGTTGACCAGCGACTTCCACCAAAGGCTTGGGTGTCTCAAGTGTTAATGGACGTAGGCGTGTGCCCTTGCCAGCCGCCAAAATCATGGCTTGTGTAATCGTAGAGGTAGACATCTGCGCTCCTATTTTTATTATTTAAATTAATGTAGCTGAGCATCATCTACGCTGAAGCAAACTTCTCTTTATAAGCAGGTAGCACTGCCTCTTGTAGCCATTGGTTAAAAGGGATGATTGATTGCTTTAGTTCATCACTGCCATGTTCGGCAAGCGAGTTTAATTCAATGAGTAAGTCACGCATGACTTTAGGGATATCAGCCAAATAGCGGTCTTTGCCATCACGCTCAGACAGACGAATAAAAATCCCTAACACTTTTAAATGACGTTGCACGCCTATGACATTCACATCATTTTCAAACTGCCCCACATTGTCAGCGGTGGTTAGCAATTTTTGTTTTTGCAGTTGCCAAAAGTCACTAATCCATGCAGTTATTTGATGCTCTGGCCATTCAACATAGGCATCACGTACTAATGACACTAAGTCATAAGCATACGAGCCGATGACGGCATCTTGAAAATCAATCACGCCCAAACGCGATTGATCGGCTTGGTCTTGCATCAGATTACGGCTGTGGTAGTCACGGTGGACGATCACTTGTGGCTGTCGCAAAATCGCGGGCATCAATGCTGTTTTTAAATTTTCCCAGACCTGCTCAGCTAGCGCTACATCGATATAAGGTATGAACCACTCACTAAACAAGTCCATCTCGCGATTCAATAGTGCCGTATCATAATCTGGCAACTGGTGTTGAGACTTTGCTATTTCTACTGGCACCGTTTGCAGCGCCACTAATGTCTGCATTGCTAGCTGATAGTATTCGTTGATTTGATCTGCGCTGGCATCAATGAGCAAATGCGCAAACTCTACCGAGCCAAAGTCTTGTAATACCAAAAATCCTTTTTCTACATTTTGCGCCGTCAGTGTCGGCACGTTGACAGCAGATGACATCAGCTTAGCAACATTGATGAACTGCAGCATCGCGTCTTGTTCGTCAGCAGAGTCCATAACGATATAATGCTTACTGGCTGTAGTCTCTGTTTCTAATAACTCAATGCGGTGATATCGACGCGCACTAGCATCACCAGGCAGGCTATCCAAACTAAATGTTTGTTCTAAAAATACTTGCTGTAACCACTGTTCTAGTTGCTGGTGGCGGTTGTTGTTATCGTCGATCATATCAGTCTCTAAAGTCGTTTTATCAGTCATAATGGGCGTCATCGGTTAAATATAAATCACAAACAATTAAAGTAGTGATAAGTCAGGCAAAACCTTGTTAAAATAGTAGCGTCTTGCGCCAAAAAAATTGCTCTAGCAGGCGTATTATAAATTTTGCTAAATAGTGTAGCTGATTTGGTTTTTTTTGACTATGATTAGTCGTCATTATATGTAAAACACCCGAATTCTTGAGAATACATTCGTCATATTTTAGTCGCTCATTGACTACTCTATGCTGTTAAATGATATATCTGCACAATTCAGTATCGCAATCCAATAAGCTCTGCAATCATAGGTGTGCCCTTGTTATATTCTCCGCTTTACCAAAGCATTCGCTTGATCCTATTTGGTGCCTTAGGCTTATCCAGTCTCACGGTCAATGCTGCCATTAGTGACGCCAACACGCAGAAAACCGAGCCATTGAGTGCTGATAGTACTGGCAGTTACGTCTCTAACGAAGCGGCTGACACCAATGATAACCGTCATATTCAAGGTAGTGATGAAGGCTATCAAGAGCCAGGGTTTTTGAATGAAGATTATCAAGAGAACTCTGACTTCTCTGATGCTGATAACGCCAATTTATTCAATGATAATGATATAACATCAGACAATGGCGCATCTAATAGCGATGCTCTAAATATCACAGATATCAATGAAGCCACTGACAGTGACGCTTTTGACAACCAAGTTTTTAACACTGAAACCGCTGATGCCGCCTCTCTAGATACCACGGATAGCAATCAGGCGCACAATGATTCAAGTATCAATAATACTTTTACGCCTAAAGCGATAAAGACAGATAACGGTAAGCTGGATATCAATGATGAGAGTATTCAAGCCAGCCTCATGCGCTTAGCAGAATTTTATGAGCTAGCACCAGATACCGATACATCGGCATTGAACCGTGTCGATGACGCTATCGACGTTGAACCAAACGATACTCATGATACCGTAATGCCCGCAGCACAGACCATTCCCAAAGTGGGCAAAGACTTACGCCTTTTGCCAAACACAGTAGACAGCGCCCAACGCTGTGAAGGTCAATGGGTATATCCTCAAAGCAACCCGAATTACCAGCGGGCAGTGAATGAGGCTGGTACTGCAACTGACCGTCCAGCAGCCAATGTAGCAGGTACTCCAAACAATCAAGCCCCTTTATTTACCGAGTCAGATTACGGTTATTACAATAACGTTAACTATGCTGAGCTGTCAGGCAATGTCAAAATAGATCAAGGCACTCAACATATCGAAGCAGAAAAAGTCATGCTTGATCTCAGTAATGGCCTTGCTGCTGCCCAAGGCAGCGTCCTGTTTACTGATAATGCGACTGGACAGCCCATACAACGCACACGCAATGGCTCTACCAATAACAGCCAAGCCAGCTTTAATGATAAAGCAGCACAGGGTGGCCTCATTGGCGTCGCAGATAGCTTGAATTACAATACTGAAACTGGGCAATCAACGGCCAATGATGTGGCGTTTGCTAGTGTTGGACTACAGGCGCACGGCTATGCCAAACGCCTAAACAAACGCAGCGACAATGAATACGAGTTGGATCAGGTCATGTTTAGCACCTGTCCACCCACCAACCGTAAATGGCAGTTTGAAGCCAACAGTATTGATTTAGATACTGATACTGGTCGCGGTGAAGCCTATAACACAACGTTCCGTATCGCTGACATTCCAGTATTTTATCTCCCCTACTTTAATTTTCCGATAGACAGTCGTCGCAGTAGTGGGTTTTTATTACCCAACGCGAGCATCAGTAGTGAGAGCGGTCTTGAAGTAGATATTCCTTATTATTTCAATTTAGCACCCAATTACGATGCCACGCTTAACACGCATATTTATACTGATCGCAACCCTATGCTATCAGGCGAGTTTCGCTATTTGACTGAAAATTATGGGGAAGGTATTTTTAACGGCTCATATCTACCAAATGATAAAGAGTATGATGACGAAAATCGTACCAGCTTATTTTATGATCACACTTGGTCGTCCAAAAGCATTCCTCGACTAAGCGGTGACGCCAAATATAGCTATGTATCGGATGCCGATTACCTTAATGATTTCGACACTTTGGGCCTATCGGACAGCACGATAAACTTGCCACGTCGTGCGCGAGTCAGCTACTACAATGATTATGTCGATGGCGAGCTAAAAGTAGAAACCTTCCAGACTTTGGAGGCTTTCACTGATAGCGGTGAGGCTTTAGAAGACAAAGACAAGCCGTATTCACGTTTGCCACAGCTCAAACTCAATTATCGACTGCCTTGGGCAGAGCGTTTCGATATTACTGGTGTGCATGACTCTGCATACTTCAAAAAATCCATCGATGATGGCTCTGAAAATGAAAAAAGCGGCGCGCGTATTTACAATAAATTGAGTGCCGTTTATCCAATGGAAACCTCTTGGGGTTATGTCAAACCCAAGCTCAGTTTGCAGCATCTGTATACCTCTTATGATGAGGACAGCTTAGCAGATAACCAACTGAGTGAAAAAGATGGCAGTCAATCAGTATTTGTTCCGCAAGCCAGTATCGATGCGGGACTGAATTTTTATCAAGCAGGCTCACCATTCGGTGCTTTTGACGATACCATGGGCGGCTATCGCTTACTGAGCCCGCGAGTGAAATATACATATTCGCCGTATAAAAACCAAAACGACATTCCTAACTTTAATACCCGTATCGCTTCTACTAACTACGAGCAGCTATTTTCGGACAGTTGGTTTTTAGGTCATGATCGTTTGCAAGATTTGCACTCGATTACGCCTGGCGTCAATTATCGTTACATCGATGCAACGGGTGTGACACGTTTTGATGGTAGCATTGCTGAACAGTTCTATCTAGATGATGGACGTGTAACACTTAACGATCAGCAGCCAGTATTCACATCGTCTTCTTCGGGGATGGTATGGGATACCAGTACTCAGCCTTATAATAACTTTTGGGTTGACGTTAGTGGCGCTCTGACTAGAAGCTACGACTTGAACTATATCACGACTGAGTTGCGTTATCAGCCATCAGACAATAGCCTGTTCAATGTGGGTTATGTCAAACGTCAGCGTGATGAAAACACCGAACAACTGCCACTATCTGCATTTACCGCGTCTGCAGTTTTCCCGATCAATAATAGCTGGCGTGTGCTGGCTCAAGGTCAATACGATTATAAACGTAACAAAATGCTCGATTCTCTGATCGGCGTTGATTACGAAGATTGCTGTTTTGGTTTTGCCGTTTATGGTCGCCGTTATTACAATGACTTGAATGTGAAAGACAAACCGACACAAGCTATCATGGCAGAAATTAGATTGAATGGTCTTGGCAGTGGTAGCAGCCGCTTGACACGACTACTGTCTGATAAGATTTTGGGTTTTGAGCCTGTTCAAACAGCATGGAAAGATTAATCAGTCTTTTGTGCTGCGGCATTAGGGTCTGTTGACTATTTTATTATTAAGAGTATTGGATAGAGTTGACCGACTACCATCCGATGCAATGACATTGATGAGGAGCATCATGAGATTTTTTTCTTTACGCCAGACCAGCAGAGCGGTATTGCTATCTATGAGTGCTGGCCTTGCGTTTACGTTAAGTGCCCAAGCGGCTACTGTCAAACCTGCAACAGCACAAGCGTCAACCACTGCTGCGCAAAGCTCCGTTAATCGTTTGACGCCTGCCACTAGTACAGACGGTATTATTGCCTTAGTCAATGAAAACGCTATCTTAAAGAGTGAGCTGATTGATGCTATTACGCAAACCCAAGCTCGTGCGAAAGCTGCTGGAGAGCCTATTGCAAACTCAGCACAATTACAGTCTGAAGTACTGAACGCACTTATTTTGCGTGAATTGCAGCTATCCATGGTGAAACGCACTGGCGTCTCTCCCGATGAAGCTGATATCAACCAGCGTCTAAGCCAAATTGCTCAATCTGAAGGAGTGAATAGCATCTCAGCATTGCAGCAACGTTTAGATGCAGCACGACCTGGTAGTTACGCGACGCTACGTGCTCAGTTGATTGAAGAAGCTGCCATTCAATCGTTACAACAACGCCAAATCACTCGCCGAGTACGTATCAGCGAGCAAGATATTGATGCGTTTTTGGCATCACCTGAAGCCAAACGCCTGAATCAAAACGAATATCAAACCATTCATGTACGGGTTCCTTATATAGATGACTATAGCCGTCTGTCAGCCGCTCAGCGTGAAGAGGCATTAACAGTTGCACAGGCACTACGTACGCGCTTGCTTGCACCAAACGTCAATGTCGCTGAAGCCGTTACTGCTAGCCAAGGTAGCTATCCTCTCCCGCTACAAGGCGGAGACATGGGCTTTCATAAAGCAGCTTCCTTGCCTACAGAATTGTCGAGTCAGATTACCAAGCTAGACGTCGGGGCAGTGAGTGACCCTGTGTTGACGCCTGAAGGTATTGATATCATTAAGCTTGCTGATAAAAAATCCAGCAACACGATGCTTATACCACAGTGGCGTGCTCGCCATATCTTAGTAAAAGTCGATGACTTACAAACTGATGCGCTGGCTGAACAAAAAATCAACGACCTATACGAGCAACTACGTGGCGGTGCTGACTTTGCTGGTCTGGCATCGACTTATTCAGACGATCCAGGCTCAGCAGGGCGCGGTGGTGATCTTGATTGGGTCAGTGAAGAAGATATGGTTGGTCCATTTGAAGCCACGATGAAAAACACAGCGGTCGGTGACTACTCTGCACCATTTAAGACACAGTTTGGTTGGCATATCTTAAAGGTTGACGGTAAGCGTCAGCAAGATATCAGTGATCAATACCGCCGTAATATGGCGCGTCAAGCATTGTACCAACGCCTAGCACCTCAAGCCAAAGAAGACTGGTTACAAGAGCTACGTGCAGGTGCTTATATTCAAGTACTTGGCTAATGCCTCACCATGAGCTAATAACATGAGTGTTAATATTGATATTCGCGAAAATATTTGACAAATTAGAATAAAAGAAGGGTATATGCATTGGCATATACCCTTCTTTTATTGGGGCAATCAATAGGGTGTGTTGAAACATTTAGACATTGAACTCTAGAGGTAACCAAACATTGAAAAACTTGATTACGTTTGTAAGCTCATGCAAATCACACACAAAGAAAAGCCCCGAACCTAGGGCGATTGGTTCAGGGCTTCAATACTTCATATTATTGTTATTATCTTTCTTCCGTGTTGACTCATCCTAAGTCATTAACAGTATCGTATAAGACAGCGGGCTGACCTGTGCTTGTATTGATACCGTCTCAACACTACATCCTTGCGTATCCTTGTGTTGATGGCTGTATTATAGGCCAATGAATTTGGTGCCGATAGCAGCTAAAAACCTTATTTGATGTAAGCATATGCTTACGTCATAACCATACATTTCAGCCCGTAACCTTATCGCTTATCAACCAAAAATGCGCTACTCTTTTCTATGTGCCTCTGACACTTTTTCGCCTTCTTTTTTGCCTTCCTCGATTTTATGCTCTGTCTCTTGAATGTCTTTTGCTTGGGCAGTAGGCCCATTACCTTCTTGCTTGCTTGTCTCTTCTGGCTCATATTGCAAGGTAGTCATCACAGGAAAATGATCAGATCCTATGGACGGCATACGCTGGATATCAACCACCGTAAAACAAGCACTATGGAAGATATGATCCAGTGCCCAACGCAAAAAAGGGTATTTAACATGAAAGGTATTAATAAAATGTCGGCCAATACGAGGATCTAGCAGTCCAGAAATACGCTGAAAACGGCGGGTTGTTTTTGACCATGCCACATCATTGAGATCACCTGCCAGTATCGCCGTTTGATCATTTTCCTTTATATGTTTACCAACCATTAATAGCTCGGCATCACGGGTCGTTGATTTATCGGCCTCAGTTGGGCTAGGAGGCATAGGATGCAAACAATACAGCCAAATGACTCGACCGCCTTGCAAGCGCAACTGAGTATGTATAGAAGGTATATCATCGATCATCAAATACTTAATTTCAGGTTCTATAAGCTCAAGCTTAGAATATAGGTGCATACCATATAGATTATCGAGAGGCACTTTTACGGTATAAGGATAATCAGATTCGATTTGATGTAATGCCCTTTCCCATTTTTTATCGCTTTCTAACGTAATCAAGATATCAGGCTGTCTTTGCTCGACTAAATCGACCAGTTTCTGCGTTTCATCATTGGGTGTCAGTACATTTGAAACCATTATTTTTAATTGATGCGTTTGCCCTTCTGGTTTATCTTTTGCTTTTTGAACTTCCTTTTTCCATAGCTTGGTATACGGCAATATCATTCTCAGCTGAAATGCTAACGTACCGCTCAGTACAGCAAACAATATCCACTGCCCTAACTCCCACTCTGAGAAAAATACTATCATGCCGACCCAAGCAATGATGCCAAGCACCATTATTTGAATACGTGGAAACTCAACGCCGCGTACCCACCAATTATCGAGAGGTAACCAGCCCCAGACTGTTACAAATGCAATGAATCCTGCTAGCCACTGTAAGGCGTAATATAATAGTGAGAGATCCATAGTAGCTACTAACCGTTGATTGAAATATTAATGAGGCTCATGATGATAGACATTCAATGATTATTCGTTTAAGTCGTGTCTGATATGCGACCATGGTACTGACAGAGACTAATTGTGAGTGTTTAACACACCCTAATGACAAAAGGATTTATTCAAAAACACAAAGCTTGTGACTTACTTTAGCATTTCAAAAGATACTCGCCTACTGGTGAGTATCGATTATGCGACAACTACCATAAAACGTTACAATATTAGCTCACGCAACATAATGAGTACTTTATTAAGAAACACACATGCTTAGAGTCATCAGACATCTAAGCATTTCTCCAATAGTAATAACTTAAAGTTATGGAGGGCATAGTTAATAGTGTATAAAAAACGACCAAATAATAGCCAAAACGCCTTGCTTTTTAGTACTATTCACGGCATTGTTATTGGTTAACGGTGCAACAAATAATTGTAAATAGGATTGAATTTCATGAGTGATTTAACAGTAGGCTTGGTAGGCTGGCGCGGTATGGTTGGGTCAGTATTGATACAACGTATGCAGGAAGAAAATGACTTTAATGGTATCACACCCGTGTTTTTTTCAACCAGTAATGCTGGTGGTGATGCGCCAACATTTGAGGGTATTGAAACCAGCCAACTAAAAGACGCTCATGATATTGAAGCACTTGCTGCTTGTGATGTCGTTATTACTTGCCAAGGTGGTGACTATACGTCAAAAGTCCATCAACCATTACGTGATAGTGGTTGGAACGGCTATTGGATTGATGCGGCAAGTTCATTACGAATGGAGGATGACAGCATCATCATTCTTGATCCTGTCAACCGCAGCGTGATTGATAGTGCCCTAGCCAATGGCAAAAAAGATTTTATCGGTGGCAACTGTACCGTCTCCTTGATGCTAATGGCTATCGGCGAGCTGTTTAACAAAGGCTGGGTTGAATGGGTCAGTGCCATGACTTATCAAGCCGCTAGTGGCTCTGGTGCAAATAATATGCGCGAGCTCATCAATGGTATGGGTGTGCTACGTGACGCTGTCCAAGACGAGCTGGCTGACCCTGCTAGTGCCATTCTTGAGATTGACAAAAAAATCGCTCAGACCCAGCGCTCGGATGATTTTCCAAAGCAATACTTTGGTGTGCCACTCGCTGGTAGCTTAATTCCCTATATTGATGTTCAACTAGAGAACAAACAGTCAAAAGAAGAATGGAAAGGTGGTGTTGAAACCAATAAAATCCTTGGTAATGACGCCGCCAGTACGATTCCTATCGACGGTATGTGTGTGCGCGTTGGTGCCATGCGCTGCCATGCGCAAGGCTTAACCATTAAGCTCAAAAAAGACATTCCATTAGAAGAAATCGAAGCTGCACTCAAAAACAGTGGTAATGAGTGGTTGGACTTGGTCGAAGATGACAAAGAAGCGACTATGAATCGTCTAACCCCAGTGGCAGTGACTGGCACATTAACCGTTGCGCTAGGTCGCTTGCGCAAGCTCAATATGGGCCCTGAATATCTAGGTGCCTTTACCGTTGGTGATCAGCTATTATGGGGTGCCGCTGAACCACTACGCCGCATGCTCAATATCATCCGTGAGCAAAACGTCTAACTCAGATACCTTAAATGAAGTACAAAAAAGACAGCAATTGCTGTCTTTTTTTATGAGTTCATTGTTATTTAGGTTGATACGCAATCATTACCTCATTGCGACGCATAAATGGTAATGTCCAAGGTGGATTATAACGTGCCAATTCAGGCTCGCCTGTAGGTGTCAGATTCTGGTTTTGCATCCATGTTTGCAACGCTTCGGTTTTCGTCGCTACTTTTTCTTCTCCTGCTAACCAAGAGAACTTAATCACACCATAAGTCTGTGCAGGCACTTCTATAATCTCAACATTTGGGTTGTTCGGCTTAGGTAACGTTTGCATAGTGTATTGACTAGGCATAGTGAACTGCACGCGCCATTTGCCATTATCCTGCTGCATGCTCACTGGTGCCGTCATGGCAATTTTCTGTGACTCATTCCCACTTTCTTTGCTATCAGCTTGCATCGTGACAGGCGCTGTCATACTAATTTTACTACTGCCTCCACTGGATGCTGTGTTATTACCAAAAATATAGTCCGCTAAAACCTTAAACCCTTCACGACTGGCCGAATCTTGGTCACCACTTACCCACGTTTGCGCTACTAGTTGCTCATCATAACGACGCAGCTCAAAGTCATCCACTTGCGACAACACAGTATAATCTGGTTCTTCGGTAGCCATAGCCCCTCCTGATATCAATAATGAACCACTTAATAATAAGTAGACTGCCTTTTTCATAGTATGTCTCCAATCTCTCAAATCATGGCTGGTGAGTCTTATCTCACCTGTATGACTTCTACTTTACCAACTGACCATCAGCGCTGTCTGTATCTTTTGAGGTACTGTCTGTGTTTTTTAGTTATGGCAAAGTGACATTAGGGCGTGTTGACCGCATCTCAATGACATTAAATATCTATGTCCAAAAAAAACGCTAACAATGCTATAATTAGTGCCATTTTCATAGCTTAAATAGCGGTTATCATATGCAATTTGTCTTACATAAAACGGCCAGCGGTGAAACGCGTGCACGCCGTGGTACAGTTCATCTCAATCATGGCGACGTGCAAACGCCTGCTTTTATGCCAGTTGGTACTTATGGTACGGTCAAAGGCATGCTGCCACGTGATATCGAAGCCATCGGTGCTGATATCGTTTTAGGCAATACCTTTCATTTATGGTTACGCCCAGGCACTGAGGTCATTGATAAGTTTGGTGGCTTGCATAAGTTCATGCATTGGGACAAGCCCATTCTGACTGATTCAGGCGGATTCCAAGTATTTAGCCTTGGCGCCATGCGTAAAATCACCGAAGAAGGTGTCAATTTTAAATCGCCTATCGATGGTGCTAAGGTATTTCTCTCTCCAGAAAAATCCATGCAAATTCAGTACAGCTTAAATTCAGACATCGTCATGCAGTTCGATGAATGTACGCCTTATCCAGCAACTCACGATGAAGCAAAAAAGTCGTTAGAGCTCTCTCTACGTTGGGGACAGCGCTGTGTTGATGAGCACAAAAAACTGGGGAGCACCAATGCCCTATTTGGCATTATCCAAGGCAGTATGTATGCCGATTTGCGTCAGCAGTCACTCGAAGGCCTACTAAACATCGGCTTTGACGGTTATGCCATCGGTGGTCTGTCTGTCGGTGAGCCGAAAGACGAGATGATGGATGTTTTGGATTATATGCCAAATGCCATGCCAGCAGATAAGCCACGCTACTTGATGGGCGTTGGTAAGCCTGAAGACATCGTAGAAGCGGTACGCCGCGGTGTAGACATGTTTGATTGCGTCATGCCAACTCGCAACGCGCGTAACGGTCATTACTTCGTGACAGGCGATACAGACAATGCTGGGGTGGTACGTATCCGTAATAGCCAGTATCGTAACGATGAAGGCCCATTAGACCCTGAATGCGATTGCTATACTTGTCAAAACTTTAGCCGCGCTTATCTATACCACCTGAATAAGTGCAAAGAGATGCTAGGCGCTCAGCTAGCGACCATTCATAACTTGCGCTATTACCAACGTTTGATGCAGGGTATCAGAGACGCTATTGAACAAGACACATTTGATGAGTTTGTCATCGAGTTCTATACCAAACGTGGTCAAACGGTTCCTGAACTAAACTTACGCTAATCTTTTTTAATCTTTAGCAAGACACACTAAAAAGGGCTTAAGAATAATCTTAGGCCCTTTTTAGTGTGTACTACTTTTATCATTGAATGATTCAGACATCTAAATCATTCAATGATGATGGATACTAACCCATCAATGAAGTAACAAATACCACAACAACGGCAATCGGTGCAACAAACTTCGCCACGATTTGCCAAATCTTCCATGCGCCATTAGATAAGCCAAGCTCTTGCTGGATACTGTTTTGATCCATTTTCCAAGCAAGGAAGACAATCGCGGCAAGACCAGTCAAAGGTAGAATGAACTTACTGGTGATTTTATCCAGTACATCAAAGATACCATTACCCATGATCGTAAAGTCAGACCATAAGTTGAACGATAACAATGCGGCGATACCTAGTAACCAAATGACAGTACTCGCAACGATAGTCGCTACCGTACGACTCATCGGAGTACGCTCTTCTAATAGCTCAACGGTAGGCTCTAGCAATGAGATAGACGAGGTAATAGCGGCAAAAGTAATGAGTAAGAAGAACAACGTACCAATAATCGTACCGGCACCCATGCTACCGAAAGCAATCGGCAAGCTCACAAAGATAAGACCAGGGCCTGACGCAGGATCTAGACCATTGCTAAAGATGATTGGGAAAATCGCTAGGCCAGCGGCCAACGCAATAACCGTGTCCAAAATAACAACCGTACGTGCTGTTTTGAGTAGGTTCACTTCACGACCCAAGTATGAACCATAGGCAACCATGATACCCATACCAATTGATAGCGTGAAGAAAGCATGACCTAGTGCCGCCAGCATAACATCAGAAGTCAATTTGCTAAGATCTGGTGTGAACAAGTAAGCCACTGCCTCACCAAATCCGCCATTCATGACGTTATAACCAACGATAACGAAAAGAATCACACCCAATAATGGCATCAAAACTTTGGCTGTTTTTTCGATACCACTGGTCACACCGATACCAACGATGATTGCTGTCAAAATCATAAAGACCGTGTGCCAGATCGTCAATGTACCTGCTGACGCGAGCATGGCATCAAAGGTTGCAGCGACAGAATCACTATCTTGACCTGCAAAGCTGCCTGAAGCGACTTTAGTAATATAGTTAAGCGCCCAACCACCGATGACACTATAGAACGATAGAATCAGGAAGCCACCTAAGATACCTGAAGCACCAATGATACCCCAACTACGTGACTTACCTTCGCTGGCTGCGACATCTGCGAACGTATTGACTGGGTTCTTTTGACCACGGCGACCAATCAGCCACTCAGCAACCAATATCGGAAAACCGACCAGCGCGATACAGAATAAATAAGCGATGACGAATGCTGAACCACCGCTTTCACCAACCATATATGGGAATTTCCATATATTTCCTAAACCAACTGCTGATCCTACTGCTGCCAACACGAAGCCAAAACTTGAGCTCCACTGTGCATGTTCTTGTTTATTGATAGCCATCTTATCCATCCTCGTGCTTCAATTAATGTTGCTGATAATCTTCCTTGATCAACATAAAAAGTCAGTTTTACCATGAGACTCTTTAGTAAACGCCTCGATTTGAAGCGCCCAGCAACATTAAGAAAGAATTGTTTACAATACCATAAACGCTCAGTTTCTGCTAAGCGACCAAAAAAGTCAAGCACTCATAAATATAAAAAGCCATAACAATTGGTTATGGCTCGTAAGAATTTTATCTATAACTGACAAGCGTTTAGACAATTAAAACCGTAATGCTATCAATGGTTTTCAGAAAAAAACCATCCCATCTTTAGCGCACCACACCGCGACGGCTCTTTTGTAAAGAGTCAATAAGCAATTGGATTTTTGGCTCTTTTGGTAATAGCTCGCTATTTAATCCCTCAAGCGCTTGCACTGTCGTTAAGCCAGATCTAAAAATCATACGATACGCTTGACGCAACACATCAATGGTTTCTCTCGACCATCCTTTACGACGCATTCCTTCGACGTTGAGCCCATGAGTCTTTGCTGGATTGCCAGATACCATCGTAAAAGCCGCCACATCTTTTAAAATGAGACTTGCCCCACCGATCAAACTATAGTCATCTACCGTACAAAACTGATGAATGCCTGAATTACCACCGATAATGGTGTGATCACCAATGGTTACATGCCCTGCAACGCCAACATTATTGGCCAGTACATTATGATCCCCAATCACACAGTCATGCGCTACGTGAGTATTGACCATTAACAAATTATGGCTACCGATTTTAGTCAACTCACCATCTTGAGCCGTACCACGATGTAAGCTACAAGCCTCACGAATAGTATTATGGTCACCGATTTCCAGCCAAGTACGCTCACCTGCATACTTCAAGTCCTGCGGATCTTCACCAATACTCGAAAACTGATAAAACTCATTGTATTGTCCAATACGAGTCAACTTAGTCACGACCACATGTCTATGCAAAACCGTATGTGCACCAATTGATACCTCGTCACCCACAATACAATAAGGCCCGATGATGGCAGTCTCATCAATCTGTGCGGACGATGAGATGAGTGCTGTAGGATGAATCTGACTCATAAGATGGGCCCTTGTATCATTTGATGCGAGTAAATAATAAAAAAGTATCGCTATTTTAGCTTTGCTAATGACGCTAATACCCGTTGCGTGGTTACACTTAAATGTGACTGATGACTAGGGCGTGTTCGATTTTGACATCGCTCTTTATACATTTTACCTTACTACTAATTTAAGCACTCTTAGTGTCATTTAGTGTCATTAATTTTTTGTTGCTCTTGACGTGCAATCATAATTTGAGCACTAGCAGCAAGCTCATCTTCGACATGAACGGTGCAATCAAACTTGTAAATACCATGCCTTTGCATCACAGTTTTTGCACGAATAATAAGCTGATCACCAGGAATCACGCGACGTTTAAAACGCACTTTATCCACACCTGCAAACAGATATAGATAACCATCTTCTGCGGTCAGACCTGCACTAATAAAACCGAGAATTCCTGAAACTTGGGCCATTGATTCCACCATCAATACGCCTGGCATAATTGGCTCATCAGGAAAGTGACCACTGAAGAATTCTTCATTGATAGTCACGTTTTTGATACCAGTAATACATTCACCAGGTGTGCAAGCAACAATCCGATCTACCAGCATAAAAGGATAGCGATGCGGTAAATAATGCTTAATAGTATGATACGTCAATGGTAGCGTGAGACCTTGTTCCGCCAAGCTTTTGACGTCTTCATCAGTCGGGATATCTATATTGTTACTGCTCATAATGACGCTTCCTTGCTGTGTTTTAAATATCTGTTATTTGTTTGTGTTTGCATTAGGGCGTGTCCTCATTTTAAAAATGGTGATAAAAATGAGATAAATCGCAGTCAAACAAGGAAAATAGCGCAGATAATATCGAGATATTAGTCAGCTATTTGACGCCGTTTGGCAAGATTTAGCCATTTTTAACCCATTTAGATGACTATCGATTGAATTGAGGACACGCCCTAGTTACGACCAAGCTGACGAAAACGTACAGCAGCACGTCGCCAATTGGCAGTCGGCATCGCGGCGGTGCCAGATGAATAGGAACCTGCGATTTTAATGGATTTGGTGACCATTGTCATGCCAGATAAAACGACATCGTCTGTAATTTCGATATGACCTGTGATACCAACAGCACCGCCTATTATACAGCGCTTACCTATCGTAGTGCTACCCGCAATAGCAGTTTGGGCAGCAATTGCTGTGCCGTCACCGATACGTACATTGTGGGCAACTTGTACTAAGTTATCAATGATCACGTGATTACCAATCACCGTGTCGTCGATGGCACCTCTATCAATGCAGGTCTGGCTACCAACACGTACATGATCACCAATAATCACACGGCCTAACTGAGCGATGCGCTCCCAACCTGTGTCACTAGGGTCTTTGGTCGGCGCAAAACCGAACCCTTCAGAACCAATGCTCACGCCCGCATGTAATCTCACATGATTGCCAATCGCGCAATCATGCCCAATGACCACTTGTGACTTAATAACACAATCCGTACCAATATCAGTATTGGCTTCAATCACCACATGAGCCGCGAGTGAGCTGCGTGCGCCTATTTGTACATTGTCACCAATCATACAAAAAGGACCAATATTGACTTGCTCACCAATCACAGCACTATCCGCGATCACAGCGCTAGGATGAATCCCATTAGCCAAGGATTGACGGGCGAATATTTGACTCGCACTGGCATAAGCCAAATATGGATTTGCGACGACTAGTGCGATCGATGATGCAGGCACTTGGTCACGATATGCGGCCGTCACCAACACTGCACCTGCCTGACTATTGGCCAAACTAGAGATATAATGAGGATCTGCCAAAAAGCTTAACTGCTGATGATTGGCCGTCGTCAAACTACCGACGCTGCTGAATGGCTGGCACAATTGCTCAGTATTCATCTCAGCCTTATTGACAATAGGCTGACGCTGCTCAATTCGAGTGATAAGTTGCTCAATCGTTATCATAATGACTATTAATAAAGTAGGGTTATAAATGAAACGGTCGTCAAAATAACAATGCGTTTTGACGACCTACTAAGCTCTCATGATGTCTCAATTTATTTGTATCAACATTTAAAGTTGCTCAAATAAATTCGAGTGGTGTTGCTGATTTAGAATGTGTTACCAATCTGGAATTGGACTTTTTCAGTTTCATCACCTTCTTTATCACCGAACGGTACAGCATAGCTGAGCGAGATTGGGCCAATTGGCGTATACCAAGTCACACCCGCACCCGCACTAAAGCGGAAGTCATTGTCTTGAGTCAATAGTGGCACACCTGTATCGGTCCCATTGCTAGGATTGATAAAAGTACGATCCTCTTTATTAGAAGTATCAAATACCTGACCACCTTCGGCAAATAATACTGGACGTACTTGATCTGCCCAGTCACCTTTGAATGGCATTGGCAAAATAAGCTCACTACCGAAGCTGACTAGTGCATTACCACCAACATCTTCATCCAAATTCTGAGTATTACCATTAATAGCATTATAGTAACTTTCTGATTTGGGCCCTAGTGTGGAAGATTCATAGCCACGTACTGAGCCGTAACCACCAGCATAGAAGTTTTCATAGAATGGTAAGTCATTACCATAGCCAAGCTTGGTATAACCACGTGCTATCCAGTCTTTATAGAGTGGATAATATACATTGCCGCGATAAACAAGTTTCTGATAATTGGCATCACCAAGACCAATGGTTGCATCAACTGTATGGCTCATACCTTTAGTTGGAAATACTGGGCGGTCGAGAGTACTGTAATCCCAGCCAAACAATAAGTTATAAGACTGATAGTCATTTTTGAAGCCTGTACGGCCTTCAAATTCTCCAGTAAAGTCTTCAACTGTACCGCCATCATCGATGATTTCTTGAGCATTTGATATGCCAAGGAAACGACCACCACGTACTGACGTTTTATCAACGTTTAGACCAGCACTAACGCGCTTGGTTTCGTCGACAGGGTAGCTATAGTTCAGTGTCGCACCGTAGGCATCGGTGACATAATTGCTGACGTTTCTGTCATCATATTTCGTTTCACGATAATAAGCACTAATACCTTGAGAAACACCATTCTCAGTAAAATAGGGATCGGTATACCCCAAGCTATAAGAGTCACGTGTCTCTGAACGTGACAGTGCTGCTTTGACGCGATTACCTGTACCCATAAAGTTGTTTTGGGTCAAGTCCAACTGGAAAGTTACACCGCCACTCTGTGAGTAACCTGCTGCAATCGTTGAACTACCAGAAGGCTGCTCTTCGACGGTATAATGAACATCCACTTGATCTGGCTGGTTTGGTACTGGCTTTACATCAACGTTAACGGCTTTAAAAAAACCAGTACGCATCAGACGTGTACGTGATAGCTGGATTTTTTCACTAGATGCAAGTGTACCCTCTAATTGACGCATTTCACGTCTCAGTACTTCATCTTGCGTTTTTAAGTTGCCAGTAAAGTTAATACGGCGAACATAAATAGGACGTGCTGGATCGATATAGTAATCAACATCGACCATTTTGGTATCATCATTGATACGCGGTACTGGTCTGATTTGCGCTAAATAATAACCTTCATTACCATAACGGCTCTTTAGCGCGGCAGTGGTTGCATCCAACTTGGCTTGCGAATATTTTTCATTGGGCGCAAAGGTGACCAATTCTTTTAATTCATCATTATCAAAAGTCGGCTTGCCTAAGAAGTTCACTTCACCAAACTGATATTGTTCGCCTTCGCTCAGACTAACTTCAATAAACACACTGCGCTTATCTTCACTGATATTGAGCACAGCATTATCTACTGCAAAACGTATATAGCCATCATTTTGATACAGTGCTTTTAAGTTTTCTAGACTGGCGGCCAGTTTTTCTTGAGCGTATCGATCAGATTTAGATAGCAGGCGCGTCCATGAAGATTCTTTTACTGCAAAGACATCTTTAATGTCTTCATTACTAAAGTGTTTATTACCAATGATATTGATATCGACCACTTTGGCAGGCTTGCCTTCGACAAAGCTCACATCAAGCTTGACACGATTCCCATCAAGTAGGGTTTGCTCGACTTCGATATTACTGTTGTAATAGCCTTGGCTGATATATTGTTGTTGTAGCTCATTGGCAACGCCCTGTAACGTGGCTTGTTTCAACACGTCACCGACCGACAGACCAGCATTGCCAAGCCCTTGCTCAAGCCCTTCTTTTGGAATGAGCTTGTTGCCTTCAAAGTTGACCTCAGCGATGGTTGGACGTTCTACAACGTCAAATCTTAGATTGCCACCTTCGACACGGCTTTGAATATCAGCAAAATTCTCAGTGGCATATAGCGCCTTGATGCTGGCAGCTAAGCGACTATCATTCACCGTATCACCTACCGTAATAGGTAAGACCGGATAGAGGCTATCAGGGGTTAGGCGTTGCAGACCGTTAAAACCGATGTCCGTCACTACAAATTCTGCAGCCTGTACCGGCATACTCATCATCGCTACAACTAACGGCAACCCAGCCGCGCTCATAAATAAAGGCGTACGCATAAACACTATCCGTCAATAAAAAAATTGCTTAAGTTAAGTTAAAAAGCATGTATTGTCTAACCCATTTCACATGAAGTTATAAACCTATGCACAGGTAACTCAGAACACTTTATATAAATTGCATCACAAAATAAACTAAAAATTACGATTAGTACAGAGGCTACGATACAAAGTAGCGAGCTTATGATAGCAATAATCAGCCTGCAGTAGGCGTAAAACCATTAGTACATCTTGCTTTATCAGCTATATTATCTATTAATCAATCAAAACAGCCTACTAATATCATTACCAATTGCTAACACCATGAAACCTGCCAGCAAGAGTAAACCAATATTTAGACCGACCATCTGTACCCCTTCGGACAACGGCTTACCACGGATCAGCTCGATAAAATGATAAACGATATGACCACCGTCCAATACGGGGATGGGCAAAAGATTTAGAACGGCCAGACTCAAACTGATCAAAGCGGCGGTTGATAATACCATTTGCCAACTGATATCAAAGCTCTGTTTGGCGACTTTAGCGATCGTAATTGGCCCTGACAGGTTATCTAAACCAATCATACCTGACAGCATTTTTCCCATTGAACTGACTGTCATGATTGCAAGCTGCTCAGTTTTCTCAAATGATTTGATCAATGACTCACTAGGGCCATAGACGACCGTTGTTTTGTAATCATCAGGAATAACAATTTCAGACTGGGCCACCATCGCACCAATTTGTCCATAATCGTTACCCAAATTGTCTTTTTTACCTTGTGGCATGATCTGAAGCTGTACAGGCTTATCCTCACGCAACACGGTAAAATTCAGTAGCGTTTCAGGATTATCACGGATGATACGCGTGGCACTGATCCAGTCTTCAATAGCGTCGTCATTGATAGCCGTAATACGATCGCCAACTTTTAATCCTTGACGGCTAGCAGCGCCATCAGCAGCCAAATCACCCACAATTGGCCTAATATGTGGCTGCCACGGTAACATGCCAAAGCTGGTCAATGCATCTTTGCCTTGCGCATCGCCTTGCATAAACTGGGTAACGGGTGCTTGATATGTTTTGATCGCCTGATTGGTTTGGGCATCCGACTGTAGCGTGATACTCACATTGTCTGTCTCACCCATACGTCCAGCGAGGCGATAATTGATGCCTTCCCATGTTTGTACGTCATGACCATCAATCGCGACAACTTTATCACCGACTGGTAGTTGTGCCATCGCAGCAGGCGTATCTGGTAATACTTGACCAATCTTGGTGGCCAATTGCTCAGATGGGGTCATAAACAATACCCAAAATAGTGCAATAGCAATCACAAAATTCATGAGAGGGCCAGCTGCGGCAATCGCTATCTTCTTTAGCGGATGCTGACGATTAAACGCTAGATGCTGTTCATCTTCCGCTACTTCGCCTTCACGCTCATCCAGCATTTTGACATAGCCGCCAAGCGGTAACGCTGAGATACGATAATCAATGCCGCTTTTTTTGCTGGTCCAGCCAAATAATTTGGGGCCAAAACCAATAGAATACGTGAGCACTTTGACACCGCAAAGCCGTGCCACAATGTAATGTCCCCACTCATGTAAAGCAATGAGCGGACCTAAGACAAATATTGCCGCCAACAGCGTTAATAAAAACGTCATGATCTTTTCTCAGTATGATTTTTCAGCATTTTTCAGTCACATCTTCACTAGGCCGTGTCATCAGTGAGCACATTGATAACACGCCCTGAGTGATACTCACTACGATTATGCCAACCTTGCCACCAGCTTGTCAGTAAGATGACGTGCAATCTTGTCAATTGCCAATATATCTTCGATGTCAGCAGTATCACTTAATGGTGGCATCTGTATGTCATTTAAGGCTTGCTCATTAATATCAGCAATATCAGTCAAGCGAATTTGCCCATTAAGAAACGCAGCCACTGCTATTTCGTTAGCAGCATTGAGTACAATAGTCGCTTGCGTACCTGCTTGCATCGCTTGACGAGCAAGGCGCAAACACGCAAATTTTTGCAAATCAGGTTCAATAAATTCCAAGCCACTGAGTGCGTATAAATCTAATGGCTGCGAACCGCTTTCAATTCGATCGGGGTAACTGAGCGCATGGGCAATTGGGGTTTTCATATCTGGACTGCCCAGCTGTGCCAAAAAGCTGCCATCGCTATATTCTACCATCGAGTGAATGATACTTTGCGGATGAATGACCACGTTTATCTTATCTTCAGGCAAATCAAATAAATGGCAAGCTTCTATTAGTTCAAGCCCCTTATTCATCATCGTTGCAGAGTCGACAGATATCTTTTGACCCATTGACCAGTTTGGATGTTTGACTGCTTCGGCGACGCTTGCTTGTTGCATCTGATCAAAGGATTGTTGCAAAAATGGCCCACCAGAGGCGGTTAGCCACAGTTTGCGGACACCATGATTTGGTTGGTGAATTTGAGTATTGTCTTGCTGAATAGCGAGGGGTAAACACTGAAAAATAGCATTGTGCTCAGAGTCAAGAGGCAGCAAGGTCGCATGATGCGTTTTTACCGCGTCAATCATGATCTGCCCTGCCATCACCAGTGCTTCTTTGTTGGCAAGTAAAATACGCTTGCCTGCGCGTGCTGCAGCCAAAGTAGACGGCAGACCAGCTGCACCTACGATCGCTGCTACGACAGTATCCGTCTGCGAGTCAGTGGCAATATCGACCAGTCCTGCGTCGCCACCGACGACATCGATATCAAGACCTACCGCACAGAGTCGTTTAGCAAAATCATCCACTGCTGTCATCGGCACGCTAACGCGCTTGGGCAAAAACTGCTGACAAAGCGTAAACAACTTATCCAAACGGTGATAGCCTGACAAAGCGTAGACTTCGTAAGTATGCGGTTGCGCCGCCAATATTGCTAGCGTGCTATCGCCAATCGAGCCTGTCGCGCCTAGTACGGCGATGCGTTGCGTCATAACCATCAATGCCCATGATACTTAAAAAATAAAAAAGAGAATATTGTCTGTCCACGATAAGGCCGCTACAGCATCAACCGCGCGAACCATATTATGGTCAAACCACTATTAAACCAAGCTGTTGTAGCGCCCAAAAACCCAGTGCAAATATCGGGGTGGCAGACAATAGCGAATCGATACGATCCAAGATACCACCATGGCCTGGCAAAATAGTCCCTGAATCTTTCACATCAGCACGGCGTTTGAGCATCGACTCAAACAAATCCCCAAGTACAGAAGCAAGAATGGTCAGCGCTGATAGTGCGACAAAGGCAATCAACGGGACTCCCGTCAACTGTAGCTTAAAGACACTGATAGCACCCACAACTAGCAGCCCTGTCACGAGGCCACCAGCCAACCCTTCCATGCTCTTATTAGGTGAGACATTTGGTGCCATTTTTCGGCGGCCAAGCTTACGCCCCACAAAGTAAGCGCCACTATCTGCACACCACACTAGTAAAAATACATAGAGCAGCCACCACGCAGATAATTGCCAGAGATAAAACATAGCCGTAATCGATGCCGTCAAAATAACAACACCCATCATCGCCAGTTGATTGCCATACCATTTCGTCTGTGTCGGAAACACTCGAACCCAAGACAATGCCATGAGCCATATTGCTAGTGAGGCCACCCACCAGAACAGCCACGTGACCTTAAACATCAGTGATAGAACGGTTATAATCAATACCAATAGTACAAATACAGCAGGCTGGCGCCATTTTGGCATCAGCTTGGCCCATTCGTGAGCAGCGATGATGACACCAATGGCCAAAAGCGGTGCGAATAAAATGGGCGTTTGGCTCGCAAACATTGCAATACCAACGATAATAACGAGAACAATTGCCGTCTTAATTCGTTGCCACATACTTACTGAGCCTTATAATAATGAATAACGTATGGTCAAAAGGTGCATTATAGCAGCTAATCTACAATAGCCCACTAATAGCAATTGACACCAATTAAAGCGGTTTATTATTTCATAAGCAAGTAGCATTAACCACTGATAGAAGCGTATCAGCCTTTTAAGACGCAAAAAAGTCATCCCCTAAAACCTAAATGTTAAAGTTTAGGCAATAAAGCTCAGTTTTTATGGTGTGAATATAAGGGTTTACTTCAAAGCGATTGCTGCTCGTTGACTATCTGCTCACTGGTTTTGCCAAAGCGGCGTTGACGCTGAGCAAACTCTGTGACCATTGCAGCCAGCTCTGCTGCTGCAAAATTTGGCCATAGTGTTGGGGTAAAAAACAGCTCAGCATAGGCAGATTGCCACAATAAGAAATTAGAAATACGATACTCACCACCCGTTCGTATCAGCATATCTACCGCTGGCGCATCTGCTAGTTGTACGTGCTCACCGAGCATTTCTTTATCGATATCGTCAGCTTTTAATTCACCCGCTTGCACTTGCTTAGCCAGCTGCTTTGCTGCATGAGCGATATCCCACTGTCCGCCATAGCTAATCGCAATCACCAGTGTCATAGCATCAAACGCTGCTGTTTTTGCTTCAGCATCTGCCATCAATGCTTGCAAATCATCACTAAGCTGACTGCGGTCACCGATAAAACGTAAGCGAATATGATACTCACTCATGCGCGGCATTTGGTCATGAATCGTCGATGCAAGTAACTGCATTAATAGCGCCACTTCATTCGGCGGACGTTGCCAGTTTTCACTGGAAAATGCAAATACTGTCAGCACGTCGATACCAGCATCGACACAATACTCAACGATGGGATCGAGCGCATCTTTGCCAGCCATATGCCCTTGACCTTGGCCTAAATCATTGGCCTTACCATAGCGATTGTTACCATCCATAATGATAGCAATATGACGAGGATGTAGCGAGGGAGCCAAAACGGCTGAAGTAGACATAGGCGAGCTTGCTTATTGTTAAGGTAAAATAATAGTAACGTGTACGACGGCGATTAAAAAGCACTATCCATATAATTCACGAATTTATCACAATTGAACCGTTGGTTTTTTTGTAAAGCCCAAAATATAAACGAACAAAACGTAGAGGGTTATTTCTCTGAGCAGATCAGTTGGCACAATAATAAACAGCCAATAGCAATAAAGTATTGGCTGCTAAACTACAAAGAATCAACTAGGCTGTTTCTTTAAACACGCCCTATATTAAACGGCCATCAAGTCGGTTTCTTTTTTGCTTAAGCGAGCATCGATGGTTTCAATATATTTGTCAGTGATTTTTTGGATATCATCACTAGCACGGCGCTCATCATCTTCTGAAATTTCTTTTTCTTTTGCCAAATCTTTGATGTCGTTCATCATATCACGGCGAATATTACGAATAGAGACGCGGCTGCCTTCTGCTTCGCCACGCGCAAGTTTTTGCATATCGCGACGTGTTTCTTCTGTCAACGCTGGCATCGGAACACGAATCACATCAGCTGTCATTGGGTTTAGACCCAAATCTGCTTCACGAATGGCTTTATCTACCGCTTGTACCATCGTACGGTCAAACGGCTGAACAAGTAATGTACGAGAGTCTTCAACGTTCACACTTGCTACTTGGTTCAGCGGTGTATCAGAACCGTAGTAACTGACCATCACACCTGACAGCATACCTGGATGCGCCCGACCCGTACGGACTTTACTGAAAGTGCTTTCAAGCGCTTCCAACGTTTTCTGCATGCGTGCTTCGCCGTCTTGCTTAATCTCTTTAATCATTGTGTGTCCTTATTTATCGCTACCGACAAATTCTTTATTGTTAATAACTATTTAGGTACTAATTATTCGTTATTTACTGAAATTAGCTATCAGCGCTCTATCAATTAATGAAAAACGCGAGTGCCTTCATTTTCGCCCATGATGACATTTAATAATGCATTGGGTTTGGTCATATCAAACACTTGTAGCGGTACATTATGCTCACGGCATAAAGCAATGGCGGTTAAATCCATGACGCCAAGTTTTTGTTCCAACACTTCATCAAAGGTCAACCCATCGTACTTGACCGCATCAGCATGCAGACTTGGGTCTTTGTCATAAACGCCGTCGACTTTGGTTGCTTTTAAAATCAAGCCTGCTTCGATCTCGATACCGCGCAAACAAGCAGCGGTATCAGTGGTAAAGAACGGATTGCCCGTGCCTGCGACAAAGATACAAACTTCGCCGTTTTTGAGATAACGAATCGCATTACGGCTGCTATAGCTTTCGGTGACTTCACCAATCGGCAACGCTGACATCAAGCGCGTTTTGATATTACGACGCTCAAGCGCATCACGCATCGCAAGCCCGTTCATAACGGTCGCCAGCATGCCCATCTGATCACCAGTGACACGGCCAACCAGACCTTCTTTTTGTAATTGAGCACCGCGATATAAGTTGCCACCACCGACTACGATACCAACTTGGACACCAAGTCCACGCAAGTGAGCGATAGACAGGCTCATTTTATCGAGCACTTCGGTATCAATACCCATGTCTTTGCTACCAGCTAAGGCTTCACCAGAGAGTTTCAGCAAGATACGAGCGTAACGCGGGTTTTTGTCAGACATGAGGTCACCTTGTTATCATGAAATTATAAAGAAAGTTATCGGTAAAATACAAATCGAGTTTGCCCACAACGCTATACTTAAAGCTAAGCGTGTTAAAAAGGCTAAATTGCGCTAATTGTAGCAAAAACTGCCCGCCATTGGGCAATTTTCACTCGCATATCCTATCGAATATCTACCCCTGATAACTGGCAAATAGATCGTATTCGCTAGCATCATCGATAGTGACTGTTAAAAACTGCCCCACTTTGACTTGAGCATTAATGTTATCAACATAAACATGACCATCGATTTCAGGCGCATCAGCATAGCTGCGGCAAATAGCAATATTTTCATCGCTATCGATCTCATCGACCAGTACCATCAACGTTTTGCCGACTTTTTCTTGCAGTTTTTGCGCTGAGATATCTTGTTGCAGCGCCATCAAACGCTCATAGCGAGATTGTTTAACGTCTTCAGGCACATGATCAGGCAAGTCATTGGCAACCGCGCCTTCTACTTCTGAATAAGTGAATGCGCCCACACGATCAAGACGTGCTTCAACCAGCCAATCAAGCAAGCACTGAAAATCTTCTTCAGTCTCACCAGGGAAACCAACCACGAAGGTCGAACGAATCACGATATCAGGACAAATCTCACGCCATGCTTTGATACGAGCCAAGGTGTTTTCGCTATGTGCAGGACGTTTCATCGCTTTTAGGATGCGATGACTGGCATGCTGAAACGGAATATCTAGATAAGGCAGTAGCTTCTTTTCGCCCATCAATTCAACAACTTTGTCCACATGTGGATACGGATAGACATAATGCAAGCGCACCCAAATGCCCAAATCGTTCAATGCTTGGCATAAGTCATAGAATTTCGACTTGAGCGGCATACCATTCCAAAAGCTGGTCTTATACTTTAGGTCAAGGCCATAAGCTGAGGTGTCTTGCGAGATAATAAGCAACTCTTTTACGCCAGCTTTTTTTAGCGCCATTGCTTCATTCATCACGCTGTCAATCGGACGTGAGTCCAAATCACCACGCAAGCTTGGGATAATGCAGAAGGTACAACGGTGGTTACAGCCTTCAGATATTTTTAGATAAGCATAATGACTTGGGGTCAATTTGATACCCGCCTCATTGATCAAATCTATTTTTGGATCATAGTTGGCGTCCAAGCTACGATTTGGCTTGGGTACATGCTGAGCAACTGCCGTAATGACTTCGTCATAGGCATGTGCGCCCGTCACTGCTAATACAGCTGGATGCATTTCACGGATTTTGTCCGCTTCTTTGCCCAAGCAACCAGTGACAATTACTTTACCGTTTTTGCTAATGGCCTCGCCTATCGCATCGAGTGACTCTTGTACTGCTGATTCAATAAAGCCGCAGGTATTTACCACGACCAAATCAGCACCCTCATAATCGCTGGCGACTTGATAACCATCACGGCTTAGCTCAGTGATAATACGCTCACTGTCCACCAATGCTTTTGGACAACCTAGTGACACAAAACCAATCTTGGGTGCTGCACTCACTGGCATCGTGGCAGTGGCATTCGCAGTCGTTACATCACTGCTTTGGGCAACACTACGGTTTTGATTGTGGTTGGCTTTATGATGGCTGGCTTTGATAGCATTCGGCTGGCTAGTATCTGCCTGATTCTGCTCTTGTACTATGGTAGGCGCAGCAGGATTAAAGACAATGGCAGTGTCTTTTACGGCTGACAGAGATGCTGTCATTGTCGTGTTCACTGACTCGGTAGAAATTTTGGACATGGCTGACCTTGCTAGAGATAAATTGGCTGAGCGCATTGTACGTTTTTTTTGCAAAAATCACCAGTTTTGCCGCTCTATAGTCTTGATTTATGGTTAAATATTATATTAAGCATCTAACTTTTTTGGGCACTATCAATGAACGCTGATTTTATCACCACCAAAAAAAACCCTGACCTAGCATTTATATCTCAGCATTTATTCACGGCTATTTTATGGGTCAATGACGAGCTGTCGATTACGCGGGTAAATGCTCAAGCGGAGCAATTGCTCGCCATTAGTAGTGGCAGACTGATTAATCAATCCATCTTGACACTATTGGCACCCGATGAATTAAAATCAAAAGAAAGCCTATCTATTGACAGCGATAATAATGCTGGCAGTGAGAACGAGCATTTGGATGAGCCAACCTATTCTTTGACAGAGCGTTTTAATCAAGCGCAAAACTACCAACAGCCTTTCATCGATCATGATCACATCATAAAAACACCGCTAAATGGTCATTTATCATTGTCCGTTGACTATAGCGTCACGCCTGTCATCTACGAACAGCAGCCTTATTTTATTATTGAGATGTGGGGCAAGGATCGTCAAAGCCGTATCTCTGAGGAGCAACGCCAGCAGCAGCAGTACACGGTCGCTCGTCATATGCTGCGGTCAGTCGCACACGAAATAAAAAACCCGCTGGCTGGTATTCGCGGTGCCGCCCAACTGTTGCAACGGCAATTTATTAAATTCAGTGACGTATCTACTACTAATAGCCACTCTATCGCTGGCAACAGCTTGCCAAATCCCAGCACTGATACGCAACATGATTTGCAAAAAATGAATCAAAAGCTGCGTAATTATACCGATATTATCATTTCGGAAACGGACCGTTTAACGCATCTTATTGGGCAGCTCCTTGGTTCCAATCAACTGCCAAACTGGCAGACGCTCAATATTCATGAACCCCTAGAGCATGTTTTAACCTTAGTGACCAATCAGTATCCGCAGGTCTGTCTCCAGCGTGATTATGATTTATCATTGCCAGAGTTGTGCGCTGACAAAGATCAGCTGATTCAAGTTTTTTTAAACCTCATCAATAATGCTTGTGAGTCAATGACTGAGCTCGAACAAACGCTGCAACAGAATAAATTCTCTGAACCTCAAGAGACTCAAGAATCACAACAAGCGACTCTGCAAACTGATAGCCATTCTGATTATCAACCAACATTGCATATTCAAACGCGTGTTGCCTTTCAGCATACAATCGTAGGGCAGCAGCACAAGCAAGTGATGCAAATTACCATTACCGATAACGGCTCTGGCATCGATCCCGCCCTCATCGGCCAAATATTTTTTCCGATGGTCACCAGCCGTGCGGCAGGTACAGGTCTTGGACTATCCATCGTCCAAGATATTATCAGCCATCATCATGGTATGATTGATGTGAGCTCAACAGAAGCGCTAGAGGATAAGCAAACCCGCTTTACCCTATACCTACCCTTTACTCAGCCCATCACTGACACTTAAGCCATATTACGGCAAAAAACAGCTGCATTGCATAATGCTCAATCCTCAATATACCACCAATCATTGCTCATTAGGCCCAATACATGACTGAATATAGTGACAATCACCAACCTAAAAGCGAGCACTCATCCTCAATCGTAACCGTCAATAATGCACCCAGCGACCGCCCTGCAACGCTATGGTTAATCGATGACGATGCCGCCCTACGCATGGTGTTGGCCGATACGTTTGAGGATGCTGGATTGACCGTTATCAGTTTTACCCAAGCACAGGCCGCTTGGACTCGCCTTAACGATATTTTAAAACAGCCAGAGTCAGACGATCAATTACCAGACGTCATATTGACCGATATTCGCATGCCCATGATGGATGGCTTGTCCTTTAGTGACTGGGTACACCAACATTTTCCTGACCTACCAATTGTCATCATGACCGCACATTCAGACCTCACCTCTGCTATCAATAGCTATCAGGCAGGAGCTTTTGAATACCTACCCAAGCCTTTTGACTTGGATGATGCGGTTGCAACGATTTATAAAGCCATCAATTATCAGCCCAATATAGAAACAGCTCCTGTTAGCCATTCAAATGAACCCGATGTTAGCATAACTACCCATCAACCTCCTGAGACTCAGATAAAGCCGAAAACGGCAGCTGCTAAGAAAACAACGAAAGACAATAAGAACAAAGGTGCAATCGAAACAGAAGACAATGGAAACCCTAGCGGCATTATTGGACAATCACCAGCCATGCAAACGGTATTTCGTGCTATTGGCAGGCTGGCACAGTCGCCTATTTCCGTCTTAATCACTGGAGAGTCTGGAACAGGTAAAGAATTGGTTGCCAGTGCCTTACACCAACACTCTCCGCGCAAACAGCAACCATTTATTGCGCTCAATATGGCAGCCATACCACATGATTTGATCGAGTCTGAGCTATTTGGACATGAAAAAGGCGCGTTCACTGGTGCAACAACGATGCGGCAAGGTCGTTTTGAGCAGGCAGACGGAGGCACGCTATTCTTAGATGAAATCGGTGACATGCCTTTTAGTACTCAGACGCGACTATTACGAGTATTGGCCAATGGCGAGTTTTATCGTGTTGGTGGTCAGCAGCCGATAAAGGTAGATGTACGTATCATCGCAGCCACCCATCAAAACTTAGAAGCGTTAGTAAAACAAGGCCGATTCCGCGAAGACTTATTTTATCGCCTCAATGTCATTCGTTTGCCCCTACCGCCACTGCGCACACGGCCTGAAGACATTCCTGCATTGGCCACCTACTTTATGCAGTCCGCCGCAGAGCAAATGAATACCACACCAAAGCACTTACATCCTGCCGCATTGCAAATTATGCAGACATTTGACTGGCGCGGTAATGTACGTCAACTAGAAAACGTCTGTTTATGGCTGACGGTGATGGCCACTGGCGAAACAGTGATGACAGCAGATCTGCCGCCAGAGCTACTCGAAAACATTCCGTCTAATGCAGCGACGTATGCAGAACACCGTTCATCAGAAGAAATCTCTCAAGGTCATTCAGTACAAAACAGTGATGCCGTCAATAATCAAAACCAAAACGGCCACCATCAAAACAGTCAAAATACGTATCTCCCTAAAAGCCAAAGCTGGCAGCAAGCATTGGCCGATTGGGCGGAACAATCGCTAAACACGGGGGAAACTGATATTTTGCAAACCGCAACACCTGAGTTTGAGCGCGTGTTATTAACGGCTGCACTCAATCATAGTGGCGGCAAAAAGATAGAAGCAGCGAGCTTACTTGGTTGGGGGCGCAATACTCTGACTCGCAAAATACAGCAGTTAGACATCTCTCCCCCAAGAGTACCCACTAAAGAATAAATAAAGGCCTAAGACGTAAAATCAAATATCCATTAATATCAATTACTTAAAATATAAATCAAAAATAAATGTCAATTAATTAAAAATAATTGCAAATAGGGGTTGCCAAACTATTCAAACTCTATATAATAGCCAACCACTGAGACGCACTACCGAATCAGTTAACTATCTACGTTGTGTTTGAGTTTAAACGCTAATAATGATAGAGTAACGAAAATGGGGCTGTGGCGGAATTGGTAGACGCACCAGATTTAGGTTCTGGCGCCGCAAGGTGTGAGAGTTCGAGTCTCTCCAGCCCCACCATTTTCGGATAGTACATCTTAGACCAAATATCAAAACCTGCTTCTTAGCAGGTTTTTTTGTGTCTGGAATTTAATCCAATTAAAAATATAAAGAAATTACAATACAATTTGTTAGATTAATAGGT
>NZ_JASDDJ010000010.1 GCF_030407455.1 Psychrobacter sp. 5A.1
AAAGCACTGCTTTGCCCGAGCGCAAGGGGAGAGCTGTGCTCGAGTACAACCTTCCACAAACGGCTTGATACCAAAGTACTTCTTGAAGAGGCAGGACATACTATTTTATGGCTGCCTCCATATAGTCCAGACCTAAATCCTATCGAGCAGATGTGGGCTTGGGTGAAAAGAAAACGTAAGGATTGGCAAATAGATTGTATAGATACGCTGTTCTTTTATTTTCTTTGGATCTGTGATTGCTTTACTTTGCCTTGACTATAGCTTTGTGCCTACAGCTTGCTACTATAGAAATAGACAAGTTACTTATATAAAAAAGGACTGCTATTTGCAGTCCTTTTTATTTAGCGTGATTTTATGTTCACTGACAATAATAATTATTCGCCATCTGCTTTAGGTTTTTTGAGCAATACTAATACAGCACCATTACCGCCATCTTTAGGCGGGGCAGAGCAGAAAGCTAGTACTTCTGGTAATTGACGTAACCAACCATTCACACACGTTTTTAGAATGGCCTCAGAGCCTTTACCATGGACTATTTTTACCATCGTCTCATTTTTCTGCTTCGCTTGACTCAGTAATTGCGTCATGGCATCGCGAGCTTCTTCTATCGTGCAACCATGAATATCTACAGCATCATACCAACGTAGCTTGCCTTTCTTAAGTTGATCAAAGATCTTGTTTTGCAAGGTTGGCTGTTTGTACGATAAAAATGCTTCAGCAGCCACAGGATTGAGCAGTGCTTGCATATCTGACAAGCCTGCGCCCAAGTCACTGGCTTCACTACCTTGAGCAGCCGCACGTTTAGACAGTGTGGTCGCATCAGGTTTGCCCGCTTTTGCTGCGTTTGCAGGTGAGCGGACGTTTTTATCTTCGAGCTGATCGACACCATGCATGGCTTGCATAAACAGCACTTTATCATCATCGATATGTTCGCTGTTCATTTGCTTAACAGTCTTATTGACTTGTTTTTGCGTGGGTAATGACACAGGTTCAGTTGGTTTTTGATCCTCACCTTCAGGTGACGTGGTATCACGCCCTTTGCTTAGTTGGCCTTTTAGCTCTTTAAGTTGGTCTTGCATTTCTTTTGAAAACAGAGAATTTGACATAAAAGTTAATGTATCGTTGGTTGATGAATGAATGACTTAATAGTCTATATCGTCGCTGGTTTTATACTAGGGTCTGTTGAACATTCAAATATTAGGGCTGCTGATTGCTAAAATTGCACCAAACTAGGCGCAAGTCGACGATAATGTCGAGACCTTAGCTAGGTTTGCAACAACGTTTGGGGTGATTTTAGCATCAGCCTTTCAGGGCAGTACTATTTTTTGCCAATATATGGCGAAATTGTTTAACCTAGAATGACTAGGCGTCAAAAATTTCACTGCATATTGCCTAAAAAATAGTGACTGCCAGCACCACATTTGAATGTTCAACAGACCCTAATATAAGCTTACGAGTCGTATCGTAGTCTAATCTATTTTGGTTACTTTACTCGTCTGCTGCGACGCCCGCAAGTAAGGATTGTAACGCCTGCCCTGGATGATCGGTTTTCATAAACTGCTCACCGATTAAAAAGTGCTGAATATCATGACTTAACATCAAACGAATATCATCACTACTATGAATACCACTTTCGGTAACGACAAGCGGTTTAAGGGTTGTGTTGTCTACCGCTAATGCTTCGATCAAAATATTTTTTAGATCGAGTGTGGTTTGCAGGTCGACGTCAAAAGTATTTAAGTCGCGATTATTAATGCCATAAATATTGTGCGCTGAGCGTGGCAATGTTAGTGCGCGATCAAGCTCAGATTTGGTATGTATCTCTATCAATACATCCATACCTAACTCGATACTCAGTGCATGCAACTCGTGTACTTGCGTGTCATCAAGGCAAGCCATGATAAGTAGGATGCAGTCTGCACCCATTAGATAAGATTGATAGATTTGGTATACATCTACCATAAAATCTTTGCGCAATATCGGTAGGCTAGCGGCATTAGCCGCTTGAAGAAGGTAGCTGTCATCACCTTGAAAATAATCACGATCGGTCAATACTGATAAACAACTGGCACCAGCTTGCTCATATTGCTGGGCAAATAATGCTGGTGCAAAGTTATGATTGATGATGCCTTTAGACGGCGATGCTTTTTTAATTTCCGCAATGATACCGACACTGTTTTTGTTCGTACTGGCCGCTCGTAAAGCGGCAGCAAAGCCTCGGCGTGGTTTATTATCAGCTGCGACTTGCGCTTGTAAATCCTCAAGAGAAAGCATCTCACGCGCGGCTTTCACTTCTTCTACTTTGGTTGCGACAATACGCTGTAATACTGAAGGTATGTCTGAGTGAGTTGTGTTCATGCTGGTATCCGTTTTAGACTTCTTTGACTATAGACAGTGGTGGTAAAGTTTGCACCATATGAGTGTTTATAAGTTAACCCTGAGCCACTAATTGCTGTGTGTAGTTGGCCAAAGCCTCAAGTTTGAGTAATGCATCGCCATTTTGGATGATTTTTTGTGCTCGGCTGACGCCATTAGGATAGTTGCTGGCAAGTCCTGCGGTGTATATCGCCGCGCCTGCATTCAATGCAATCATGTCACGAGCTTTTAGCACAGCACGGTCATGGGTATCGGAGCCTGATAAGGCCGCACGAATCAGCTCAAGGCTTTGTGCCGGAGAGTCGACATCAAGACCGATAAGGGTTTGGGATTCGATGCCAGCATCTTCTGGCATCATCTCATAAATAGAGATTTCACCATCTTTTAATTCAGCGACTGTGGTCGACGTGGCAAGGCTGATTTCATCCAGACCATCTTTTGCGCCCACAACCATGACATGACGTGCGCCTAAGTTTTTCATAACCTTTGCGATCGGCTCGCACAGCTGCGCGGTAAACACGCCAATTACTAGGTTGGGCGTGCCAGCGGGGTTGGTCAATGGGCCTAAAATATTAAAGATGGTACGCGATTTTAGCTCACGGCGTATAGGGTTGGCATAACGCATGGCGCTGTGGTGATTGGGTGCAAACAAAAACCCAATACCTTGGTTTTCGATACAGTCTTGTGCTTGTGCAGGTGTGAGCGCAAGACTGATGCCTGCTTGTTCAAGTAGGTCTGAGCTGCCAGATTTGGTCGAAACGCCGCGATTGCCATGCTTTGCCACTTGTGCCCCAGCGGCAGCAGCGACTATCGCTGACGCAGTCGAGACGTTGAACAAGTTAGCACCATCGCCGCCAGTACCGACGATATCGACCAAGTAATCACAGTTTTTTGGTTCGATATTGGCTGCCAATGCGCGCATGGCACTGGCTGATGCGGTGATCTCGTCGATGGATTCACCTTTCATGCGCAAGCCAGTCAAGATAGCCCCCATCATGGCGTCGCTACATCTGCCTTGCATGATGATCAGCATCACTTGATACATCTCATCAAAGGTCAAATCAATGTGTTGAAAAATTCTTTCTAACGATGCCGTCAATAACTTATGAATATCTGCATCAGACAGTTTTTCAATACTCTCTGGGGTGTGAGTTTCTTCTATTTTTATCGTACTCATGATGGTCTCTCTAATGGTTATTTTTTATATGGATATATATGATTTGGAATAGAGTGTCACGTTTCAGTGACTTGAGTCAAAACTAACCGACTTGTGGCAGCTCATCTGATGCTAAGGTCGCCAAGCCATAAGTCTGTAAAAAGTTATTGAGCAAATGATAGCCCGCTTCGCTCAAGATTGACTCAGGATGGAACTGGACACCTTCTATCGCTAGCTCTTTATGACGGATACCCATGATTTCCTCGATACTGCCATCGATATGCTGTGTCCATGCGGTCAGCTCAAGGCAATCTGGTAGGCTATGCTTATCAATGACGAGCGAATGATAACGCGTGACTTGCGAGGGATTCGGTAGTCCAGCAAACACGCCCTGACTGTTATGGTAAATGGCTGACAGTCGACCGTGCATGACTTCACCCGCTTTGACCACTTGTCCACCAAATGCTTGACCGATGGCTTGGTGCCCCAAGCAAATGCCCAATATGGGAATAATGCCTTTGAATGTCTCGATGACCGCTAGCGAAATACCAGCACGGTCAGGGTCGCAGGGGCCTGGGCCGATTACGATCACATCAGGTGCAAGGGTTTGAATCTGCTCAATGCTGGCCTGATCGTTGCGCCAGACAGTGATGTCCTGCTTTAATTCACCGAAGTACTGTACGATATTGTACGTAAAGCTATCGTAATTATCGATCATCAAAATCATTAAGGTTTCAACTTATCAGTTTTATTATATTTTTAACATAAGATATTTTGCGACTGCTATTAACGGTAACTATTACCTGTCGTTATCTTACCATTATTTTGCTTTCTATCAAATGTAGGGTATAGGCGACCTAGGGTAGGGCGTGCCATCAATTAGCATCTTGATGCATTTAGTGGTTTTAACATGGTTAAATCTTACCAAGCATCGTTAGAAGTATTAGCGCTGAATAAAAACCTATTTTTTATCGTGCTGATTTAGGCGGCATGACCATTATGATTTGGCCGCTATAAATTGATTGCTATGACTTGATCGTTATGGACAGTGCTATACATTCAATCATTAGCGTTGCACCAAAAAAGAACAGTTGAAACGTTAGTATATTTGAATCTGCACTGATTCGGTGCGATTGGTTCCTGATTAGTGCTTTGAGTCGGTGCGGTAGAAAAATATAATTGGCTGAACATAACTATTTATATAAAGATTTAAAAGGTATAAGGTACTGTAATAATTGATAATAAGTCATGTTCTTAACTTTACTCACGATGGGCGTGGCAATATATTGGCATAGCCTTTGCTATATGGCTGTTATGATTATTTATGATCCCAAAAAACGGATCTGAAAATAATTATCAGTAAGTGCTTGAAGAGTTCAGCATTATGAGTTTTATATTGCTAGAATGTGGTTAGGATTGACTTGGCGTATTTTGGATCACTCACGTAATGATTGGTCTGATTGAGCAAACGCCTTAGATGAGTATCTTGACTAATACGCCAAATAGTGCTGATAATAAGCATAATATCGAATGCGCTGTTTTAGTATAAAAAAGCACATCTGACATTCTTGAACAAGAAAGCCATATTAATAATTTTAAATCGCAATCACGTGATCAACACAACGGAGACTATTTATGTCGAATAAACTATTAGATCTTATCCAATCCTCTAATGCTAAATGGGTTGACTTTCGCTTTACTGATACACGCGGCAAAGAGCAGCACATCAGCTTTCCAGCGCACAGCGTTGACGAAGATGTCATGGAAGATGGCAAAATGTTTGATGGCTCCTCTATCGCTGGTTGGAAGGGTATTGAAGCGTCAGATATGATCTTGCGTCCTGATCCAGAAACGGCTTTTCTTGACCCGTTCTTTGATGCGGTGACTGTGGTTGTTACCTGCGATATTATTGAGCCGTCAACCCTACAAGGCTATGATCGTGACCCACGTTCTATCGCGCGCCGTGCTGAAGAATACTTAAAATCTACGGGCATTGGTGATACGGCTTACTTCGGTCCTGAGCCTGAATTCTTTGTATTTGATGATGTTAAATGGTCAGTCGATATGTCTGGCGTTAGTCACAAAATCACGGCTGAAGAAGCAGCATGGTCGACTAATGAGACTTATGAGTGGGGCAACATGGCGCATCGCCCACGTGTAAAAGGCGGCTATTTCCCAGTACCACCAATCGATAGCTCACACGATATGCGTGCTGTTATGTGTGAACGTATCGAAGAAATCATTGGTGAAGGTAGCGTAGAAGTGCATCACCATGAAGTTGCGTCTTGCCAGTCTGAAATCGGTGTAGCATTCAACACGATGGTACGTAAAGCAGATGAAGTTCAGCAATTGAAATACGTGGTTCATAACGTTGCACATCAGTTTGGAAAAACAGCCACCTTTATGCCTAAGCCAATCGTTGGTGATAATGGTTCAGGTATGCATGTGCATGTATCAATTTCTAAAGATGGCGTAAACACATTCTCTGGTGATGAGTATGCGGGTCTGTCTGAAACAGCCTTGTATTTCATTGGTGGTATCATCAAGCATGCTCGTGCTTTGAACGCGATTACCAACCCATCGACCAACAGTTATAAGCGCCTAGTACCACATTATGAAGCGCCTATTAAACTTGCTTATTCAGCATCTAACCGTTCAGCGTCTATCCGTATTCCACACGTGAGCAGCCCTAAAGCGGTACGTGTAGAAGCCCGTTTCCCTGATCCAACAGCCAACCCTTACTTAGCATTTGCTGCATTGTTGATGGCTGGCCTTGACGGTATCCAAAACAAAATGCATCCAGGCGAAGCTGCGGATAAAAACTTGTATGACTTGCCACCAGAAGAAGAAGCGCAAATCCCAACGGTTGCAGAGAGCTTAGATGTCGCACTACAAGCATTGCGTGACGATCATGACTTCTTATTAAAAGGCGATGTGTTCACTGAAGACATGCTAGAAGCGTTTATCGCTTTGAAAGAAGAAGAAGTACAACGTCTGAACGTAACTGTACATCCTGTTGAATTTGACATGTACTACAGCTGCTAATTAGTCGCTAAAGCACTCAGTTATTTTGAGTCATAAAAACCAGCTAAGTTATTCTTAGCTGGTTTTTTTATGCCTTTACCATCGTTTTACGCTTTGTCTGGAATATATAATCAATCCTCTATAAAAGAGTGACAGCGTTAACCTCACTTGAAGTATGACATATACATCTGCATTCAGTTGCCTTGTATCTCTTTTAAACTGAATCAACTATAGCATTTGATAAAATGCAGCGATCAACAGTGCCTAGCCTATTTATCAAAATTAAACACACCCTAGCTTGATTGGCAAAGATTCTTTGAAATCAATACTGATTTCACGTCAAAAGTAACGCATAATAGTTTTTATAAAATTATATTAATAGGTTAATGAATCATGACTTTACTCTCAAAACCAATTTTTTCAAAAGGTGATTTAGGGCTAGGATTATTGGCTACGATGATTATTAGTACAGCCAGTCTCTACGCGCCTTTGGCAAATGCCGCGCCTATCTATAAAGTTATTGACGAAAAGACGGGTCAAGTCACCTTTACCGATCGCCCACAGAATTATGAGCAGCAGGCTGGCAAGCAAGTCACTCAGACCAGCGTGATGACTAGAAGTGACACATTTAGCTCAAGTAATAATGGCAAGGAAGGCAGTCAGCCGAGCCAAGTGAGTGATAGTGAAAGCGACAGTGCGACAGCAACTGCTGACGCTAAAAATAGCGCTGCGGTCAAACCACCAGTTGATTATCAGCTTGCGATTACTGAACCCAATGAAGAGCGTGCTTATCGTCGTCCAGCCCAAAGTATTGATATCAATGTGCAAGTCAAGCCAGCGCTACAAGCTGGTGATAGTGTGACGATTTACTTAGATGGTAATGAGGTCGCGCAAGGTCTTAGCGCCTCGATTGCAACGATAGATATTTTACCAGGATCGCACAGTGTGAAAGCAGTGCTGACAAATGAAAAAGGGCAGGCAACCAAGCAGGCAGAGCGTACCGTCCATGTGATTCAGAACAATACAACATTGCAAAATAATAAGAAAATCGCGCAACAGCTATTGGCTTATAAAAATTTGCCTTGGTATGAAAAAGTGAAATTAAAAATGCGCAGAAAAGACAGCGATGCGAAAAAGCCACAAAGCAGCCAGCCTGTGACTAACAATGCTTTTGTTCAATGAGCTGAATAAAATAGTAGCCAAAGGGTTTAAGCAGTCGAATATTGTATTTAATGTTTTTTAATCGTCTAGGATCTGTTGAACATTCAAATATTAGGGCTACTGATTGCGAAAATTGCACCACATTTGAATGTTCAACAGACGCTAAAAAAAGAGGCGCTCACTATGACAAGTGAGCGCCTCTTTTTTTGTTGATGTTTTGGTTTGTGGAAAGGTTTTAATATCTTAAAGACATCAGTTGATTCAGCTACTTAGATAGCTCGATCGTACCATTTGCGGTCACTGAAATGGTGCTGTTGCCAGACTCGAAGCTTTGGCTTGGTACTGATTCAAGTGAGTCTGACTTCATGCTCATGGCGCTATACATTGGGCGTGGGTAGTTGCTACCAGTGTTTAGATTGACAGTGATGACACGATAGCCACTGGCATCCCAAGCGCGAGTGAGGCTCTTAGCTTGTTGCTGAAAAGCGCGAGAGGCTTCGGTCATCAACTTCTGCTCTAGCGCATCTCTTTTGGTATCTGAGACACCAAAGTTTAGATTGTCCATGACCAAGGTTTCTTGTAAATCAGCAATGAGCTGGCTGGTTGCTGAGAAATCTGTGCTTTTTAAATCTATGTTTGCCTGACCTGTCCAACCAATAATTTTATTGTTTTTGTCGTAGCGTGGATAGGTGCGTTGTTGCCCTGTACTCACGGTCACGCTAGGGTAGCGCTTGGCGATTTTCATGGCATTATTGGTTGAGGTATTGAGCATAGCGGCCAGCGTCTTAGAATCCGTTGACTGTGCTTTTTTATATAAGCTGGCTCGTACTTCATCATTTTGAATTTCTTCTTTTGTTTCTGTTTGAAACGTCAGTTGATTATAGCCTGTAGGTTCTGCATGGGCGCTACCCATCATTGCTGTCATCAGACAAACCGTACCAGAAGCCAGTGCTGCTTTATTGAGTAAAGTGTTTTTCATTATTATCTCCTAAGTTCATTCTCAAAATACATAAATGAATAGTGTTAAAGCTCATTTATAGATGAAAAGCGGTACCTTTTATTTGTTGAGTAAAAAGAGGTATTCAGCTTCGTTCATTAAAATAGCAAAATTTAGTAGTATTGCTGTAATAGTTTTGTGACCCAAGTTACAGAATATTTTTGTCCCAAAACAAACAGTTTTGAGATAGGGGTTGTAATTTCTGAAAATCCTTGTATAATTTGCAACCAGTGGCTCCATTGGTAGCCTCGCAACATTGTTCTATGAACCCCGCCAGGACCGGAAGGTAGCAACGGTATTAGTCACAATGTGTGCCGAGGATGTGCTGATGGAGTCGCTTTTTTTTGCCTAAAATTTGATGATTGTATAGATTGTTGATTAGAAATACCTATTTGATATGCTAAGCCCTTAATTATGAAGGGCTTTTTTTTGGCCTGTATTTTGTTTGATTTTGCCCTAAGATTGATTAAGATGGGTTAAAATACAATGTATTAACTTTTATTAATATTTTAGGATATGTCCTCAATTCAATTGCTCATCATCTAACTGGACTAAAGATAGCAAGATTTTGCCACGTAGCGTCAAAAATGTGGTTAATATCTCGATATGCTCGGCACTATTTTCCTCGTTGGATGGCAATTTTTCTCACTATTTTTAAAATGAGGACATGATCTAGACACTTTGGGGTTTTTTTATGAAAATGTTTGTTTGGCTGTTTATTGCATTTGTGGTGCTAGTAGTTGTATTTGGTGTCTCTATATTTAATAAGTTGGTACGGGCACGTAACCAAGCAAAAAATGGCTTTGCTCAAATAGATGTACAGTTGAAGCGCCGCCATGATTTGATTCCAAATTTGGTCGAAACCGCCAAGCGTTATTTAACCCATGAAGAAGAAACGCTGACTCGCGTCGTTAGTGCGCGTAATCATGCCCAAAGCTTGCAAGATTCCAATAAGCATCAGCCAGACTCGCTAGAACATATGGCGCTGTTTGCAAAAGCAGAAGGTATGTTGTCTAAGGCGTTGAGTCAATTTTCCGCTGTCGTCGAAGCCTACCCAGAGTTAAAAGCCGATAGTATGATCAAAGAGCTCATGGACGAACTAACCAATACGGAAAATCGCATCGGTTTTGCGCGTCAGCATTATAATGATAGCGTGATGTTTTATAATAACGACCGCGAAATATTCCCCAATAACCTCGTTAGTACGACCTTTGGTTTTCGTGCGCTCAGTCCGTTGGTGTTCGAAGACAGAGAAGCCATTGCTCAAGCACCGATTGTCAATATGGGCTGAGGTTTAGATAAATTTGGCGAACTCTAGGCAGTCTATTCTGATGGATTTTTTCGGTGAACAGCGAATACGTACGCGGCGCAGTCTATTACTTTATGGACTGTTTTTCCTGATCGTGCTTGCTCATATGGCGGTAGGACTGGCGGTCATGTCTGTACTGCTGGCTGTATTTACAGGTGGTGTGTATCACTGGGTGTTGGTTCTGGTCATTATCTTGACGCTGGGTAGTTTCGTTGGCGGGAGTTTTTTAGAGTATCGACGCTTGAGAGCGGGGGGGCGCGCTATTGCTCAGCGAGTAGGGGCGGTCAGACTGTTTATTGATAACAGTCAACAACCATGGCAGCACAGTCATGGAGTTGCGCATCAACACGAAGCTGAAGAGAAGGTTCGCTATAGCTCACGTCATATAGCGGTGCGTGATGAGCGTGATTTTCCACCAGTCTATCGTCGATATTATGAAATTGCCCAGCAGTTAGCGATTGCAGCGGGTTTGCGCACACCGATTTTATATGTATTGCCTGATGAACAAGGTATCAATGGCTTTGTCGCTGGTCGTCACAGCCAAGATATGGTGCTCGTCGTTACCCAAGGCGCGCTAGATAAACTGTCTGATGAGGCGCTATACGGGCTCATTGGTCATGAGTATGGTCATATATTGCATGGCGATGCCACCTTTAATTTACAGCTGATGGTGATATTGGCAGGCTTGCAAATGCTATATGACTGGAGTGATCCCATCTCCAATCATCGCTACTTTGATAATAGCATTACCTCCAATACACCTCTATCACAGAGGCAAGTGGATACGCTTGCACGCAATACAGAGGCGCAAACGGCCAGTTTTACCACGCACAGTGAGTGGGTGACCTACTGGCAACAACAGTCACAACAGCAACAATCCTCAGCCAAGCATCAGTCCAAGTGGGTACAACCCCCACCTGTAATAGATCGTCAAGCCCCGCGTAGTATCTGGACATTGCTGCTGCATGGCTTGAGCTTCTCTAGTATGGCAAGCGCGCAGCTGATTAAGCACAGTTTTAACCGTGAGCGTGAGCTGCTCGCTGATGCAACCAGTGTTCAGTTAACACGTACGCCTGCGATTATAGAAACTTTAAAAGCCATTCATCAAGATTCGCTTGGCTCTCGCTTATCTGGTATTGCTGATATCAATGGACTCAGCCATTTTTTCTTTGCCAGTAGCGGTACAGATTTGGGCGATGTTTCATGGTTTGCCACTCATCCCAGCTTGACTGAGCGTATGAGTGCCATCAATACTGAGGCCCATCATACATTTGCCGTACAAGTCGCTAAGGAAAAACGAATAAATCAGCAAAAAATCAAAGAAATATATCGGCAGCGCCGCTTAGGCGACTGGGGAGCGATAACAGGAAATAGCCTAAGCGAAGACGTACCAGAAAAAAGCAAACATCGACCATCAGTATTTCAAGCACCCACAGCCTCATCGATTAATAAAAACACTGATAATGATGACGACTGTCCATCTGATAACAGTGTGATTGGTTATCCTGACCATACAGTTGGGGGAAAAACGCCTGCTTTTTCTACGAGCGACAGTCCTAGCAAAAGTAACAGCGAATTGGAAACCGATATTGGTTTAGAGTTTACCGTAGAAGCCGATGTGGTGATTGATGGACGGTTGCAGGTACAGGCCGAAGATATAGGTACTTACCAGCTGTTAACGCCATGGCAGGCCAAACTTGACCCTGATTTACCAGAAAACACATTAATCGAAGTCAGTGATATTCAAAAAATCTCATTACCCCAATACCTACTCAATCACTGTCATCACCCTTTAGGCGCGCAAGCCTTGCTCGAGTCTGTCATGCTTTGTCATCAGAGTCGCCCATTATCAACGGCTGCAACGTATGATTTGACAGATATTTGGTGTGAGGTGACTGCTGTCGAAGCTGACACGACACGCAATGAGCAAATACTACCGCATACGATAGACCATCAGCTACTGACGATAGTGTCCCGTCTTGATAGACGTTTAGACAGCGCTTTGATTATATTTGCCTTAAAACGGCTGCGCCGACATGATTTATCTGAAATATCGATCGAACACTTAAAGCGCAAAAGTGACCGCGATCACAGTCACGACAGTCATCAGCACTACACACAGCAAGAAAAATGCCGTACGATGTTATTGCGTTATCAGCAAGGCATGTTTGAGCTGTTCAGTCAGCAGCTGACATCAGACCTAACCAAAAGCTTTGCTCAGGATTTATCAGTTCAAAAAGCATCTAGCAATCATGCTCACGTGGCAGCACCTTCCTTAGATAATTCGACAGCGTTAGCGCTACAGTACTCGCCAATACTGTCATTATGGCAAGCGTTACATTTACAGCAATTGCTACCGATATTGTCTGAGGTTTTGCACGATACAGACACACAGGCTCGCTGGCTACAAATGTTGAAAACTGGTATGGCGGATATCTGCGCGCAACTAGATCCTTCACGGCAGGTATTTACGGGTCTTAGTGCGGCTCAAGTATCGATTATCATTTTGCTGGCTTATCGATTGTCAAAAGATGCCAAAGGCCAGATGACCTCAATGCACGATCGGTTGATGTTGAGTGAAGGTAATGAGAGTGTGGCGCATTATATTGTAGATCTGAGACGTCATGCTCGCTTAATTGACGTTGATCTCGTGACAGTGAGTGATGTTAATTTGCAGTGGTTGTTATTGACTGCACAACATTTGAATGGCATTCAACTACTGGCGGTTATGGCTGCGGTGCCTGTTTTTATCAACGGTACAACCAAGCCTTTAATAGACGCTCAAAACACTGATAATTATCGAGAGAGACAACAGGATAGCAGCCAAATAGATTATAATGACGACGATACGGTTCGGCCTGCCCATCATGAGTATCGCCAATGGCTAAGTACGTTGCACACCATGATGTTACACGATACGATAATCAGCCAAGATGAATACGATTGTTTGATGACAATGGCAGAGCATTGGCTAGGCAAGCGACAGCTTTTTTGATGGGTATGTATTTAGTAATTGATAGTACGACGTATACTCAATGAGAGCGGCCAAAACCACAAACCCATCTATAAATAATATAGATAAGATAATCAGGATAGTAAAGTCGTATGAGTGATACCCAAGACCCGCTAATTGTATTGCAGCGCCGTGTGCAGCAACGCCAAATTCTAGCGATGATGGGTATCAATCAATGGGTGCAGCCCGCGTCACAGACCATCAATATGGCGGACATTGCGACAGTTTCGGTTAAGCCATCAAACACTGACTCTACTGACATCAGACCTACAAATCATGAGTCAACGAGCGCTGAATTTGCAGATATAGCCGATCAGCCGATCAGTGATTATGATGTCAATGACTATAATACTAGCGACTATGCTGTCGATGAGTATGATACTGATTCGCAAGCTATTGGTGAACAGACGGCCAATGAGCAAAGCCCTGTTACTTATAGTTTTGATTCCGTTGATTCGAATACTGTTAGTTCAAGTGCTGGGTCTAACTACCATGACATCCCAAGTACTGTATCGAACCAAACTGTAGCAACCTCTACGAATGCACCTGTTGAGCAACATTCATTTGCGCAGAGTAATTTTCCGAAAAGTACTAGTGATAACAGCATAAATGATGATAGCTTAAAAAAAGTAGTACCATTTGACCTGCAGGGTGGGCGTTACGGTGACTGGGTAATATTGGTTGATATTCAAGCGCTCAATAGCGACAGTCAAAAACTGTGGCAAAACATCACTCAAGCGCTATCAATCAGCTGCGAGACAACCTCATTCCCGATCTGTAACGGCATGGATACTGCTGAGCTTGCCAATGCCAGTCTTGCTGGATATATATTTCGAATTGGCCGGAGCGAAGAGATACAAGTTGCCGCACTAACGGCGTTACCTGACGGCCTTCAACATCCCAATCTGACCACTGTGCCAACATTAGAAGAAATGCTCGTAGATAGTGATGCTAAACGTCAGCTATGGGAGCAGATATCTCATTGAGTTGTATTAAAACCAACAGTGATACAAATGCCTTTATCAACAAACTGAAATAAAAAACATCCTTTTATTTCATCATATCTAGGACGGTGATTATGTCTACAAACCCAACCTCATCAGCAACTGCCACTCCTACCACACCGCATCGCCTGCCAAATTTTTGTGCGGGTCCTGCTACGATGCCAACAGCCGTATTAGAGCGTGCGCAGAGCGAATTGCTTGATTGGCAAGGTCGCGGCCTGTCGGTCATGGAAGTCAGCCATCGTAGCAAAGAGTATATGGCGATTACTGAAAAAGCAGAAGCTAAGCTACGCACGCTTATGGAGATACCTGACAACTATAAAGTGCTGTTTTTGCAAGGCGGTGCTAGTTTGCAGTTTTCTGCGATTCCATTAAACCTGCTAAATGGTGGACGCGGTGACTATTTGACGACAGGTGCATGGTCAGGTAAAGCGATCAAAGAAGCCAAGCGCTATGAAGCGTTGGGTTTGGGCGAGATTAACTTAGTTGCGACTGGCAAAGAGAATAATTTTACTGACGTACCAGCGCAAAGCGATTGGAATATCAGTGAAGACGCCGCTTATTTTCATTACTGTGCCAATGAAACCATTCATGGTCTACAGATATTTGAGCCACCACAAGTAGATGCACCAATCATTGCTGATATGTCATCTTGTATCTTGTCACAGCCGATAGACGTGTCTAAATTTGGCATGATCTACGCGGGTGCACAGAAAAACATCGGTCCTGCAGGTCTGGTCATTGTCATCATCCGTGATGATTTGATGGGGCAAGCAAGTGAATGGTGCCCTATGCTGCTAAACTATGAGCACCAAGCTGACAAAGAATCTATGTCAAACACGCCAGCGACGTATTCTTGGTACTTAGCTGGGCTAGTGTTTGATTGGTTGGAAGAGCAGGGCGGTGTGGCTGCTATGGGTAAAATCAATCAGCAAAAAGCCGACTTACTTTATAAAACGATTGATGACAGCAGTTTTTATAATAATCCAGTAGCTATTAAACATCGTTCTATCATGAACGTGCCGTTTACTTTAGCAGACAGCAGCCTCGATAAAGTATTTTTAGAAGAGTCAGAAAAAGCTGGCTTATTAAATCTAAAAGGCCATCGTGATGTAGGCGGTATGCGAGCTAGTATTTATAATGCCGTACCACTTGAGTGGGTACAGCAGCTGGTTGACTTTATGATTGCTTTTGAAAAAAAGCACGCGTAAGCAAGATAATAACTGCTAGCGTATAAAGTCTTGCTATATAAAATGTACATCAAGAAAGGCGTAACTAATCATGGTTGCGCCTTTTTTATATTTATAAACAGACAGTTTGGTCATGCTAGCGCGTAGTAATAATGGTTTGCCGTGGATATGATTTAATGCTATCACCATTAAGTCATATCCACGGCAAACCATTAGGTTAAAAAACCTAAGTTTGTTATGATAAAATTTTGCTATAAAGCTGTTTTGCTGTCAGGCTTTACGTTTTGATATTTATATTGGTTAGCATAGAGGTTTGTTATAACGTCATGATAATAAAAAATGCCCTGTTAAAAGCTGTTTTGCTAACCGTTACCGTCAGCTGGATATCGAGCAGTATTGCTGCACCCATCACGACAACAGCGCTTGGTCACAATAGCTCTACTGAGTATATCAGCGCGCCATACATGCCCTATGCCAATCCAAAAGCGCCATCAGGGGGCACGCTCTCTCTAGATGCTCGCGGTACGTTCAACAGTGCCAATAAATGGATGACCACTGGTGTGGCCATGATTGGCACTGACTATCTGTATGATACCTTGATGACTGGTTCATTGAACGAAGCATTTACCATGTATCCGCAGCTAGCAAGCAAGGTAACGTATGATCCAGAGGATACCAGCTGGATTATATATCACCTCAATCCAGCCGCTCGATTTTGGGATGGAACACCAGTGACCAGCCGCGATGTCAAAGCGACTTATGAGGCGATATTGAATAAAGGCCCTATGTATATTCGCAGTTATTTGGGCGATATCAAAGACATTCAAATCATTGATGATCAGCAAGTAAAGTTTGTCTTTGCGTCTACTGAAAACAAAGAAATCTTGCTAACCGTTGGGCAATTTCCTATTTTTGCCAAATCTTCCATTGATAGCAATTTTGAAAAAATCAGTCTGACTCCATTGATGGGTAGTGGGCCTTATAAGTTAGGCCGCGTTGATGCGGGCCGTTCGGTGAGCTATATACGTGATCCCAATTACTGGGGCCGTGATCTGATGGTCAATCGTGGTCGTTACAATTTTGATAGGATCAAATTTGTTTATTATCAGAGCGATGAGATTTCCTTTGAAGGGTTTAAGTCTGGTCAATATCGTTTTCGCCCCGAAAAAAAAGCATCGAACTGGGTCAGCGGTTATACTTTTCCTGCAGCAAAAGCAGGGCTTATCCAAAAAGAGACGATAACCAGTAAAAACCCAGTACCGATGCAAGGTCTGGTGATGAATATGCGTCGGCCACTCTTTCAGGATATTAAAGTTCGTCAAGCATTAACGGCTGCTTATGATTTTGAATGGATGAATAAGACTCTATTTCATGGGCAGTACGAGCGCTTGCAGAGCTTTTTTCATGGCTCAGAGCTAGCAGCAACGGGTACGCCATCTGATGCAGAGATGCAGGTATTGACGCCTTTATTGTCTGAGCTCGAACCGATTCAGCGTAAAGCGACATTAGCAGAGTGGCAGCTACCCACCAGCGATGGGAACGGCTTTAATCGTCAAGGGTTATTAGAAGCGCGTAAGCTATTGTTAGAGGCTGGGTTTTATTATGAGAATATGAAACTATATCAGCCTGATGGATCGCTTGCCCAGATTGAGATTTTGATGACAGGCGAGACCATGGGCCGTGTATTGTTGCCTTATATACGCAATCTAAAACGCTTGGGATTTGATGCAACATTGCGCCAAGTCGATGGGCCGCAATATTATGAGCGTATGCGCCGTTTCGATTATGATATGGTCGTGGATGTATTTGCCCAAAGTCTCTCTCCTGGTGCTGAGCAAGCGGCATTCTGGGGTAGCGCTGCTGCTGACGAGCCGGGTAATCATAACAGTGCTGGTATCAAGAATGCAGCCGTCGATAAAGTCGTTGCTGCCCTTGGTAATGCTAAAAATCGTGATGAGATTGTACTGTATACACAGGTACTAGATCGGTTATTGCGCGCAGGTCATTATGTCGTGCCGCTATACGGCAAGTCTGGCACCAATGTCGCTTACTGGGATCAATATCGCCATACCGAAAAACTACCGACCAATGCTGTTGGTATCGATTACTGGTGGGTCGATAAAGAGGCAGAAGGGCGTATCAATAAATATTTAAAACAGTAAACAGTGTTTACTACAGGGTTTGACCCGATAACAACGGACAGCTGAGCATATATGCTGTTGCTATCAAATAACAGTTAGATTAGGGCGTGTCCTCATTTTAAAAATGGTGATAAAAATGAGACAAATTGCCGTCAAACGAGGAAAATAGTGCAGATAATATCGAGATATTGACCAACTATTTGACGATGTTTGGCAAAATTTAGCTGTTTTTAGCCCATTTAGAGGACACTCGATTGAATTGAGAACACGCCCTAGATAACTCAAGATAACACGTAACAAAAATAACTACCGGTAAGGATTTAACATGAGTATCCGTATTCACCCAATCAAAGCATTTAGCGATAACTATATCTGGACATTGATCAATGAAAATAATAAGCAAGCGATTGTCATTGATCCAGGTCAAGCCCAGCCGGTCATTGATTATCTAGAGACGCATGAGCTTGAGCTAACCTCGATTTGGACGACTCACCATCATCATGATCATATCGGCGGCGTCGCAGAGTTACAGGAATCGTATCCGATGACTCATCTGGTTGCGCATAGTGAGCATAGCGTCGATGAAGATCAAACTATCAAAGATGGTAGCACGGTAAGCGCGTGGGGCTGCTCTGCGCAAGTCTGGGATGTATCAGGGCATACCGCTAGCCATATGGCCTATATCTTAGATATCGATGGGCAAAAGCATTGCTTCTGCGGTGATACTTTGTTTAGTGCAGGTTGCGGGCGTGTTTTCACTGGTACGATTGAGCAATTGCATGAGAGCTTCAAGCGCTTGAATGGATTGCCAGACGAGACACTGCTATATCCTGCGCACGAATATACGGCCAGCAATCTGCGTTTTGGTCTGTCTATTGAGCCTGATAGTGAGGCGATGCAGCAAGCCTTAGCACGAGCAGAGGCGCAAACCGCACAGGATATGCCGACATTACCTGTGACCTTAGAGCATGAGCGTATGGTAAATGTCTTCTTACGCACACAAGAGCCGAGTGTGATTGCAGGGGTGAAATCCAAAATGCCTATCGACGATGAGAAGTCATTAACGGTATTTGCAGCGTTACGTGAGCTGAAAAACAACTTTTAAAGTAAGTTTTTAACAAGTAGCTTGCTTTCAAGCACCTATTTAATACACCACAATTCGCTGCTGAACGTCATTGCCCTCTCTCTTTATTTAGGAAGTCGCCATTATGGGTCGTTATATCTTAAAAAGACTACTACTGATATTGCCGACACTATTTTTGATCTTGCTTGCCAACTTTGTAATCGTACAAGCAGCACCTGGCGGGCCTGTTGAGCAGCAGCTGGCACTTATCGAGCAGGGCGCAAAAGATAATGCGCTTGGCGGTAATATCGGCGCAGGCAGTGCAGGTGGCAACGACAGCACTTATCAAGGAACGCGCGGTCTCTCTGAGGAGATGGTCGCTGCAATCAATGCCCAATATGGTTTTGATAAATCTGCCCCAGAGCGATTTTGGCTCATGCTAAAAAACTATGCTCAGCTAGATTTTGGTGAGTCGTTTTTTAAAGGGCAATCGGTGACAGAACTTATCATAGAGAAGTTACCAGTCTCGATATCGCTTGGACTGTGGAGTACGCTGCTCATCTATATGATAGCTATTCCACTGGGTGTCTATAAAGCGATGCATCATGGCTCAGGCATTGATAAAGCCACAGCTATGTTGCTAGCGATCGGACATGCGATACCTGTGTTTGTCTTTGCAGTGATTTTATTGGTTTTCTTTGCAGGTGGCAGCTATTGGAATATCTTTCCACTGCAAGGGCTGACGTCCGAAAATTTCGATCAACTAAGCACGCTTGGTAAAGTGAAAGATTATTTTTGGCATTTGGCATTACCGTTGCTGGCGAGTACTGTAGGCGGTTTTGCAGGCTTGACTTATCTGACAAAATTCAGCTTTTTAGAGGAATTGGGCAAGCAGTATGTACTGACCGCTCGCGCTAAAGGCTTAGGTGAGCGTCAAGTGCTATACGGACATGTGTTTCGCAATGCAATGTTGATTATCATTGCAGGTATCCCAGCTGCTATTGTTGGTATTTTCTTTGCGGGTAACTTTTTGATTGAGATTATCTTTAAACTTGATGGTTTGGGCTTGCTAGGTTTTGAAGCCATTCAACAACGCGATTATCCAGTGATATTTGGCACGCTATTTATCTTTACCTTAGTGGGGCTGCTGCTGCAATTAATCAGTGATTTAAGTTATCACTTAATTGATCCTCGTATTGATTTTGAGGGGCGCTAATGTCAAATAATCAACCTTCATCAAAGAGCAGTCCTATTAATAGCGAACCAGATAAAGCGCCAATGCCTGAGCAGCTATCTACCACAAAAAAGCAACGCTTGAGCCCTATATGGCAAGCGCGTCTAAATCGCTTTCGTAAAAATCGACTTGGGGTGATATCGCTGTTTATTTTTGCAGTGATATTTGTCATTTGTATGGCAGCTAACGTCATTGCCAATGACAAACCTTTACTGGTTCAATATCAAGGCGATTATTACTTCCCGGTATTAAAGGCCTATCCTGAAACGACGTTTGGCGGTGTGTTTGAGACCGAAACCAATTATAAAGACCCTGTAGTGCAGTCGCTGATTGATGAGCAAGGGTTTTATGTGATGCCGCTTATTCCGTTTGCTGATCAGACGCCGAATGTTGAGCTTGGTCTGCCTTATCCAGCAGCACCCAATGCCCAAAACTGGCTTGGTACGGACGATATGGGGCGTGATGTGCTGGCACGGATACTTTATGGTATGCGAGTGTCATTACTGTTTGGTCTGGCTTTGACGCTTGCGGGTGCACTAATTGGGATTATCGTCGGTGCTGTACAAGGCTATTATGGCGGCTGGATTGATCTGGCAGGGCAGCGATTTATGGAAGTATGGGGCGGTATGCCTCAGCTGTTTATGATTATTATTTTGGTCAGTCTGTTTAGTCCTAGCATTATTATGCTGTTCGCCATGATGCTGTTGTTCGGCTGGATGGGTCTAGTTGGTTTGGTACGGGCAGAGTTCTTACGAGCTCGCAACTTTGACTATGTGCGAGCTGCACGCAATTTAGGCGTTTCGGACAGCCAAATCATGCTCAGACATATCTTACCCAATGCGTTAGCTTCTAGTTTGTCGCAGTTGCCATTTATTCTAACGGCCAATATTATCGCTTTGACTGCGCTGGATTTCTTGGGATATGGATTGCCACCTGGCTCGCCGTCTCTTGGTGAGCTAATGGTACAAGGTAAAAATAACCTTGATGCACCATGGCTTGCCTTGTCAGGATTCTTTAGTTTGACCTTTATTTTGTCATTGCTCATCTTCGTCGGCGAAGCGCTGCGTGATGCATTTGATCCAAGGCGCTCTTGATATGACTAAAAATATTATCGCCACCGAGCAAAACAACGCACCAATTGAAAGTCTTCATCGTGCACAAGATAAGCTCATGCTAACTGTAGATAGATTAACTATCACGACAACGGCAGGTATCCAGCTAGTCGATGCGCTGTCTTATCAGCTAACACAAGGGCAAACCTTGGCCATCGTTGGTGAGTCAGGCTCTGGTAAATCGATTGCCAGTCTTGCGCTACTAGGTCTGTTGCCAGATAGTTTAACGATTACTGGTGAGGTGCAGCTGGCAAGTACAACAGGCATGTCGACCTTGCCTATAGCGAATGATAAGGCGCGTAATGCTGCATTACGGTCTATTCGTGGACAGCGTATCGGTATGGTGTTTCAAGAGCCGATGACCGCGCTGAACCCACTACATACGGTCGCCAAACAAATCGCCGAATCGTTGCGTCTAAGCGGCGTACCAAAGAAACAATGGCGAGACGCCAGTATCGCTTTGCTAGATGACGTCAATATTACTGATCCTGCTGACAAGTTGAATCGCTATCCGCATGAGCTATCAGGTGGTCAGCGTCAGCGAATGATGATTGCCATGGCATTGGCTCAGCAGCCTGACATCTTGATCGCTGATGAGCCAACGACTGCGCTCGATGTTACCTTGCAACATGAGATTTTAGCGCTACTAGATGATCTAAAACGCAAGCACAATATGGCGATGATATTAATCAGTCATGATCTCAATCTGGTCAGGCGCTATAGTGATGAGGTTATCGTTATGCGTCAAGGCCAAACGATTGAACAGGGTCAAACGTCAGCGGTATTTAGTCAGCCCAAAGCCGATTATACTCGGACGCTTATTCAGCAAGACTTTGGTCAAGCATTGACCATAGAAGACGATAACGCAGATAAACAATCAAGCGTATTAGAAGTGAAGCGTCTTAACGTACAGTTCCCAATTGAAAAAAGTCTGTTTGGTGGTACCAAGCGCTGGTTCGATGCGGTCAAAGATGTCGATATGACGCTACAAAAAGGCCAAGCATTGGGTATCGTCGGTGAGTCTGGCTCTGGAAAAACCACCATTGCGCTGGCGCTTAGCCAACTACTGAGCAACCAAGCACGTGTGAATGGGCAGATAGTGGTCAACGGGCAAGATATTTCGATATTGTCCAAAAAAGCGCTACGTAACTTCCGCGCGCAGATACAGATGGTATTTCAAGATCCATTTGCCAGTATTAATCCGCGTATGACGGTCATGCAAATCGTTGAAGAGGGGTTGCTGGTACAAGGCGTGGCTAAAGCTGCACGTCAGCAAGCGGTGTTAGATAGTCTTGCTACGGTACATTTGCCTTTAGCGTTTGCGCAGCGTTATCCGCATGAGCTGTCAGGTGGTCAGCGTCAACGCGTGGCACTGGCGCGTGCACTCATTATGAAACCAAGTCTACTCATATTGGATGAGCCGACCTCTGCGCTGGATAGTACCACTCAGGTCACAGTGGTTAGCTTGCTACGGGAAATCCAACAAAAGCTGCAAATCAGCTATGTCTTTATCAGCCATGATCTCAAAGTAGTACGTGCTTTATGCCAGCATGTTATGGTGTTAAAAGAAGGCACCTGCGTAGAGTCTGGGCGTACCGAAGATCTCTTTAATCACCCACAGCATCCTTATGCTCAGCAGTTGTTAAAGGCGAGCAGTTCATAATAATAGCGACATACTCAAAAAAGCGGTGGTACAATCATTCTAGACAGTGGTCTGCTGTATCCAAGCCTCTTTATGACACATATAGTTATCTATTCTGATATCGGCAAACGTTAATTAGCTATCATTAGCTGACCAAAACGGTCGTTATCGCGGTTAAAATCATCATTAACAAGGATTTTTGTGCCCATGAAAATACAAAACAGTATTACTAAATTGGTAAAGACGAATGGTTTGCAGCATGCTGGTTATTTGGCTGTCGCTAAGACTCGGGCAAAGGTATTAAAAGCAGTATCTTATGTGATACCTATAAGAAGACCGATGTTATTCGTTGGTGAGACTGCCTGCGATGAGCTATGCGATATGCTTATCAATGAAGGCAATACCAATGTGTTTATTGTCACGGATACAGTGCTCAACAAACTAGGTATACCTGCAAAAGTTACCGATTATCTAGATGCGAAAAATATCAGTTATCACATCTATGATGGTATTACGCCAGATCCTACTTTTAAAGTAGTTGAAGAAGGGCTCCGTCAATCTATAGAAGCCAATTGTGACTCTATCGTAGCCATTGGCGGCGGCTCAGTGATCGATGCGGCTAAAATGATAGCTATGTCTCAAGGCAACAAGTGTAAGCCAAAGCAGCTGATCGGTATTCTTAAGGCAAGAAAGCCTGCGACGCCTTTATACTGCGTACCAACGACGGCTGGCACGGGTTCAGAGGCGACACTTGGTGCAGTAGTATCGGATGATAAAACGCATCAAAAAGCATTGTCTATCGATCCAAGAATGGTACCACTAGCCGCTGCAATTGACCCAGTTATCATGAAAGGCATGCCAGCCCATATCACAGCAGATACTGGCATTGATGTATTGACCCATGCACTAGAAGCATGGATGAGTGCCAATGCCAGCGTAGAGACAGACTATTATGCAGCCTCTGCCGTAAAATCTGTCATGTATTATCTACCACTAGCTTATAAAGACGGTGGTAATCTAAAAGCAAGAGAAGAGATGGGTATCGCCGCTCATTACGGCGGGATTGCTTTTAATAAAGCAGGTCTGGGTTATGTGCATGCTATCGCGCATCAATTAGGCGCTTACTATAGTATTCCTCATGGTCGTGCCAATGCCATCGTGCTGCCTTATGTACTTGATGTCAATCGCAAAGCGAGCAAAAAGAGACTGGCGGCATTGGCCAAAAGAACGGGCATGGTACAAGATGGTCAAGCGGGTAATAGCGACAGTGAGATAGCCGATTACCTTATCGCGCAAGTTAGAGACTTGATTGCAGATCTAAACATTGATCCGACTGTCAATGGTATGCAAACCAGCGACTTTGATAATATTGCAAAAGCCGCTGCAAAAGAAGTCAGCGACACCTATGCAGTACCAACTTATCTATCAGCCGCTGAAATCAAGGAAATTCTAACAAAGATTAAGCAGGTAAGTGACAAACGTGCTGATAAAGATAGCCAAAAATCTTCATAATCCTATGCTTACATTGATAACCTTACGATAAATAAAAGCCCATTACTTTTTTGAGAATGGGCTTTTTTAATGCATTGAGATAATAAAGCTTCTGTCTTATTCCCATAGTTAAGTCATACTAAAATATATGATCGTTATCAAACAACCGTTTAATTTATCTTGTGATTAGGGCGTGTCCTCATTTTTAACCCATTTAGATGACTATCGATTGAATTGAGGACACGCCCTAAACTCAGTTGATAAAAAATATCTTAATAAACTGTAAATATATAACAGTATAGGAATGTTTCAGTGACACAAAAGCGTTAGGATATTTAAAGGACATTACGCTTAGGAGATTTTTATGACTCGCATATTACCATCTAGAATTATAGGGTTAGTTATCATAGCGAGTAGTGCGATTTACGCAGGCTGCGCATCAACTGAAAACAGCTCTACTGTAAAAAACCCAACTGCCGCTAACCCATATGCACCGACTACGCCAGGATTGGCAGTAGCCACAGTAGCGGGCGGGTGTTTTTGGTGTGTTGAAGCAGGTTATGAAAAAATCCCTGGCGTGGTAGAAGTCGTGTCTGGCTATACGGGTGGCACCGCTGAAAACCCAACCTACAAGCAGGTGTCAGCAGGTGGTACTGGGCATACCGAGGCAGCGCAAGTATATTATGATCCTAAGAAAATTACTTACAATGGCATAGTGCAGGCGCTATGGAGAATTGCTGATCCTACTGATGATAAAGGGCAGTATGTTGATCGCGGTACACAGTACCGTCCCGCTATTTTTTATAACAACGCGCAAGAAAAGCAAATCGCAGAAGCGGCCAAGCAATCACTACAAGCCTCTGGTGTGTATGAGAAGCCAGTAGTGATTGAAATTGTTCCTGCTAGTGCTTTTTATCCTGCTGAAGAATATCATCAGGATTATTATAAAAAGAACCCGATACGCTATAAAGCTTATACCTTTAATTCTGGTCGCTATCAGTTTATCGAGAGCGTTTATGGCAAAGACTATGAGCTTAATTTTAGCCAGTTTAAGCCTGCGCCAGACAGCGCACAGCCAGTAATCTCAAACGAGACGCCAAACAGCAAGGCGAGCTTTAACCCAGCTACATTTGTAAAGCCATCACAAGATGAGCTGAAAAAATCGCTCAGTGATATTCAGTATAAAGTCACTCAAAAAGAAGGGACCGAGCGTGCCTTTGATAATGAGTACTGGGATAATAAAGAACTTGGATTATATGTCGATGTGATATCTGGTGAGCCACTGTATTCTTCGCGTGATAAATACAAGTCTGGCACGGGCTGGCCAAGCTTTACGCGTCCATTGAGCACTGACATGGTAGTAGAGAAAGAGGATCGGGGTATTTTTTCGACTCGTACTGAGATTCGTAGCCGTTACGCTGACTCGCATGTAGGGCACGTATTTGATGATGGCCCAGCACCGACAGGCAAACGCTATTGCATGAATTCAGCAGCATTGCGTTTTGTTCCGCTTGCAGAGATGGACGCTGCTGGTTATGGCGATTGGATCGATGAGGTTAAACCCGTTAGTTAGTACAGTTTTGCTATCGCTAACCCAAATAAAAAGGACGCTAGTGCGTCCTTTTTATTTGGGTATTATTTATAACAGCCTAAACAATTAACAGCGACTTAAAAGGCTGGTTGACGCTTAGGTACCGCACCCAAAAACTCATTGCGAGCTTGATTATTGTGTTGATATTCACCAAGCATTGCTGTGCTACGAGTGGTTGAATGCTGCTTGCTAACACCGCGCATCATCATGCACATATGCGCGGCATCCATCACCACGGCCACACCACGGCAGCCAGTGACATCCATGATGGTCTGTGCGATCTGTTCACTCAGATTTTCTTGTATTTGTAGGCGACGGGCAAACATGTCGACGATACGGGCGAACTTGGACAGCCCCAATACTTGGCCGTCAGGTAGATAGCCGATATGAGCGACACCGTGGAACGGTAGCATATGGTGCTCACACAATGAATAGAACTCAATGTTCTGTACCAATACCAGCTCACGATTGGCTGATGGAAAGACAGCATTATTGACGACTTCTTCAATGCTTTGATGATAGCCTTGGGTCAAATGAGAGAAGGCCTTTGCAGCACGTACAGGCGTATCTAACAAACCAGGACGATCCAAGTTTTCACCAGTTGAGGCAATCAGCTGGCGATAGGATTCAGTACTTTCTTTATGGTCTGGGGTGGTTCTTGGGGTGTTACTCATAAGTTTGGCAGCCATCCAAAATGTGGGTGTAGCTTAACGTTGAATCCTATCATGTGAGGATTCTTATAAAAATTGTGCAAGCTGGGAAGGGCTGTGATTATACTCGAAATCTGCTGAACTTCATACTACTGTGGCTAGCAGTTAAGCGTTTAATCAATAGAGAGGTGTCGAGCCCTCAATAAAAACTGTTATAGTGATGGTACTTACCGCATAATTCTTCGTAAACGCGCAGCAAAACACGACTCAAAATAAAAGAGATGCACTGAAATAACGCTCAGTTGGTATAAATTTTCTTCGCTTACTATAACGAGAATCAAACACAGTTTACGACTGTTTACTTAAATGAATTCGTGTATAATAAGTCATCTTTTCGTTTGCGTTATTTTATTACTCTCAATCTTCTAATTACTCTAAATAAATTCTTATTCTAAATTATCTCGATTGATTCAAAAGGAAATTTTATGCTACTGCAAGGACAACGATTCGTCGTAACTGGTATCGCAAGTAAACTCTCTATCGCTTGGGCTATCGCAGAAGCGCTACACCGCGAAGGGGCATCACTGATCCTGACTTATCCCAACGATAAAATAAAAAAACGTGTGGATATGGCCGCTGAAAAATTTGAAGCAGATTTGGTTCTAGAGTGTGACGTCGCCTCTGATGAATCTATAGCCGCTTGCTTTGAGCAAGTGACTGCCCACTGGGGTGATGGTATTGATGGTGTGGTACATGCCATTGGTTTTGCACCGATGGATCAGCTTGATGGAGATTTTGTCAGCGCAACCACTCGTGAGGGCAGCCATATCGCGCATGATATATCCAGCTATAGCTTTGTTGCACTGGCCAAAGCCGCCCGCGAATTATTGGCGATGCGTCATGGTTCGATGCTGACGTTGACTTATGAAGGCAGCATTTCAGTATTGCCAAACTATAATGTCATGGGTATGGCAAAAGCCAGTCTTGAAGCCAGTGTTCGTTACTTGGCAACTTCTATGGGCGGTGAAGGCATCCGCGTTAATGCGATATCTGCAGGCCCTATCCGTACGCTTGCTGCTAGTGGTATCAAATCTTTCCGAAAAATGCTCGATATCAGCGAAAAAATCGCGCCATTACAACGAAATATCACACAGACAGAAGTAGGTAACGCCGCATTATTCTTACTATCGCCGTGGGCATCTGGCATTACTGGTGAGATTATGTTCGTTGATGCAGGGTTTAATACGGTTGCCATCAGTGAGCAGTTGATGATGCTTGATGATCCAGCGAAGTAATCGTTATCAATGATTTGTTCCATGAGAGAGAAGGCAGCCAATTGGCTGTCTTTTCTCGTTATACTATGAGGATTTTTGGCGATAGGCCTCTGGGCGATAGATATGATAACCAAGTTACCAAAGTGGATATTATGGGGTGGGGCGGTACTGGCATTTAGTGCAGGCTGTGTGAATACAACCGCTTTGATGGGGTTTGCTAACTTATCGGTGTCACATGTCACTGGCAATGTCAGCTTATTTGCGGCGGCTATCGCTTATTTAGATATGCACAGTATCTTGTATATCGGCACGCTGCTGTTATCTTTTTTGGCAGGGGCTATTTTGAGCGGTTTTGTCATTGGTCAGACGTCATTAAAATTAGGTAGACGCTATGGCAGTGCGTTGTATATTGAAGCAGCACTGTTGATCATCAGCTATTGGCTATATCAGCAACATGATTATTTAGGACAATTGGCGGCAGCGATGGCATGTGGATTACAAAATGCGATGGTTGCCACTTATAGTGGGGCGGTGATTCGCACCACTCATTTAACAGGCCTTACCTCTGATATGGGGGCTGCGATTGGCAATTGGCTGGCTGGCCGATCTATTAGTAAGCCGACACTGGGCTTTCAAGCCATTATCTGGTATTGCTTTTGCGGTGGTAGTGCCGTGGGTGCATTCTTATTTGCTAAGGTTAGCTATGAAGCGCTATTTTTACCCATTGCTATCGTTTTGACCGCAGCATTCGTCTACAACTATGTGTCAGACCGCTTACCAGAAAAAAGAGAGCCAACACATAAAAAGCACTTATCATAACGATAAGTGCCTGCCATATAATGATGGATTGGCCATATAAATTTATCGTATGAAAAATATAAGCCCAACGCGATGGTCTATTTTTGCCCTTCTTCTCTGTGATCTTCATGCTCATGCATACCTTGCATCATATCGAGTGCAGAGTCGTCGGTACGCTGTTGGTCTTCTTTGGCCAAACCGTCTTGGTTGATATCTTTTGGTGCCATTTTAGTGGTTGAGTCGGTTTTATTTGCGTTTGTCATAAGAGGGTCCTATTTGTTTTTATTAAATGTCCAATTACTTGACTTATTTAGGGTCTGTTGAATATTCAAATATTAGGGCTGCTGATCGCTAAAATTTCACCAGACTAGGCGAAAACTGATGATAATGTCGAGACCTTAGCTAGGTTTTCAACAACGTTTGGGGTGATTTTAGCATCAGCCCTTTGGGGCAGTACTATTTTTTGCCAATCTATGGCGAAATTGTTTACCCTAGAATGACTAGGCGTCAAAAATTTCACTGCCAATTAACTAAAAAATAGTGACTGCCAGCACCACATTTGAATGTCAAACAGACCCTAGTATGGAATAGCATTGAGGAGTTGTACAGATACGATGTACGCTTGTTTAGTGACGATATGTAACTGCAAAGTATAGAAGCACTGTATATGCGATCTATTTTAAAAAAGTACGGTTCTACTGATATGAATTTTCTTCACTGGCTGTTCGCTAGCGTGACAGAGGCTTCAAAAAATTTGTCCCAGTAGAAAATGTTGAACTGAGTGTATTTTTCATGAGTTTAAGACGGATGGCGTTAAATCAATTTTTTGTTATATATCTGTTATCATGACGGCGTATTTTTTGGAGTGACTGACAGGTGATCGTCATTCAGCAAGATACACGTTTATTTTAGGGTCTTTTTTACACGGTCTTTGAGGAAATAAGGACGTTTTATGTCAGAGAAAAAACTAGATAGCCATCTTCCGAATGATGGCAATGAATATTTATTTACTGATACTTTTCCAAAGGGTACAGGTAAAGGGTTGATAGTGGTCGCTATCGCGGCAATTATTAGTATGATTATTTATAATGTGTTGCCATTCGATATAAATGCGAATAAGGGCCTCGCCTTATTGTTCTTTATCGGTGTCCTGTGGCTGACAGAAGCATTGCATGTCACGATCACAGCGCTGTTGGTTGTCGTCGTGGGTGCGCTGATTGGTATACCAGATTTTGATGCCAAAATTGGCTTACAGAGCTTTGCTAGTCCGACGATTTATTTGTTCTTTGGGGGTTTTGCGCTGGCTGCAGCCTTGCATGTGCAACAATTGGACAAAAAAATCGCATTAAAAATTCTATCGATGTCGGGTGGCAAACTGAGTACGGCTGTCTTTTTAATCTTTGGTGTGACCGCATTTTTATCCATGTGGATATCAAATACCGCGACGGCAGCGATGATGTTGCCACTGGCGTTAGGTATTTTGACGCAAGTTGACCGTGAAAAAGATCGTGGTACGTTTGTGTTTGTACTATTGGGTATTGCTTATTCGGCCAGTCTGGGTGGTTTGGGTACGATCGTCGGCTCACCGCCTAACGCCATTGCTGCAAAGGCACTCAATATTGCCTTTGTAGACTGGATGAAGTTTGGGGTGCCGATGATGCTGGTACTCTTGCCATTATTACTCGGTGCCATGTATTTATTCTTAAAGCCTAATCTAAATCGTAAAATTGTCCTCGTTGAAGATGAGCCTATTGCTTGGAATAAGCCCCGTGTGGTGACGATTATTGTTTTCATTGTGACCGCCTTGAGCTGGATATTTTCCAAAAAAATCGGTGCAGCACTCGATATCTCTGATACGGATGCCATTATTGCCTTATCAGCGGCAGCAGCGGTGGTGAGTTTAGGATTGGTATCATGGAAGCAAGTCTCTGATAATACCGACTGGGGCGTTCTCATGTTGTTCGGTGGTGGTATTGCACTATCGACGGTTTTGAAAGTGTCAGGGGCCTCATTGGTGCTGGGAGAGACTGTGGCAAGTGCCTTGTCAGCAGCACCGCTTGTCGTGGTCATGATTGCGGTCTCAGCGTTCATTATATTTTTGACTGAATTCGCTTCTAATACGGCCTCTGCCGCATTATTGGTGCCGGTATTTGCGGCTATCGCTGAGCAGATGGGCTTACCACATGAAGTGCTTGTATTGGTCATCGGTATTGGTGCATCGTGTGCCTTTATGCTACCTGTTGCCACGCCACCAAACGCTATTGTCTTTGGTACGGGGCTGATTAAGCAGTCAGAGATGATTCGTACGGGTGTTATTCTTAATATTATTGCTACCTTTGCCGTGGGGCTGTGGGCGTATTTTTTCTTACTATAGATTAGGGCATGTCCTCAATTAAACGATAGTCATCTAACTGGTCAATATCTCATTTTTATCTCCACTTTTGAGATGAGGACACACCCTAGTAAGTAACAAGCCCTAAAGAAAACCCGATGTTTTAAGTCACACTTAAACATCGGGTTTTTTTTATGTGTTTTGGTTGTTAGTAATCGTTCAATCTTGACGCCAATAAACCTTGACCACCACTTCTGTACGATTGAGCTCAAGCCGATCTCTCAATAAAGGACGCAGTGCTTTTGCTGTATTCGCTTCTAGTGCGCCCCACACTTTATCAATCTGTAGAGAGTGATGGGTCAAATAATCGCCCAGTTTTTGATCAATTGCGGTGGCTAATTGCTGTCCTAAATTTATTTGATTGGCGTCTATGGGTAATACGGTAAAAGGATGGTCGGTGTTGTTTTCGATGCTGTCTGTGATATGAGATTCAACACTACGACGCATTTTTACGTCATCAAAGTACTTTTGATCAGCGGTGTCTTGTGTGACACAAATGACCAATGGTGGCTTAGGGTTGTCCCAAAGTTCCAATAAGCGTGCCACCGTGGGCATAGAGGTTTCATCAGCAATCAGTAGCGCTTGACCCTCTCGAAGATGCTCAACTTTTTCAGGAAACTCCCTTTTTGTGATGACGGTATCACCTGCTTGCAGGGACGCTGCCCAGTTACCGCCTGACGTATTGCCATGAAGAAAAACATCGACCCACGCTTGTATACCGTCGGGCGTTGGCCATGCTTTTCTTAAAGTGTAATAACAATGGGGACGAGAAGGGGTAAGACTTTCTTTTATACGGCCATCGACGTTATTGGTTGTCGCCAGATTGTGCTCTAAATCAAACAAATAAGCATAACCTGCTTCGTTTGTGGGTATTGAGATTGATTTTGATGCGTCACCAGAGTTATTTAGTGTGGGCATGGTCAGTTCAAGACGCAGCATATTTTTGCTGACCTTGTAATGGTTCTGTACGCCAAATATTTGCTTGGTCAGTTTTATTGTTTTTTTGCCCAGTTTTTTATCAGCTCTTTGTTTGAGCAAGATATATTGATCTTGCAGTTCAGTAAGCTGCGCGATGGGCGAGGCAAAGGCAATAAAGAATGTTTGCTCTTGAGTTGTTTTATATGGAGAGTCCGCAGACAGATATTCTGGATTTTTAGACTGCACTTGTAGCGTGATACCTTCAGAATAAATAGCCGTTAATTGTACATTTAAATTGTCTAAATCAGCGACAGATAAAGAGGTAAACGCCCCTAAAAATCCGATTAGCTCTTCAAGGTGCTCTTCATTGATATGAGCGAGTATGTTTGCTATTTCAGGATCATGTAACGAGGTATATAAGCTGTTTTGATGATCGGTGTGTTGGTCAGCAGCGAATAGGGTATTGGTCATATAAATACTCACAAGCAACAGCGAACTGAAGCATAAGACAGTTGAATTTAGTTAATGATAATTGTTTTTGTTATCATTTACGAGAAAAATCACGGTTTATTACTGTTTTGATATAGCATCACGCCTTTGAACCCATAGATTTAGACAAATCGGCTTATGATGGTTTGAACAAGCGTTGGTTTTAAGACACTTGTGATGAGGGCAAGCAATACCATAAGTTTTTATTACTGAACATTCCTAACTTGAATCACACTCCAATTGCCTCCATAATCTAACCACTCCTACATAATAAATAGCCTAAGCAAATATGCCCAATACTTCCAAAAATACCGATTTAGAAATATCTACTGAAAACAAAACGCACGATGTTAAAGAATCAACGATTCCAAATCATGAAAATCCCATTGTTATAGAGCACAAAGAAACAGTATATTCATCGGCTGATTTGCCAGTGCTTGCCAAAGACAGTTATCATCTGAGCCGTCTAGAGCGAGAGCTGGCGCGCGCAACCGTCTCTAGCAAAAAAGCAAATGACGAAAAAACGAGCGAAGCGTTGACGAAAAAACGTGAGCAATACAACAAAACAAAAGCCCGATCACAGCAAGTAGTGCAGGCTCGTATTGATAGTATTCCTAATGACCTGCCAGCCAAGCTAAACCCTGATTTGCCAGTGAGTCAGCGTGCTAATGATTTGATTCAAGCCATCATCGAAAATCAAGTCATTATCGTCGCTGGTGAGACAGGTTCTGGTAAGACGACGCAGTTGCCAAAGCTTGCGATGCTGGCAGGGCGTGGTATCACTGGACAGATAGGGCATACGCAACCAAGACGACTGGCCGCTCGTAGTGTGGCAAACCGTATCGCAGAAGAGTTGGGTGAGCCATTAGGTCATACCGTCAGTTTCAAGATTCGCTTTAATGAGCAAGGCTCAGCGCAATCTGTCGTTAAGCTGATGACGGATGGTATTTTGCTGGCTGAATTGGGTCATGATCGGTTTTTGAGTAAGTACGATACGATTATTATTGATGAGGCACATGAGCGCAGCTTAAACATCGATTTTATTATGGGTTATCTCAAAAAGATGTTGCCTAAGCGCCCTGATTTAAAAGTCATCATTACGTCAGCGACGCTAGATACCAAACGCTTTAGTGAGTACTTTAGTCGTTATGACAATAAGCTCAAACGGCAAATTCCTGCGCCGATTTTTAATGTCGAAGGGCGAAGCTTTCCAGTAGAAGTTCGCTATCGTCCGCTGACGGATGAGCCAGTCAATAGCTCGGATGATGACAGCTATGATGACTTTGAAGAGAACCTGCCACGTGCAGTGGTTGCTGCGGTCGAAGAGTGCTTTAGCGACGCGCAAAGTAAAGGTCATGCCGATCAAGCTGATATCTTAATATTTGCCGCGACTGAAGCCGAGATTCGTGAGACGCAAGAGGTGCTAGAGCGTCATGGACCCAAGCATACCGAAGTGCTGCCATTGTTTGCGCGGCAGACCTATGAAGAGCAGCAGCGTATTTTTCAGCCGTCCGGTCGCGGCCGCCGTATTGTTATCGCGACCAACGTTGCTGAGACTGCGTTGACCGTACCAGGTATTCGCTACGTGATTGATTTGGGCTTTGCACGGATTTCGCGTTACTCGTATCGCTCGCGCGTACAGCGTCTACCAATCGAAGCCATCTCGCAAGCGGCTGCCAATCAGCGTAAAGGTCGTTGTGGCCGTGTTGCACCAGGTGTTTGTATTCGTCTTTATAGCGAAGAAGACTTTAGCGGTCGCCCTGAGTTCACTGAACCTGAGATTTTACGGACCAATTTAGCGTCCGTGATATTGCAAATGGCCAATCTACGCTTAGGTAGTGTCGATGATTTTGCATTTATTGAGCCACCTGACAGTCGCTTGGTCACAGATGGGCATAAATTGCTTGACGAGCTAGGGGCGATTACTTCCAAAATGCAAGTCACTTCTGCGAATAAAACCAACCAGCCAAAACCAAAAAAAGGTCTGGATCATCTTGCTCTGACGCCTACTGGTCAAAAGATGGCACGTATGCCAATCGATCCAAGGCTGGCACGTATGTTGGTCGCTGGTTCTGACTTTGACTGTATTCGTGAGATGCTGATCGTTGTGGCCGCGCTAGCCGTGCAAGATCCCCGTGAGCGTCCTGCCAATAAACGCACGCAAGCGGATCAAAAGCATGCGATCTTCCGTCAAGATGACTCTGACTTTCTGTTTTATTTGAGTCTATGGAAGGCGCTGTTTGAAAAGGACGAAGACGGTAATAAGCTATCTGGTAATCAGCGCAAGCAATTTGCTAAGAAAAACTATTTGAGCTTCCCGCGTGTGCGTGAGTGGCATCAGACACACCGCCAACTGGTACAGATGGTCACGGAGCTTAAGTTAACCGACGTCAATGAGTCGAAAGCGTCTGATAAAGCTGTCGTCAGCAATGACCCGACCGCAATTGAAGACGAAGAGCTAAAAGCCGTCAAATATGCCAATCTGCATAGAGCGTTATTGACAGGCTTATTGTCTATCATTGCGCACAAGACCGAAAGCCGCGGCGAGTATTTGGCTGCGCGTCAGCAAAAAACCAAGATATTCCCCGCCAGTACGGTGTTCAAACAAATCCCGCCTTGGGTCATGGCGTTTGAGATGGTAGAAACCTCACAAGTCTTTATGCGTACCGTTGCCAAAATCGAACCAGAATGGATTATTTCAGCGGCAGGCAATCTACTAAAGTATCATTACTTTGAGCCGCATTGGTCCAAAAAAACAGGACGTGTCAAAGCTTACGCACAGATTAGTCTGTTTGGGCTGATAATTATTAGTAAGCAGCTGACCAACTATGAGCAAGTCAATTTGGTCGAGTCACGAGAGATATTTATCCGTGATGGTCTAGTGACTGGTAACTTTGGTCGCAACGCACCATTTTTGCAACATAACATGGACAAAGTTGCCCATGTTGAGCGTATCGAAGACAAGCTTCGCCGCCGTGATTTATTGGTGGATGAAGAAACGCTCTATCAATTTTATGATAAGAAAATTCCTGAGCATGTTGCCAGTCGTAAAGCATTTGAGGATTGGCGTGCAGAAGTTGAGAAGCATGATACCAAGCATTTATTCTTTACCGATGATGATGTGCTTAATAGCCAAGCACCGACCACAGGGGACTTCCCAGAAGTGTGGAAGCTGGGCGATTTAAAGCTGCCACTCCGTTACATCTTTGATCCAGCCAGCGACGATGATGGCGTGACCATACGTGTGCCGCTTGCCGCATTACCACAGCTTGACGCGATTGAGCTACTGTGGGGTGTGCCTGGTTGGCGCTATGAGTTGGTATTGCAATTGCTCAAGTCACTACCAAAAGAGATTCGTCGTCAAATCGTACCAATTCCTGATACAGCTGATGGCTTATTTGATGAGTTACAGCCCGCTGGTGGACAAGGCTTGCTGAAGCAGCTTTGCCAAGCGTTAAACCGTCGCGGCATTATGTCGGTGACGCCAGATAATTTCAGTCCATCTACGATTGACCGTTATTTGCAGCCACAAATCTGCGTGGTCGATGACAAAAACCGCATCATCGAAAAAGGCCGTGACCTGCAAACGTTGCAGATTCGTCATGCTTCTGAGACCAGTCAAGCAGTGACTGAGCAACAAGGCGTGCATACTGAATTTCCTGAGCACTTTGCCTTTAGCAAAAACCATCATAGCGCGGGTGTGGTGATGAAGCAGTTTGCGGCGCTTGTCGCTGATGAGTCAGGCGCAGCGGTATCGATTCATCAATATACGGACGTCAATGCAGCACTTCAAGCTCATCGAATCGGGGTATTGAGCTTAATCAAAGGCAAACTTGGTGCAAAGAAAAAGCAGCTAACGAGCCAAATCGATAGTATATTTAAACTGGCATTTGCGCCACTTGGCGACATGGATAAACTCAAAACGATCGTTATAGATGCTGCGTTAGACGCGGCTCTCGAAGAGCACTATATCTTATTTGATCACTCTGAAAATTTACCAGAAAGCGCCGATGATATTGCAGTTGGATTGAGCGAAGAGCTACCGTTTACCTCTGAGGAGTATACTCAGACGCTCGAAGTGGTAGTAAATAACTTCTTATTAACTGGTCAAAGCGTTATCAAAACGCTTAAGAATGTCTACACTCGTTGGCAACGTATTCGCCAAGGACTATTGATGCTAGATCGCGAGATATTTGGTGAGTCTATCGATGATATCGAAGATCAGTTAGAGGATTTGCATTTGGCGGACTTTGTTTATCGGATGGATTATAGCCATTGGCAACAGTATCCGCGTTATCTTGAAGCGCTACAGGTTCGACTAGAACGGCTTGAGCATAATATTGATGCCGATCTCGATGGCGTCTATGCGCTTGACTTGCATATGGAGCGACTGGCAGGACGTGCGGACAAAGAAGCCATCAGTGAGTATCGCTGGATGGTGGAGGAGTATCGTATTCAACTGTTTGCTCAGCCTATGAAAACTCGTATGGCAGTATCACCCAAGCGTCTAAGTAAAATGTGGGATAAGGTGAGCTAGCGTCTTATTTAGATTGCTAGAGTCGACAGCGGACACCGTAAAAAATCACTTGTATAGCCCTATATTTTAATCAAATATTATTGATTAAAATATAGGGCTATCATTTTTTATAGCAGCATTTTCTTACTTTTAGAGTCGGTGAACTACTAAACCGCTACGGCGTTACCCTCCTCAGATGTACTACTTGTACAATCTGCAGTCGGCTGCCTTGTACCCATTTTAGCGTTCTTTGACTATATTTGATGTATTGATCGAGAGTTTTTCATAAGGTAAAGCATAATGATTAAAGATGGATTCATCGTGTTAGGGCTTCTATCAGCCATACTCATGAGTACGGGCTGTGATGAAACACGAGCCAGTAGCGACAGTGAGGTGAAAGCGGTAGCACTAGAAAATGCGGAAAAAGAAGTACAGTTACGTGGTAAGTTTAAAAGAAGCTTTGAAGTTCATGAGCTAGAATCTAATGGCAGTATTTACTATGTGTCAGATCCAAAGCAGCTATTAATAAAAGCGGCAAAAGGTATCAATCAAGACGGTTATTATAAATTTTTCGAAACTTGTATTGTTGGCAATGTCAGTGCTGTGGGTCAATACGGTCCTCTGGGTAAATATCAAAAGCAAATTACTGTTCGTGGCATTTGTGCTTAATTTTTAGTTTGGTTTTTTACTTTCTATCGCTTTCAATATTTTTTATGCAAGTTTCTGTCATACCCAGATATCACAGTTTAGTGGCTAATCTTTTCTGTCAGTACACCCATGCTATACAGTGTGAATGCAAAAATTGTTAGCGCGACAATCACTGGCGTAAACAACCAAATGACGACATTGATCAAAATTGATGGCAGCAAGCCGTTGAACAACTCAATATCTGGTGTAAAAAAGTCAGTCATTACATCGACTGCACGCTTGGCAATAGGAAAGAGCAAGGTGCTTAAGGCCAGCATATAAATATACTTGCTAAAGCTAGGGTCGCTCATGACTACCATGAAGTAGAACACTGAAAAATAAGTGATGCTTAACGCCCAGCATTTGAGAGTGTAACTTAAACGAATCATATCATGTCCTCCCCAAGCTTTCTGTGAATCAGACTAAGAATAACGCTGCTTCTATATATCTAAAATTTTAAATATACACTATATGTTATAATACGAATATATAGTATAGTCAACTGTTTTTTTTGATTTTTTACTTCAAACGATTAGGGCGTGTTTGATATTCGACCATGGCAAAAAATAGTCCTGTCTCTTCGAGCTGCTGCTAAAACTGCCCCCCCAGATCTATATAAGCAGTGCGTTGTAAACCTCGTTAAGGCATGAGCATTACCGTCGTTTTACGCCTTGTCTGAAACAGTTTTAGCGATCAGCAGCGCCTATTTGTGAATATCAAACACGCCCTAATACACATGTTCTTTTAATGAAACTGAATCATACTTTATATTAAACTTGACTATTGTTAGCTTCTGTAAGAAACTCAGTGGCTTTTGATTGTCGATTTAAATACCGAATATGGCGTCGTTATAGCCCAAAAATGAGGGTATAAAATAGATAGAAAGGAATGCCAACCATCCTATGGATAATTACATAATAAGACCGCAAGAGATTTATTTACTGGAGCGTTATAGCTCTACGGTGTACTTTGACGAGATGCGTGATGCCTTTGCTCATATGCTAGAGGCGGCTGAACAAGCATTAGAGCTATTTATGGGGGACTTGCCTAGCGATTATCGTAGTAGACCCATCAACCGGCAGCCTGATATCGTCTGGGGCGAGCGCGTACTACCTAATTTACGCAGCACCTTAGACGATCTTAATGTCGGTTATCAAGAGCTGTTAAAAGGAGATTTAATAGCAATAAGATATGGTGGTAATGTACAAAGTGATTTTCGCGCTATCAGTATGGATTATGATATTGACTGGATGCCAGAGCAGCAACAACTGGATTATGATAAATGGGAGCGACAAGCCAGCTTACGCGCTTTTAACATGAAAATAACCAGCTATTTTGGTTGGAAAATAGGAAGTCTGACTGAACGCTATACTAATGAATCAAGAGGATCGCTCAACCCACCCGAATCCTGGCCTATATATCGTTTAAACCCTCAATATACTGTTGAGTTAGATAAGATCGTCCCTGTGGCAGGTATTTATATACCAAATCGAGCAGATGCCAGTGCCCAAGTGCTACTAGACGGTATGTTAGCAAATGAAGCTTATGTCGGTTATGACCCCGAGACCATGCAAGCGGTCGGTATGGCACCAGTCACTTGGATGTTGGTTGAGCGTATTGCGGATAGTGGCGGTGGTAGCCATAATGTCGCACCAAAACGCTTACGCTGCGAGTCGGGTAAGCCCTGCTCATTCACAGGCTACTGGTGGTCACCATCAAGTAAAGATATCAAACACTTCAAAGCAGGCGACATCATGCCAAAGATGAAGCGACTTGAATGGCACACTATTTGGTATCTCAATGAAACCAATCAGTTGGATAATCAAAGCGATATTGACTATATCAAGGTAAAAAGGATTCGGTACGATAAAAGTCGTCAACTATGGAGTAGAGATGCATTTTTTATTATTATTATCGTAGATGTAATCATTTTGCTTTTTGTTGAACAAACCTGTGGAGCCGTTATCTATGGACAGTTATTACATGCTATTTATATGCAAATATTGTGTTTGTTTATGTTCGCGGATTCCAAATGGATGATAGCGTTGGCTAGGGCAGTGAATAGACAGCTAGCCACTATGAAAGTTGCTGCTTTTTTTATCATGTTAGGATCATTCTATCTATTTTTTCTTGCGACAAAAGGGGTGGTTTTTCAGAATGCCCTTAAATGGTGTGTTTAATTGGCTGAATAGAACACGTGTACAAATCCTAGATAATCATTCGTTGAGATTGATGAGGTAACGTTTCTAGCTTTTGATGACAAGGATTGGCAAGTAAATATCAGATGGGTAGTAGTGATATTAATTAACATTAGTTTGTTTTATTGGGTGATGATCGCATATAGTAATGAGCAGAAATTAGCTAATCGATAGTACATAGTAATTGAGTAAAAAATGATCTTACCCATCCCTCCCGTACCTCCTGTCGGTAAAATAATCAGTCGCCCTTATGAAGAAGCTATTCCTAATTTTAAAGAAAAAAATGGCAGTATTGATAGATTAAGTTCACTTATTCATGAAGTGAATCCAGACTATCTGCTATTTCATCCCAGTATTAACTCTATTCAAAATTTAGTTTTATTGGCATCCTATGCCTCACTATGGTTGTTTGGCCAATTTCTATTTCTTATTTATGCTATGTTTAATTCAGTAATAAAAGAAGGAGTCTTAGTCTATTATTTTTATGCAATTATATGTTTAGTAACTATTTCCATCAGTTTTTTTACTGCGCCTTTTTTGACTTTGAAACAACTTAAAGCCAAAAAATCTCGCTATCACAAAATATTACTGCTAAAACAAACACAACAGCTTGCTTATTACGAACATAACCGAAACCAAGAGCCTATTTTTCATTTAATTAACTACAGGGACATCACTGCCTCCGTGAGGCGTAATGAAGGTTTGGTCTATGAAGTACTGAATCTGCACGTTATTGATGAAACAACAGGAGAGCCAAGCTTATCTATTAATCTTGAAGACATGCAACTAAACCCCTACGACCAATGGACGTTTATCCGTACCTATATGGAACGTCCAGCAGACGAGCTACCGCTTGATCCTCGATATGCGCATGCCTGTCCGACAGATATCAGTACCTCGCTATTGGCTTGTGCTGATATTGCACAAGATAAGAAAGGCAAAGGCTTAACTGGTTTACGTCATGAAGTGACGATTATGGGTTGGTTGCGAGCCTGTACAGTTAGCTTTTTAGACTTAGCAGAAGGTAATATTTATCAATCTAGCGCCAATCCAGCATTACATCCTGAGGTGCAGCGTCGGCTCATGTGGGATGGAAAAAACAACCCATATAACGTATTGCCTGTCACCGCAGCGCGCCAAGCCGCTTTTGATAATAAAAATTCAAAGGTCAAACTAAAGTGGTACTCAGGTATAGCAGTGAATGCGACATGGTTTATCGGTTCGATATTGTATGTGATGTTGGTGATTGCTTAGATAAAAATGTGAGTATTCAGTGACCTGTTTTAAATGCTCAATTTTAAAAGACATGTTTTCAATGTTAATATTTGATAGGCTCACATTACCGTTTTTAAACTTTTACTGCTTTCTTATTCAAAATAAATACCAACACCGCACCCAATATCACCGCGCTTGCCACTACGAACTGCATGGTCAATTGCTCAGATAAAAACACCACGCCCAGTATGGCTGCAAGCACAGGTACACAGAGCTGTACCACTGCTGCTTGGGTGTTTTTTTAACAGTGGCATAGCCATATACCAAATGCTATAGCCCATACCTGATGCGATCGCCCCTGATGCACATGCCAACAGTATTCCTTTGATAGTGATATTACCTAAATTGACGTTTTCCAAGCCGATATTATCGAGATACACCATGCCGATTAATGACAGAATAGGAACAGCAACAAGGCTCCGAATAAAGTTAAAGCCGGTGGCGCATAGCGGTGACACACATGATTTGCCACGTATACTATATATACCCCAAGCCACACCACTGATTGCCATGAGCGTCGCTGCTAGTAACGAAGGCACTGCTGCTGACGGTAGCATCAAATAAATAAATCCGACCACTGCGACGATAAAGGCAGCCCATTGTAAGACGCTTAATTGTTCTTTTTTATAGATGCCCCAGCCAATCATCGTGAGCTGAACTGCTGAAAACAAAATCAATGCGCCAGTACCCGTGTCTAGTTCTACATAGGCAATCGAAAAGCAAAGTGCATAAATCACCAAGCTTGCACTACTAAGCCAACTGCCTTTATCATTCAAAATAGCCTCATAAGAGGTGCTACCTAGATTGAGCGCTTGACGTCGTAATCGATAGGTATAGACCGTCATGATGATAGCTAAACAAACAGCCGCACTCACCAAGCGAATGATCGTAAAGCTCCAGGCATCTATATAGCCTGCTGCTAGCGCCATTCTTCCAAAAAGAGAGTTGGCGGCAAATGCGATCAATGCGATAACAGTATAGAGCGTAGCTTTCAAGGTAATTCCTACTATGAATAAGTTGATTTTGAAATAGGCGAGCAGATGATTTTAACGTTAATTTTTTAGATATATTTTTATAACAGCTAATCATCGTTTATCGGAAATGAGGGCTGGCACTCTAAAAATCCAGTTGATAGCTATCTCACAAGGAACGATATTTTGTCGTACTTGCGACAAAAAGTCTCTTTTAAATTAGAATAACGATAGTTGCATTGATGATAAGGCTTATGAGTGAAATAAGTGGTCAAAATTACTATCGGCAACCTTTCAATAGTTTCAATCAACTAGTCAATCAATCAAATAAAAAAGATACGCAGGAAACGATAACATGGATTGGGCAGGTATTTTTATTTATGACACAACGTGGGCATTTGCACTTGAAATATTAGTACGTGTCACCGTCATGTTTGTGCTCATTATTTTATTTTTACGCTTTACGGGCAAGCGTGGTGTCCGTCAGTTGTCAATCTTTGAGTTAACCATCATTTTATCACTGGGCTCTATCGCAGGTGATCCAATGTTTACGCAAGACCTGCCAATTATTCAGGCAGTGCTGATTATGGGCTCGGTCATTTTTCTTTATCGACTGTGCACATGGGCCATGATGAAATTTCAGCCGTTCGAAGATTTACTAGAGGGTAAGTCGCTATACATTGTCGAAGATGGGTTGTTAGTACTAGAAAAGATTAAAAAGGGCAAGATGTCGCATGATGAGTTTTTTGCTGAAATGCGTCAACAAGGCGTTGAGCATTTAGGTCAAGTGCGTACGGGGCTTCTGGAAACAGATGGCAATTTTAGTATCTTATTATACCCACCCGAAAACACAGGCTATGGCATGCCACTTTTCCCCAAACAGTACCAGCCAGTCGAGCAAGTAGAGTCAGGCGTTTATTATGCTTGTATGCATTGTGGCTATATTGACACTATCTCTAACGCTCATCAGCTGTGTATACGCTGTGAGGATGACTGTCGAAACTGGGCAACAGCGTTGAAGAGCGAAATTGTGAGATGAGAAAATGCTTGGGCTGTTCTCTGTATTTTTATGCAGACCTATTACACAGATAGGAACAGCCCAAATTTCAATTGTTTAAGGTGTCATTCTTTCTAGATATTTTGATGAACTTAGGCGACTTTATACCAGTCAATTTTACGAGTCATGACCATCACGCAGGCTAGCAGTACAAAGCAGAATACGGCACCCAGTAATAAATTCATGTCTTCTGTGGTGAGAATACCAAAAAATGATGCGTACAATCCTGCCAGTGTGGCAGTAAAAATTACCGCTCGTTTTACACCGCCGAGTACATAATAAGTATACCAGCCAATGAGCCCGACACAGGCGCTAGCAGCAATGGCGTACGCTTTCCAAAACACTATTTGCTCAGCAAGCGGTAGCAACAACACGTAAAAAACGAATAACGCACAACCGACTAATAGGTACTGGATAGGGTGGATACGGCTGGATTTAATCACTTCAAATAAGAAGAAAGTGCCAAACGATACTAGGATTAATAATAGAGCGTATTTCATCGTTCGTTGGGTTTGCAAATACACATCATTGGGCTCGGCAAAACTAACCCCAAAGCTGTTGAGGCGCATACTATCAGGCATTGCACCACCTTCTACTGCAATCAAGTCATTGCGAGACATCGACTGACTGCTGGTATCAAGGCTGGCTTGACTCGTAACAGCACACTCATTATTGGCGCTACCGATACAATGTGATAAATATTGGTTGTTAGTGACGGATAAATATTGATTCTGCCAATTGGCTTCAAACCCTTTCGTGGTGAACTTTTTGGCATTCGGAAGGGCTTTGCCAATGAAGTTGGGTGCATGCCAGTTACTGCGCATGGTTAGGCTAAAGTTCTGTCCAGTAGGGACAGTATTTAAATTGCTAATACCTGCTAAAGGTAAGTCTACTATGATACTAATCGCTTGAGTACTTTCGGTATCGGATGGCTGGTTGGTCAAGTCTGTACCAGATAATGTTTCGTTATCCTGAGGGCTAGCAACAGGCTTCGCTGGACGGTTCAATACATCTTGAGGAATGGCCACCTCTACATAGGTTAGCTCTTTCAGCATAGGTGTCTGTGGATATGTTGCTTGTATTGATTTATTGTCAATGGTCACTGTCGGTAGTGTCGCTACACCGCGTAGGTCTGATACAGGAATAATTAATTTGGCTTTATTCCAGTGAATGATGGTTTTTTCAGGTTTTATTTTATTGATAAATGGGTTTGTAGCGCTATCGACTGAATCTGATGCTTGGTTATTCGTATTATTAGGCTCGTTTAAGCTACTTAAGGTTGAATCAAAAGTATAGTTTTGGTCAAATTTCAGCGCACCGTTATAACTGGTCGCATGATAAACACCGCGCTTATAGGTGTCCGTGTTTACCTCAAGATCTTGAGCTGCTTGGGTTTGATTGGCAAAAACAGTTTCAATTTTTGAGTAGGAGGCGGCGCAGTTACTGGTTGCTTCGGACCCTGTAATCTCACATTCAGGTGTGACCGTGGTCGGAATGGCGATAAATGGCGTAATGACTTCTTGCGGGTTGACGTGCTGTTGAGCGATTTCTCTGATAACCGACTCTGAATAACTTTGCCTCTCATAGATGACCGAGCCAATCATGTTGAGACCAACGGCAAACAGAACACACAGCCCCGCGATGATGGATAATTTAATCAGTAGTGTCTTTTGCATGGGAGCTCCTCATATAAATCTCTAGTCCAAAACTGTCAATACAACAGTCAGCAGGTTTAAAGAAAAGGATAGAGGAGGGATGAAGAAAAAATATGTAAGAACAGTGGAGAGTGTGTGGAAAGTCGTATTAAGTTCAATTTAAAAGCTGATTTATATGTTTGTTAGTATTTATAGAATTATTATAGTTAAGTTAATCTATATTAATTTTTAATTCAACTATTGTTTATTTAGATATCATCCTTATATAGGTAGTACAAGAAAACAAACAGTATTAAGGAGATAGATTTGAATAGACCTACATCAGAATTGTGTATGATTGCTGCAGCGGGAGGTGGTATTAAAATGTCATCAGATAGAGCAACTCCAGATCTGTGTACTATTGCAAAAGCACTTAGTAATGGAGCAAAGCTCGTTATTACAGAAGCCTCTAAAAAGACTACACCTGATTTATGTATGATTGCTAAAGCAGGGGCAGGTAAAGTCGTATTTGAGTTCGTTTAGCTAAAAATTGTACTAAATTCATTCAATAGAAAGATAAGCTGTGGTAGGAGGGTTTTGGCTTATTAAAGCTTATCTTTTATCCAATAAAGCCATTCGGTCACTTGCCGAACGCGATCTTCTCTATCACCACCGATACGACGAAACGGCTTTTGATGGCGAGTCAGCTGGCTTGCAAAATAGTCGCTTATCTCATCACGTTGATGCGGGCTATCTCGTAAATCGTCGGCGACCCACGGGGTATCTACTTCGGTTAATAAAATTAAATCATAATGATGCACCACTGCCACTTGCTGAAGGGCAGCAGGGCAGTCGCCATAGTACCAATTGGAGTAGACCATGAGCTCAAACAGACTGGTATCACAAAACAGATAATGGCTGCTATTGGATGATTGAGCGACTTGTTTGGCGAGCGTGTTTTCTAACGCTATTTGACCTTGTGCGATAGGTAGCAAATCATCCCACGTACAAGTCAGCTGTTCGTCATCCCACTTTGCTTGTAAGTAGGTGCGCATATATTCTGATACCCAAGGGCCATCAAAATGTGTGGCCAAATCCCGACATAAGGTCGTCTTGCCAGTGCTTTCTGCACCTAAGATCGCGACCTTGATGACCGATTTAGGCGTATGCTGCACGAGGTTGTACGCGGTAGCGTCGCTGCCATTCATAATAAGCCCAGATTGCGATAAGAGTGAAGGCTACATATTGTAGCGCGGTAAAGGTAAAACCTTTATAAAAGTATAGTGGTACAGATATCGCATCGGCGATGATCCATAGTATCCAATGCTCGATTTTACGCCGTGCCATGAGCCACATGGCCATCAAAAATAGCGCTGTGGTGAGCATATCGGTATAGTCGATCCATGTAAATAAATGCAAACCAAGCACTGCACCATCGAAGCTAAAACCATTGTTAATGACTGGACGGAAATAATAAATCAGCGCCACAAACCCCATCGTTCCTGCTGCCAAAGCAGAGAGTATAGGTATATCGCCTGCATGCAAATGCTCAATATGAACATTATTGGCATCGTTTGACGGCTTATGCTCGACAGATTGAGCTCTCTTATTTTTTGACCAGTTAATCCAGCCATACAAGCTCATTACCGTATAGTAGGCGTTGATGAACATATCGCCAAACAACTGCCATTTCCACAGTAGATACACAAATATAGCGGTGCTGACTAAGCCAATAGGAAAGACCAAAATATTGGTTCTGCTGGCAAGTAAGACACTTGCTACACCGAAGATGACAGCAATCAATTCTAGAACAATGAATACAGTGGTGTAGTCAGCGTATTGACCAAATAACCAGTTAAGAAGTTCTGCCATTATTATTTCCACATAGAGGTTTTTGTTGAATGGTACAGAATAAAAAGGCGCCAATTATAGCGTAGCTGTTGCAAAAACCCGTCAGTCTTTGCTTGTTTTTCGCAACAAACAGGTTATTTGTAACAAAGTATTAGAAAAATTATAATATTCAGGCATAATAAAGCCACTGATTTTAAGTTTACAGTTATTCACCGAAAGTAAATGGCTGTTATTTTTCAACCTTTATGCTTATTCCAAGCACTATAGTAGTAGACAAGGAAGCTTATCATGACGACTTGTATCACAGGCACAGGCCTATACATCCCACCTTATAGCATCAGCAATGAAGAGTTAGTAGCGTCATTTAACCAGTATGTTGAAAATTATAATACAAAGCATGCTGACGAGATAGCGGCAGAGACAGTGACTGCACTTCAGCCTTCATCAGCGGCCTTTATTGAAAAAGTGTCTGGCATCAAATCACGTTATGTGATGGAAAAAGACGGTATCTTAGACCCTGAAATCATGGCACCAGTGATTCGTTATCGTCATTTGGGTGAAGAGCTGTCTATCATGGCAGAAATGGGCGCTGCCGCGTTAAGAGATGCTTTGGCTGATGCAGGATTAGAAGCCAATGATTTGGATGGTATCATCCTTGCTTGCTCGAACTTTCAGCGTACTTATCCAGCAGTTGCCATCGAGATTCAAAACGAGATTGGTATGATTGGTGGTTTTGCTTATGACATGAATGTCGCCTGTAGTGCAGCGACCTTTGGTCTATCACAAGCCCATGGATCTATCGTCTCTGGTCTGGCCAAGCGCATCGCTGTGGTCAACGTAGAGATTACCTCAGCGCATCTGAACTGGCGCAACCGTGACAGCCACTTTATCTTTGGTGATGTGGCCACTGCGTCTATCGTCGAAGAATTGGATACACCAAGAGGTTACGAGATTCTAAACGCTAAGCTATTCACGCAATTTTCGACCAATATCAAAAACGAATACGGCTTTATGGATCGTTCGGAGTTTTTGGCCGCACAGACTGAGATGTATCCAGATATCAAAGAACCTGTTACTGACAAGTTATTTTTGCAAAATGGTCGCAAAGTATTCCGTGAAGTTTGTCCGAAGGTGTCAGAGGTCATTACTGAGCACTTGCAAGAAAACAACATAGCAACGTCTGACATCAAGATGATGTGGCTACATCAAGCCAATGCCAATATGTTGGATCTGATTTTACGCACGGTCGTCGGTAAAGAAGCCGATAAAGCCATCGTGCCAAGCGTCATTGCTGAATTTGCCAATACCAGTTCAGCCAGTCCAATGATTGTCTTCCATCGCTATAAAGATGATCTAGCGTCAGGCGATTTGGGCGTTATTTGCTCATTCGGTGCGGGTTACTCTATTGGTTCAGTATTGGTTCGTAAGGTGTAATTTTTAGTTTTAAGCCTTTTATCCTGATAAAAATAGCTGAGACACTTCTTGGCTATTTTTTTTGTCTGTTAATTTTGTGATGGAAACTGAGTAGCTCCATTTAAGAATAAAGAGAAATATTTGAAAATATAATGGCAAGAATGATGAGAATATCAACAAGAATGCTTAGAGGTTTTAATTTACCCCAAAAAATTTGCTATAATCACGCTCTTATTCCCCTCATTTAATTAAAAGTCCTTTTATGAAAGAATCCTTACGCCTGCGTTTAGACCAGATGGTAGACCGTTATGAAGAGGTTACCGCTTTATTATCCGATCCTAGTGTCATCAGTGATAATAACAAATTTCGTGAATTGTCTGTCGAGCACAGCGATTTGATGGATATCACGACGTTGTGGCAAAATTATGTGGGTGCAGAAACGGATCAGGCCGATGCAGAAGCTATGTTAGCCGATGCAACAGATCCTGACATGAAAGAGATGATGATCGATGAGATTGATAGTGCGCGTGATACCATCGCCCAGATGGAAGAGGCGCTCAATCTCATGATGCTACCAAAAGATCCTAATGACAAAGTGCCAGCATTTTTGGAGATTCGTGCAGGTACGGGTGGCGACGAGGCAGCGATTTTCTCTGGTGATTTGTTCCGCATGTATCAAAAATACGCGCAAAGCCAGGGTTGGACCATGGAAGTATTGTCTGCCAGCGAAGGCGAGCATGGCGGCTACAAAGAGATCATCACTCGCGTATCAGGCAACAGCGTCTACGGTCGCTTAAAGTTCGAATCTGGCGTACACCGTGTGCAGCGTGTGCCTGAAACCGAGAGCCAAGGCCGCGTTCATACCTCAGCTTGTACCGTTGCGGTCATGCCTGAAGTTGAGATTGATGATACAGTAGATCTAAACCCAGCCGATATTCGCTTTGATACCTTCCGTTCAAGCGGCGCTGGTGGTCAGCACGTCAACACCACCGATTCAGCGGTACGTTTGACCCATATTCCGACAGGCACAGTCGCAGAGTGTCAACAAGAGCGTAGCCAACATAAAAACCGTGCCCAAGCGATGAAAATGCTTATCTCACGTATTCAGCAAGTGAAAGTACAAGCACAAGTCGATGTTGCTGATTCGATGCGCCGCGATTTAATCGGCAGTGGCGACCGTAGTGAGCGTATTCGAACTTACAACTTCCCGCAAGGTCGCATGACCGACCACCGTATTAACCTAACGCTTTATAAGCTCGACTCTATCATGGAAGGCGACTTGGATGAGATACTTGACTCACTACTACGTGAGCATCAGGCGGATCTGATGGCGAGTATTGGTGGCGGTGACTAGGAGCCAATCCTACACAAAGTGGGCAGTTTGATTGCCCTTCATCACGATGTCAGTTTTTATAACAATAAATATTGATTTAATTTTTCTGTTTTCGTTTATCCATTTAATTACCTAAAAATATTGAGAGTGTTATGTCAAAGCACAATAATCAGAACCAAGATCAAACCCCAGTCGTAGAAGATGCTAACGAGCTAATCGCACAACTGCAAGCCAAGCTAGATGATATCAGTGCTTCAGGTAAACAGCCGTATCCTAATACGTTCAAACGCACTGATTATGCGCAAGACTTACAAACAGCTTTTGATGGTGTATCAAAGCAAGAGATTGAAGAAAAAGCGGCGAATGGCGAAAAGACACAGGTTAACGTAGCAGGTCGAGTCATGCTCAACCGTGGATCATTCATTGTGATCCAAGATATGACTGGTCGTATTCAGTTGTATGTGGCACGTAAAGAGCTTGATGACGAGACGCGTGCGAGCATCAAATCACTAGATTTGGGCGACATCGTTGGGGTGTCAGGCTATATCGGTCGTTCAGGCAAAGGTGATTTGTATGTGCATATCGAAGAAATCACGCTGCTAACCAAATCACTACGCCCAATGCCAAACAAATTCCATGGTTTGGCTGATATAGAAGCCCGCTATCGCAATCGTCATCTTGATTTGATGACCAATGAGACAACTCGCGATACCTTTATGGTTCGCAGTCAGATTGTTAGCGGGATTCGTCAATTTATGCTAAATGAGCGTTTTATGGAAGTTGAAACGCCAATGATGCATCCGATTCCAGGTGGTGCAGTAGCACGTCCATTCGTGACGCATCATAATGCTTTGGACATGCCATTATACTTACGTATCGCGCCTGAGCTGTATCTGAAGCGCTTAGTGGTCGGTGGTTTTGAGCGAGTTTTTGAGATTAACCGCAGTTTCCGTAACGAAGGTGTCTCTACCCGTCATAATCCTGAATTCACCATGATTGAGTTTTATCAAGCATACGCTGATTATCATGATTTAATGGATTTGACAGAGCGCTTGTTCAATCAACTAGCAACCGATGTATTGGGCACGACAGAGCTGACTTATCAAGAAGAAGCCATTAGCCTAAAAGCACCATTTGCTCGTTTGTCGATGTCTGATGCGATTGCAAAATATGCAGAAAACTTCGATATGGCGCGTATCAATGATCGCGAATATCTAGCAGAGTACACCTCAACGGTACTTAAGCAGCAAGTAAAAGATGTGTTTGGTGTGGGTAAACTGCAAACCATCATTTTTGAAGAAACCGCTGAGCATCAGTTGCGTCAGCCAACGTTCATCACTGAGTATCCAGCTGAGACATCACCACTAGCGCGCCGTAGTGATGACAATCCTGAGATTACCGATCGTTTTGAATTGTTTGTTGGTGGTCGTGAATTGGCCAATGGCTTTAGCGAGCTCAATGATCCAGCAGATCAAGCTGAGCGCTTCCGTGGCCAAGTTGCTGAAAAAGACGCTGGCGATGATGAGGCCATGCATTTTGACGAAGAGTATATCGAAGCATTGTCTTATGGTCTGCCACCGACAGCAGGTGAGGGTATTGGTATTGATCGTCTAGTGATGTTATTTACTGACTCTGCCAGCATTCGTGATGTGATTTTATTTCCACACATGCGCCGCAAAATCGAAAGCTAAAGTGGATTTGCTTGCCATAAATCCATACTGGCACTCAACGGAATATAAAAGAGCTTTTACCTATGTTGGAAAAATGGGTGTGAGCTTTTTTATGCTACCTCGTTTATAGGGACGTTATGGATACTCAGCAATCCTCACATTCGCTTTGGCAAAAAATGATTCAACAAAGCTATTTGTCTTTATACGAATTATCTGACGATACACTCGCTGACCCTGAAATTTTTCAGGGTTACGATTTTGTTTTCAGATTCTCTAGAGCGACTATTTATCTCATCGTCAATGATGTAGTGGTGCAAGCCAATAAGCAAGAAGTGGATAGTGCGCAAGTTCGGGAGTGGAGAAAAGCAGTTGTTAATCAATTAATCAAACGGCATGCCCAGATTTATCAAAGAAACGAGACGTTGGTTGCAGAGAGAGCAGCGGCGCTAGCGGATAAAAATGTTTATTTTATCGGCTTAACGTCACTGTCTATCAAGCATCACGATGCTCAATCAAAGTCATCCTCTTATACGGTTGGTTATGAGTATGGCAGTCGGTTTTTTGCTGAAGACTGTGTTCTAGATTTGGACGATGATCGGCGTGTTTTACAAGTATTTAGTCATCAAAACTTCGCTGACATACTCAACCAATTAGTAACGCCAAGTGATTTGACGGCGTTTTTAGATTTTCATCGTGGTCAGTTGACCAACTCTGAACCGTTTCAAAACGAATCGATATTACTAAAACAGTTTTTGCAGTCGCCTAACTTTCATCATAGAGCGATCAAAGTCCAAGTGCAGTTACTGAATAATGAGTTAATCGATCAGATTGAACACCGTTTGCTGCAAGTTATAGAACCGAATCAGGCGGTATTTGCCAATACATTAATGGCAGAGGTTCAAAAAAATACGCGGATGTGGTACAAGCTGTTCAATAGTGTGATCGAACGTTATCACGAAGCTGGGCAGCCATTGCACAAAGAGCAGATCGATATTTTGGCTGATGAGTCAATGTATACCTATGCGTGTTTGGTAGAAAAAATATTAGCGTATAGAACCATCGATCAAGACTCTCGCTGGAATGGTTATGTTTGTCATGAGCATTCTTATCATATATTTGGACGCCATTATTTGATGGTGTTTTATGCGCAAGACGATAGCAGCCTGTTGAGTGCCGCGCATGTTCGCCTGTCTCACCAAGACTTACTGTCAGACCTAAATGCCCAACTACAGGAGCCAGTAATGGACGATTTGTTTTTGCTTGGCGTAGAGTTCAGACCGTGTGAGGACAGCGTAAATACTGAAGTGTATTTGGATGTTTTTCATCAAGTGGGTTCAATTATTGATGCAAGCACTCAGCGTTTGCATGAACGACTGGCACAACTACAAGCTCAGTTATGATTTGACCCTAAAATAGATCGCTGGCTTGACGATTTATCTATATTTGTATTATTCACATTGGCATTTATTATGACGCAGCAATATCAAGTTTTAGCTCGCAAATATCGTCCCAAAAACTTTCATGAATTGATCGGGCAGACGCATGTCTCGCAGGCACTGATTAATGCGATTGATTATAATCGTCTGCATCATGCTTATTTATTTACTGGCACACGCGGTGTGGGTAAGACGACGATTGCGCGTATTTTATCTAAATGCTTGAACTGTGATACAGGCATCACCAGTACGCCTTGCGGTGTATGTGATAATTGTGTCGCTATCGATCAAGGCCGCTTTATTGATCTGATTGAGATTGATGCAGCCTCGCGTACCAAAGTCGAAGACACACGTGAATTGTTAGACAATGTGCCTTATGCGCCCAGCCAAGGGCGTTATAAAGTCTATCTGATTGATGAAGTACACATGCTGTCTACACATAGCTTTAATGCGCTCCTCAAGACGTTAGAAGAGCCACCTGAGCACGTAAAGTTTTTGCTAGCGACGACCGATCCACAAAAGCTACCGATTACGATTATCTCGCGCTGCTTACAGTTCGTGCTGCGTCCGCTACCACAAGCATTGCTTAGTGAGCACTTAGCAAATATCTTAACTAAAGAGCAGGTTGGGTATACTCAGCCTGCCATTTGGCAACTGGCAAGCGCTGCCAAAGGCTCTGTGCGTGATGCTTTATCTTTGACCGATCAGGCCATTGCTTTTGGTCAAGGAGCACTGGATGATGCGACTGTCAATGCAATGCTTGGTCTCATTGATGCGGCCGACTTAGTACGCCTGATTACAGATGTTTATAATCATGATAAGTCTGCGGTCGCCACTCATATTGAGCAAATGCGCGCGCAAATGGTTGATGCGACTAGCATGTTTGATGGGCTGGCTGAGCTACTTCACCAGTTGGCATTGACCCAGCTGCTGCCTGAGGTTGCCCTCAATGTAAACGAGGCGCAGGCAAAAGATATTTATACGCTTGCCCAGCATATTAGCCCTGATGTCTTGCAACTGTATTATGAAATTGTGGTGCAAGCACGTGAAGGGGTCAAGCTTGCAAGTACACCGATGCAAGCGCTTGAGATGTGCATTTTGCGTTTGCTGGCCTTTCGTCCCTTGCCAGTCGATGAAGTACTAAGTAACACTTATGACAGTGAGGCATCTGCTACAAAAACACCAGTCATAGAGACGACTTCTTCGACGCTGCCCTCAACTGCGATGGCACATGAAGCGTCAGCACCATCACAAATTTATGACGTTGATTATCAGGCGCAACATCATGATGAGCGGCAAAGTGCCATTTATGATAATGACAATTTAGCACAGACAGCGACTCGTGCCATACCTGAACCCGTTGTTGAGCCTGAACCCGTTGTTGAGCCTGAACCCGTTGTTGAGCCTGAACCCGTTGTTGAGCCTGAACCCGTTGTTGAGCCTAGCGCAAATGATTCTCAATTAATATCATCAGCTGATGAAGATCCGCGCACATTACTACGCTGTCCACCTCAAGAGCTGACTGGTGAGTGGAACCCAGAAAAATGGGACTACTGGTTACAAACGGCTCGTGAAAGCGAGGTATTGGCACAAGATGAGCTAGCACTGGCACGTCAAGGTACGATGACTGGTCAATGTAATGGCCAAGCAATATTTTTGACCAGTGTTGATAGTAAGCATTTACAGGTCACTTTTCAGCAGTTAGCTACCAAGCTGCAACAACAGTTCATGCAAGCTAACATTGACTTAAAAATTGATAGTAGTATCATGCAGACCGAGGACAAAACCCCTGAGCATCGACAGAAAAAACGTCTGGAGCAAGCCAAAACAGTTGCCGAGATGAAATTACTAAAGACGCCAGTGATGCAGTATTTGACCGAGCGAGGTGAAGGAAAAATGGGCAAAGTGCAGCTGTATTAAGATTTTAGAGAGACTATGGTTAAAAATATCTAAAAAGCATACTTATATATTGGACGTGGTTTTATATAAAATATCAAGGTGATAATAATCTATCGCCTTGATATTTTTGTTTTTATTACGAGTCAAAATATATTTATCAAACAAGACAGAATCATTTAATAACGATAAGATGAATGTAGAGTCGTTATACTGGTTAAGTTATATTAAAAAATGAAATGACGTTTAGGTGAGAATATGTTGGATAATTTACGCGGTATGGCTGTGTTCGCCAGTGTGGTCGGACATGGTTCTTTTAGTGGATCAGCACGTGAGCTTGGTATTACAACCAGTGCAGTCAGTCAGCAAATTCGCTCGTTAGAAAATGAGCTTGGCGTGGTGTTGTTGCATCGATCAACTCGTAAGCTCAGCTTAACAGAGGCTGGCGAAAGCTTTTATGAAGCAGCAAAAGATGTGGTGAGTGCCGCTGAGCAAGGGCGAATCAAAGTCAATCAATTGCGTGACGAGCTAGCAGGCAGCTTACGCATATCGACGACCCCTGAGCTTGGTGTCAATCATATATTGCCAGCACTTTCTACGTGGATGGCAGCACACGATGATCTTAGTGTCACTTATCTGGCGGACAATCGTTATATCGACATGATTGATGAGCGCATCGATATCGCGATTCGTATGAGTCCGTCGATTAATGACTCTAGCCTCAGCAGTCATCCGTTGACTGATGTGCGCCAATTGTTGGTTGCTTCACCTCAGTACTTACGTCAACATAGTAAACTCAATACACCAAAAGACTTAGCCGATCATCAGCTAATCTGTATTGAAATTATGAAAGATGCCAATCAGATTGATATGGTGCAGACTGAAACTGGCAAAAAATCACGTACAAAGATGAACTCACGTATCTATACCAATAATGTGCTTATGGCGACTACCTTGGCTAAAGAAGGTCACGGTTTGATCAGAATGTTAGAAATGGATGTCAAAAAAGAGCTTGAGAGTGGAGAGCTAGTAGAAGTGCTGACTGGCTATCAGTTGCCTAGCTTTGTACTATATGCGGTTACTTTAAATCGCGATCAGCAACCCGCTAAAATCACTCGTTGTCTAGAAGTGCTGAAAAAATACTTTCATGTGAATTAAGTGTTGCTCTCACTACGCACGAAACTTTTTAGTTAGCAGTTAGCAGTTAGCAGTTAGCAGTTAGCAGTTAGCAGTTAGCAGTTAGCAGTTAGCAGTTAGCAGTTAGCAAAAAGCCTATAGATAATAAATCATCTATAGGCTTTTTTATTGTCTATTATTAAGATTACAGCATGCCTTAAAATGATGGCTTCAATAGATTAATTAAACGCTCAACAACCTGTGTGCTTTCATCACGGCTCATATTAAGCGGTGGTAGCAAACGGACAACATGACCACCCGTCACATTGATGATCAGCTTTTGCTCATCACGGGCACGATCCACCAGTTTGCTACAATCCATATCTTCAGGTAACGCGATGCCAATCATCATACCAGCACCGCGACTGCTAACGCCGTGCTGTCCCAGTGCATCGACCATACTGTTTCGGATAAACAACCCTTCAGTCACTGCGTTTTCCATGATATTGCTATTTGCTAGTACGTCATACACGCTATGTACCACACGACTGGCTAAAGGCGTGCCACCATAAGTGGAGCCATGACTACCAGCCCCAAACAAACCATTCGCACGGCCACGTACCATGCAGGCACCGACTGGGAAACCATTACCTAAGCCTTTCGCAGTCGTCAATACATCAGGGCGAGCATTACTGTGCTGATAAGCAAAGTATTTGCCAGTACGGCCATTGCCTGTCTGCACTTCATCCAGCATGAATAGCCAGTTATGAGCCTCACATTCTGCTTGTAGTTCTTCAAGGTAAATAAAGCCATTGGCTGCAGTATTGAGACCGCCCTCACCTTGGATTGGCTCTACAAAAATGGCGCAGATATCATCATGCTCTTGAGCAGCTTGTTTAACGGCAGCGATATCGCCAAATGGCACACGGATAAAGTCTTCATCTAGTGTATAGAAACCTTCACGTGCTTTTGGATTGGCAGTGGCCGATAGCGACAATAGCGTACGGCCGTGAAATGATTGCTCCATTACAATAACTTTTGGACGGGCAAAGCCTTGTTGGGACGCATACAAACGGGCAAGCTTCAATGCAGCTTCGTTTGCTTCAGCACCACTATTGGCAAAAAACACACTGTCCATTTGAGCGGCAGTACATAAGGATTCCCCAGCGCGTTCTTGCCAGTCAATACCAAACAAATTACTGGTATGCACCAAGGTGGCTGCCTGCTGTTGAATGGCTTCTGTCACTTGTGGGTGGCAGTGTCCCAAACCGCACACTGCGATACCAGTTAGGGCATCTAAGTAAGGCGTATCCTCTTTGGTATAGAGCCAACTGCCTGCACCGCGTGTAAAGCTGATAGGTTGACGACTATAAGTGGGCATCAGGTAAGTAGCAGACATGTAAAGCATCCTTGATATAATAAATGGAGTAAAAGGGTAGGTTATAGCTCGTCAGAGAAAGGTGTGGTTTCCGCCGGTAACGTGTAGTCTTCATTTGCCCACGCACCTAAGTCGATCAGTTTGCATTGGCTGCTACAGAATGGTTTATATTTATTGTCTTGCCATGCCGTCTGAGTGCCACAACGTGGACAAGGATAGGTCTTGGGAGAGGTGTTTTGGGTAGAGTCAGTCATAATAAAAGTGGGTGTATCCTGAATGTTATAGGTATCGGTGGCACACAACAGACGCATAAAATGCATTCATTCATTATCTAAATTATGATGAAACAAGCAGTACTTACGGTCGTTGTATTACTATTCAATGGGATTGACTATATAATAGCATGGGGCCGAATAATGACAAAAGACAAATGCTTTAAGGATAGTAAATGACCGATAATACTGAGCTCACGCATCAGCAAGAGCGTGCCTTTCAACCACAAAAACTGTCAGCACCACGTGATTTTTTTACGCCAAAAATAATCAGTGATAATAAAGATAACAAACCATTGGTGCTGGAGATTGGTGCAGGGAAGGGGAAGCATGCTCTTGGTTTTGCAATGCAAAATCCTGATAAACATCTGATAGCCATCGAGCGCACACGCAATAAATTTGAGGCTTTCTCAAAGCAGGCGACCTTGCAAAACGCATCGAACTTAGATGCGATTCATGCTGATGCCATCGCATGGACAGTGCATGCCATTAAACCAAACAGTTTGGCTAAAATTTTCATTCTTTATCCCAATCCTGAACAGCACAATCCAAATCAACAGTGGCTAAACATGCCTTTTTTTGAGTTTCTATTGTCACGCTTACAGATGGGCGGAGAAGTGATATTAGTGACCAACATCGAATCCTATATGGACAATGCAGAGCACCAAGCAACTAAAATATGGTGCCTGCCATCGACACGTTCTCGGGTGCCAGTCACTAGCCAGCGCACGCATTTTGAAGTGAAGTATCTGGCACGGCAAGAAGTATGCTGGGAGCTGAGCATTCGTAAGCCAAAATGGTATAAAACAAGATTTGATAATTGGCAGATTAACACCATAAGTGAAGATAAATAGCCTAAGTAATCTTAAGTATATATAAAGGAGACATAGACAAACCTTACGCAGACATTAATAACAAATATAAAATAGCCTAAGCAAATAAATTAAATCAATAAAAAGCCGTCACTAAAGGACGGCTCAAAAAATTGCACAATTTAAAGCGGTAAGTAAGGCTTAACCAAGTTATTAGAGTTGGTATACGCATCCAGAACGGTCAAAAAGGTATAGGCACCGATAAACTTGCGACTAATAAACATAAACTCTTTTGGTGGAAGGTTGAATTCAAAGGACTGCATAGCCCGAGTGGCTTCAGTTGATAAACGTGAATGCAACTTACTGTTCGCCCAAATATAACGGTTTTGCTCGTCCAAGCAACCATTAGGAATGTTGGTATTTTGCTCAGGATCACTAAAAGGTTCTGTAGCCAATAAAAATAACGAGGCAATATCAGAACGTACTTTATTACTCATACCATCGAAAAAATCATATCCCTGCATCGCAAGCGTCATTGCTTGGTGATCGTGACGGTATCCTGCGCGCAGTAGACCACGTGCAATCGTCAATAAGTTACCATCAAACTGGCGAATCGCGCCAAAATCTAGTAAGACTAACTTATCGATATCATCTTCGTTTTCGCTCACTCGCACTAAATAATTACCGAAGTTAGGGTCTGTCTGCATCTCACCCCATACAAAAATCTCTTGCATCATGATTTCGATGGCGGCTTGACCAATTGCATTGCGGCGCTCATGCGGCAAAAGTTGTAACGCATCCGAAACCACCGTGATACCTGGTTCGTATGACATGCACAACAAACGTTTTTTGGAATAAGTGCGGTTAATTTTAGGCACGATATAACGCGAATCATCGATTAAACGCTCATAAAAACGCTCTGTCGTATCGGCTTCCGCTTCATAATCAACTTCATGCTGGAGTAGGTCACGTATCTCTTCAAACCAAGCATCGAGTGCCCGTGTTTGCGGGACGATATTGCTGACTTTTAATAATCGCTTAAATAAGGCAAGATCAGAATTGATAGCATCTGCCACGCCTGGATACTGGATTTTTAAAACAACTTGTTCACCAGTTGCCAGTACGGTTGCACGGTGAACTTGAGCAAGAGAGGCCGTTCCAATAGGGACTTGATCAACATCAAGCTCAGCCAGTTTTTCACCCAATAATTGACGCAGTGTTTTTTCAATCGTGGGCCATGTCAGTGTCGCCGTGTCATCATTGAGCGTTTGCAAAGCACGCGTGATCTCTGGCGGCAAGATGTGCTCACCATAAATTGCAAGCATTTGACCAATCTTAACGACCGAACCCTTTAGTTTACCAAGCTCTGATGCAAGATAATTTGCCTGAGCTTCCATAAACGCTTGGTTGCGTGCGGTACGAGCTTCTTTGTTTAAAAACATGCCAGATACACTATTACCCGCCCAACGACGACCAATATTCAAGGAGGTTTTGGCAATCGACATACGGCGGTCAAACCCTGAGGTTTTTAGGCTATCGATTGATTGCTTGTTGCTAAAAGGTTTAGACGTATCATTTGCCATAAGTATAATCATTCATCCAATTGGTATTGATTTGTGGGTGCGAAACCTACAATACAAGGGAGTTGTGATGCACAGGTACAAAATTGTATCATATAAAGCGCATTGGTTTTATGAGCCTGAGCTGGCCATTGATAGTTACTTTGTAAGCTAATATCTAGGGTGTGTCATCAATTAGAACGTTTGTACATGACTATAGTCAGAGCACTCTAAAACCGAGAGATAAGTATCAAAACGGTCTCAAAAATAAGACCTAGCACGAAGCTAGGTCTTATAAAGCCATAAAGTACAAAAATATAATTAATCAAATATATTGAGCGAAACCTTCACGTTATCTAAGAGGTTACCCAATATCGCTTAGCGGCCTAAATATTTTCGCGAGCAATAGCATGATGACCAATATCGCGGCGATATTGCGCACCATCGAAACTAATAGCGGCAGTGACGGCAAGGGCTTCTTGTTGAGCATCAGAGATACTATCTGCTAGGGCAGTCACACATAATACACGGCCGCCGTTAGTGACCACTTCTTTGTCATGATGGTTAGAAAATGCCGTGCCAGCATGAAAGACTTTGACAGCATTGTCATTATTGGCATCTAACGCTGGCAAACCAGCAATCACATCGCCTTTTGAAGAGGTTTCAGGATAGCCTTTTGATGCAACGACGATACCAAGGGCAGGGCGGGCATCCCATTTGGCTTCACTAGGTAACTGTCCTGCTAGCCCTTGTGCAACCAAATCTACCATTGAGGACTGCAAGCGCATTAGGATAGGCTGCGTTTCTGGATCACCAAAACGGCAGTTGAACTCGATGACATAAGGATCGCCTGCTTTGTCAATCATGAGGCCAGCATACAAAAAGCCAGTATAAGGGTGACCTGCATCATTCATGGCATCAACCACAGGTTGAATCACTTGCTGCATGACTTTGTTGTGAACATCATTGGTCACGACTGGTGCAGGTGAGTATGCACCCATACCGCCGGTGTTCGGTCCTGTATCACCTTCAAAAGCACGTTTGTGGTCTTGGCTGGTTGCCATTGGTAGGATATTGTCACCATCAATCATACAAATAAAGCTGGCTTCTTCACCCTGCAAAAACTGCTCGATGACCACACGACTGCCAGCATCACCAAACTTATTGTCTGCTAGCATATCGTCGATGGCTTCGTGTGCTTGTTCGATGGTTTCAGCAACGATGACGCCTTTGCCCGCAGCAAGTCCATCCGCTTTGATAACGATTGGTGCGCCTTGTTCGTCGACATAGGCTTTGGCAGCGACTGCGTCTGTAAAACCTTGATAAGCAGCGGTTGGAATGTTGTTCTGTTCCATGAATTCTTTGGCAAAAGTTTTTGAGCCCTCTAATTGGGCACAGTACGCTGTTGGGCCCCATGCTTTGATGCCAGCATCACGACAAGCATCAACGATGCCCGTGACCAAAGGGGCTTCTGGGCCAACAATAACCATATCAATGTCATTTTTTTGACAAAACACGATAACGGGACTATGCTCGCCTGCATCTGTGTCAGCAGGCGTCAGATTAACGTTTTGGCATTTGGGCTCAAGGGCAGTGCCCGCATTGCCAGGAGCGATGTAAACATTTTTTACATTGTCGTCTTTTGCACATTGCCATGCCAACGCGTGTTCACGACCACCTGAGCCAACCACCAAAATATTCATCATACCTTTTGCCCTTAGCATTAAAGTTAATAGTGAGCGAGTCGTCCGCTCTTAAATATATTGGCATATTCTAACAAAAAAACGCCATTGATTACTATGAGTATCCGCCTGCCAGCACCGAATCGTCAATATCAGTGTCTTAAATGCGATTGTCTCATTAGTAAAGGTTATCGACACATCGCTGATTCATGAAATGATGTTGTACACTTTAGCTCGCGCCTTAGGTGCGTTACACTTCACTATATTTTTAGTATTAAATTCTGATGGCTAGATATTCATAAAAAGTAAGAGCAAAAAAGGAGTAAGTTTCTAACAGTCATAAAAATAAAATCAGTCGCATGAATAATACACTGCACCATTGCAGCAAAGATAAATGTGCAATGCCAGCAGTCAATACGAATCAATAATCCCAAATAAATAAATGTTAAATCAAATCTATATAAAGGACGCAAGAAATGCCAAATTCTCTCAGTATCGCCACAGAGCGCATCAGCCAAATAAGCGATATTGCTACCAGTTATGTACAAAAAGACAAATCGTTATTTGATCATTTTATCCATAGCTATTATCAGCCACTGCATCAAGAGACCGCAGAGGCGATTAGTAATGCTGACTTGGCGGGCATGGCGCTACATCACTTTACACTGCTCAAAGCCTACGATGGCAGTAAACCACAGTTAACGGTACTAAATCCCGCCGCAGAAGAGCAACATTTTCATAGCTCACATACCGTCATCCAAATCGCAGCTTATGATAGACCATTCTTAGTTGATACGATTTTGATGAGCCTTGAGGCTGAAGGTATCGATGTGCATCGTACTTACAACATCATTATCAGTGTTGAGCGTGATGATGACGGCCAGATTACCCATATCGAAGGCGCACATGAAAGTGCGACTTCTCATATGTCATTGATTCATTGTGAGATTGCTTACCAAGACAACGAAGACTTGGAAGCACTGCAACAAATGCTTATGTCTAAAATTGACACCCTTGATACCGTCGTTGGTGACTGGAAGCAGATGCGGGCACAGCTAAACGATATCAAAACTGAGCTTTCTACCAAGCCATTACCAGAAGTGTTTTATTCACAGCAAGAAATCCAAGCATTTTTAGATTGGATCTTAGATGATCATTTTATATTCTTGGGTTATCGTGAATACCGCTTAGAAGGTGGTCAGTCTATCGAAGTCACTTCTCAACCTGCTGACTTAGATCTATTTGCCATTGGTAATAGCGGTCTTGGTCTGCTACGTGGCTCTGAACAGGACAAGCTATCAGAAAGCTTTAGTCAATTGCCTAAAGAGTTAAAGCAACTATTGACTGAGCCACGCGTGTTGATGCTGTCTAAATCAAGCCGTGTCTCACCTGTCCATCGCTCAGTATATATGGACTTTTTGGGTATTCATAAGTTTGACGACAACGGTAACTTGATTGGTGAATATCGCTTTATCGGTTTGCTCACGTCACAAGCCTATCAGCTGACTGTACAGCAAATACCGCTATTACGCGAAAAAGCCAATAAAATTATGGCCATGGCAGATTTGCCACGTGACGGTCATGCTCACCATAAAATGATGCATGTGATTAATACGTTACCGCGTGATGACCTGTTTCAAGCCAGCGTTGAAGAGCTATACCCAATTGTCTCGGGTATCACTCAGCTACAAGATAAGAAGAGCCTGCGTCTGTTCAGCCGTATCGACCATTACCAGCGTTTTGTTTCGTGCTTGGTCTATATCCCGCGTGACAAGTTCAACACTGAGCTTCGCATCAAAGTACAAAATGTCCTAAAAGACGCCTATAACGGTATGTCGTCCGGCTTTACCACAGAGTTCAACGAATCTGCTCATGCACGCGTGCACGTCCATGTACGTACCGTGCCAGGTCAAGTGAATGACGTCAATATCGCAACCCTTGAAGATAAATTATCAGCACTCATGCAGTCATGGGATGATAATTATCAAAAAATGCTGCTCGACAATGTGGGTGAGCAACAAGCCAATGCCCTAAATCGTCGCTTTTTGGATTACATTCCTGCTGCCTACCAAGAGCGTTTTGACGCACGTACTGCCGTCGAAGACACTAAGCGTTTGGCGGGACTGACTGCAGAGCAACCGATGCTTTGGCATTTATACCAGTCGACAGGCGATGCAAGTAATCAGCTCCACCTAAAGCTATACGGTCGCGAACAGCCTGTTATCTTGTCAAAAGTGCTACCAATACTTGAAAACTTTGGGGTATCGGTTATTTCAGCACAGACTTATGAGTTTGATTTGCCAGAGCAGCCTATTTGGATGCAAGAGTATGAGCTGACGCTAGAGCATGTCGATACTGTCAATATGCAAGTAGTACGTGGTCAGTTTGAAGACAGCCTAAAGCAAATTTGGGCGGGTCGTGTTGAAAGCGATTCATTCAATGAGCTAGTATTGATCACCAAGCTTGATACTTATGATGTGGTTGTGCTGCGTGCATTGTCTCGCTATATGTTGCAAGCACGTGCGCCATTCTCTGGTGCTTATATTCAACAAACCGTGGTCAAAAATAGCGATATCAGTGTGGCACTCGGCAGTCTATTTGATGCGCGCATGAATCCTAAGTATAGCCTCGATACCCGTCAAGAAAAAACTGCTCAGATTCAAGCGAAAATCACCGCTGCACTAGCAGACGTGGATAGCCTAGATGAAGATCGTATCTTGCGCTGGTACTTAGATTTGATCAATGCGATGGTGCGTACGAACTTCTATCAAACTGACAGCAATGGTCAGCGTAAAGATCGTTTGTCGTTTAAATTCTTGGCGGCAGACATTCCAAACTTACCTAAACCAAAGCCAATGTTTGAGATATTTGTGTATTCACCGCGCGTCGAAGCGGTGCATTTACGTGGTGGCAAAGTCGCCCGTGGTGGTCTGCGTTGGTCAGATCGTATGGAAGATTTCCGTACCGAAGTACTGGGCCTCGTCAAAGCACAGATGGTCAAAAACGCAGTAATCGTCCCTGTTGGCTCTAAGGGCGGTTTTATTGTGAAGACCAAAAGCATGTCTGATGGCCGTGAAGCATTCCAAGCAGAAGGTATCGCCTGCTACCAGACATTCCTGCGCGGTATGCTCGATGTCACGGACAATATTGTAGACGGCGTGATTGTCCCGCCAGCCAACACGGTGAGACATGATGAAGACGATCCATACTTGGTTGTCGCAGCCGATAAAGGTACGGCTACCTTCTCTGACATCGCCAATGCGCTTGCAGCAGAGTACAACTTTTGGCTCGATGATGCCTTTGCATCAGGTGGCTCAGTAGGGTACGACCATAAAGCGATGGGCATTACCGCACGTGGTGGTTGGGAGTCGGTTAAACGTCACTTCCGTATGCGCGGCATGGACATCCAAAACCGTGATGACTTCACCGTTGTCGGTATTGGTGACATGAGTGGGGATGTATTCGGTAATGGTATGCTGCTATCAACGCATACGAAACTGGTCGCTGCCTTTAACCATCTGCATATCTTCATTGATCCTAATCCAGACACGGCGGCCTCTTATGCTGAGCGTGCACGCTTGTTTGAATTGCCACGCTCATCGTGGGCAGATTATGAAGCAGCATTAATCAGCCAAGGTGGTGGCATCTTCTCGCGCCAAGATAAGAGCATCGCTATCAGTGCAGAGATGAAAGAAATTTTTGATATCCATGAAGATAGCCTAGCACCTAATGAATTAATCAGCGCCTTACTAAAATCGCCTGTTGATCTCATCTGGAATGGCGGTATCGGCACGTATGTCAAAAGCGCTAACGAAACTCATGCTGACGTGGGTGACCGTGCAAATGATGCGCTACGTATCAATGGTAACGAGCTTCGTACGGCTATCGTTGGCGAAGGTGGTAACTTGGGCTTTACTCAGCAAGGACGTATCGAGTATGCACAAACAGGCGGCCGTATTTATACGGATGCGATTGATAACTCAGGCGGTGTGAACTGCTCAGATCATGAAGTCAATATCAAAATCCTACTTGGCAAAGTGGTCGAGCAAGGCGATATGACGTTGAAACAGCGTAATGAGTTGCTTGAGAGCATGACGGATACCGTGTCAGAATTGGTACTGCGTCAAAACTACTTGCAACCACAAGCCATCGAATTGAGCCACATTCGAGCAGCAGCCAACCTGAGCGATCATCAGCGCTTTATTCAGATGCTAGAAGGTGAAGGGCGTCTGGATCGTGCGATTGAGTATCTACCATCAGACGAAGAGATTGCGAAGCGTCAAAAAGCAGATACAGGCCTGACCAATCCTGAACTGGCAGTGGTCTTGGCTTATGGAAAAATGTGGGTCTATGACAATTTACTACTGTCTGATTTACCAGATGATCCGTACTTTATCAATGAGCTGCGTAAATACTTCCCAGACGAATTGGCGTCACGTTTCTTTGATGAGATGACTGAGCATCGCTTGCATCGCGAGATCATCAGTACTTACCTGACCAACAGTGTGGTCAACCGCTTAGGCATTGAAGCACTATTCCGTCTCTTTGAGGAAACCGATCAATCATTGGCCACCATCGTACGTGGTTATGCGATTAGCCGTGATGTATTCAATGTATCACGCGCTTGGAAAGCACTTGAAGCATTAGACAATCAGGTTGACGCGACATTACTGCTAAACCTTGAGCTGCGTCTACGTGATTCACTTGAGCGCGGTGTGGTCTGGTTTATCAATGCCTTTGGTCAAAACTTGCAAGTCGCTGATATGATTAGCCGCTTCAGTGATAGTGTTGAAAAACTCACCAAGCCAAGTGGCTTTATTGAGCAGCAGTTTGCACAGTATCTGCAAGAAGATACCTCTCGTTTGATGCAAAAAGATCTGTCTGATAATGACGCTACGCTATTTGCAATGCTACCGTATCATGTCGATGCGCTTGATGCCGCGTTGCTGGCAGAGCAATATGAGCGTCCTGTCGATGAGATTGCCACGCTATACTTTGAAGCCTATCAAGTATTGCAGTTGGACTGGATGATGGACAATATCGCAACATTGCCACAGCAAGATTATTGGGATCGCCGTGCACGCCACGCCCTAGTAAATGAGCTATCACGCAGCTTGCGCCTATTGATGGATGCGGTACTCTCAAAACCAGATGCTAAGCAAGCATTTAGTGAGTGGAGAGCCAGACACCTCGACCAACTGGCCGCAGTGACAGCTGAGATGGATAAGCTAAATGATCTTTATAGCAACGATGAAGATAATCAAATCGGCCTCTCAACGTTGTCAGTATTGATGAGTGAGCTTAGTGGCCTCGTCACTAAATAGCTAGCAATGACATAATTAATAGCCAACAAAAAACCACCGTCCTTAATGTTCGGTGGTTTTTTATTGTCTAAACGCCGTAGTTAAATGAAAAACAGCCCGCTGACTGGCTTAATTTATGACGCTTTTTCGCCTAGCACTTTCTGACATCCTTGACCACTGATTTGGCTAAAGCCGCCAGAGAGTTTTTCAACCTTAATTTGGGTTAATATGCGGTCTTTTAGTGCCTGCACATGGGATATCACCCCGATTAATTTACCTTCTTGCTGCAAATTGGTCAGCGTATCAAGCGCAATATCTAAGGATTCTTCATCCAATGTACCAAACCCTTCATCCAAAAATAGCGAATCTACGCGTATATTTTGACTGGCCATCTGTGAGAGACCTAATGCCAAGGCCAGACTAATGATAAACCCTTCACCACCTGAGAGATTTTTGGTGCTGCGAATTTCGCCACCTTGATAATTATCAATCACATTCAGCTCAAGTGGACTGTCGTCATCACGGGTGAGCAGATAGCGATCGCTCATTTTTTGCAATTTCGTATTGGCGTGAGTGACCATGAGGTCAAAGGTAAGTCCTTGAGCAAAGGTGCGGTACTTCTTGCCATCGGACGAGCCAATCAATTTGTGCAGCTGTTGCCAAACTTGCAACTTGTCTTTTTGAGCGTTGATGGCATCCATCTGTTCCTGCTGGGTGTTTTTCTTATCTTCATTATCTTTTAGACGCTGACTGACTGCGCCAATTAATTCAATTCGTTTATTAGACTCATCTTGGGCTTGCGACTGCTGTTGGGTAAGCGTTTCTTTATCATCTGTTGTCAGTGGATTGGCTTGTTTATCCGCCAGTGTTTTTTGTGTTGCATCCAATAAAGACTGCGCTTGCTTTAGCACGTAACCAATATGTTCTTGCTGCTGCTTGAGTGCATTGCGTTCATCGATGGGCAGGCGTGCCTTAGTAAAATCTATTTCATCAGCGAAATCAGAGGCGGCAAGCGCTGACTTAAAGGTATTTTCTTGGCTGCTAAGCGTACTAGTCACCGTGTTTAATTGTTCACTCAAACGTCGCTGTGTGTCAAGCAATTGACTAAGTGTGTGCTCAGCATTGTCCAGCTGCCTTTGTGCAGAGGTCTGGCCAATTTGGGCTTGCTCCAGCTCATCACGTAATCGACGTTCCTCCGATTCAGGCTCTTTGTTAGCAAAAACACGCTCTCTGTCTGTTCGTAATTTCTCAATCGCCTCAGTTCTTTTTGCCACGAGTTGAACCAGTTTACCAAGCTCACTTTCTTCTTTATCGAGCTGAGACTGCTTGGTCTCGATTTGTGTTTCTAGGCGACCCAGTGCGGTTATGAGCGTTTGCTGCTGCTCTTTATAGTTATTAAACTCGTTTTTTATGGTCGTAAACGCAGCATGCTGCTGACGCAATGTATTGATATGAGTATGGTAATCCACCTCGTTTAGTATGACTTGGTTTTCAATACTGGCTATCAGCGGTTGTAATGAGTGCAGTGAAGATCGTATCGCCGTTTTTGCGTCTGACTGATGTTTGCCAGCGGAATATTTATTTAACAGCGTTAATATCTCGGCCTTAAGTACAGTCAATTCAGAAAAATTATCATGATATTTTTTGTCTAAGTTTTCTATCGTCCATGCTATTTTTTCACTATTGCTCTCAATCTCATTGATAGTGCTTGCCAGCTCACGCCGCTCTTTGTCTAACGCTTCGATGTCATTACGTATCGTAGAGAGTGATTCGCTAAGCGATTCGTAGTGAGATAACGCATTTTTAAGAGACTCTCTACGTTCACCTAGCGCATTTTTGATACTGCCTAATAATGACAACGCATCGTTATGTGTATCAATCTGCATCAACGGTTTTAATATTTCAGCGATAAATTGAGAATAACCTTTATTGATTAATAAACTGATAAGCTGGTCGATATCTGTCTTTAATTTTTGTATTTGGTGATTCAGTAGGCCTTGTTGCTCTTCCTGTTGCGCAAACTGCTGTTGTGTTTTTGCCTGAGTAATACGATGTTTAGAGAGAGTATCTTCTAAATCGGCTATAGTCGTATCCAGCTCTGCTATTTGCCGCTGAGTTTGCGTTGCTTCCGTTTCTTGCGCTAAGTGCGGATGATTTGCACTATAAGGATGCTCAAGCGATCCACACAGCGGGCAGGGGTGACCGTCTTTTAGATCAGCGATATGGTTTTCTAAGGTGGCGACTTTTTGTAGTAAATGCAGCTGGGTTTGTTTGTCTTGCCGCTTGTCTTTAGCAGCGTTGATGGCCAATTCACTATCAGTGATTAAGCCTGCCCGCTTCGTGAGGTCGTTACTTATTACTGGCAAGACCGCTTCTACTTTCTCTACTTGTACGCTAAGCTCCTTGAGCTGTTTTGTCTTAACACTCGCCTGGTCAAGCTGACGGTTGATTTCATCAATCTGCTCTTGCTCATCTCGCATATCAGCCAATGATTGCACTTGAATAAATGCTGATTGCTCTCGTTGTAAAGCGGCCAATTTATCTTGCATCGTTGCTATAGCAGTATCTTTCACCTTTTGTTGTTGATTTAAGGCGTCAAAATTGGTGTGATACTGGTTGAGCTGTTGCTGTTGGCTTGTTTTATCATCTGATAGGGCAGTATTCTCTTGCAGCAGTGCTTTTAGGTTCTTGCAATGACGTTCAAACCTGTCAATATCGCTGTCGATGTTGCTGAGTTCGTTATTATTTGTGAGATAGTACTCAACATCTGCTAACTGATTTTGATTGTGCGCAGCCTGTTGTGTATGGCCATCTATCTCTTTGCTTAAATGCTGGGTGCTGCTCGTTAGGGTTTGTTGCCTTTGCTCAGTTTCTTTTAAAGCATGTGTATGCTGCGCAATGTCTGTATCCAACTGGCGCGCCTGCGCAATATTAGGTAGAGCAGATTGCAATGATTCGTGGGCAGCTTGTTGACGAGTTTTTGCTGTCTCTAGATGTGTGGTCGCTTGCTCTAAGTCATCTTGTTTTTTCGGTAGGATGCTGCTTATTTTCTGCTGCTCACCTTGCAAATGTTTTAGATTGTCGCGGCTATGAGCCAGCTGGCTGAATTGACTGTCAATCTCCAATGCTTTATTAGCAGCGGTTAAGCGTTTGGCACTAGGGATAAAGTCTTGCTGCGCTTGCTGAGCCTGCACCAAGTCACTTTGATAAGTATTCAGTTTTTCTTTTAACTCTGTAACGCTATCTAGCCATTGAATCTTTTCGGCCAAATCTTGAATGGTCTGCTGCTGTGCGCTTTGAGCACTTTGATATGACTGTAAATCGGCTTTTAACTGATTTTCTTCATCGGTATCTAGCAGCATCAAGCCATCTAAACCGTATTGCAGCTTACTGAGAATTTCTTCCTCAGTGCGTTTTTTATTATGGACATGTGCTGAGATGGTCGCGTAAATATCAGTGCCAGTTATTTTTTCTAAAATATCTGCGCGTTCATCAGCTTTTGCCTTTAGAAATGCAGAAAAACTGCCCTGAGCCAGCAATATAGAGCGAGTGAATTGCTGAAAATCCATTCGAGTCAGTTCAATGATTTTATTTTTGGTATGTTTTAAGGTGCTCTCTAGCAGCTCATCCTCTTTTGACGAGTCATCAGCGTTTATTTTAGCAATTTCGTGAGTGGCATCTTGTAGATTGCCATCCGCTTTATTGTAAGCACGGCGCTGTCCCCAGCGGCAACGATACTGCTCGCCATTCAAATCAATGACCACTTCAGCAAAGCATTCTGCCGTCTGCCGCGTCATCACCTCATTGCTGCTCTTACTGATACTATTGATCCTTGGCGTCTCACCATATAACGCCAAACAAATGGCATCCAATATGGTCGTCTTGCCAGCACCAGTCTGTCCTGTGATCGCAAAGATGCCTTCATTGGTAAAGGCAGTATCAGCAAAATCAATATGCCATTCACCCTTTAGGGAGTTGAGGTTTTTTAGTCTGAGTTCGATTAGGCGCATGGATAAGTCTTAATGTTAGTAATCGCCGCAACTGCGAAAAATTGAGAAAGATAAGGAGAAAAAAATAAGGAGAAGTGGTCATGATATATAACCTATATCACTCTGCCTGTTTGTCTTCATGACGTAAGTTATAAAGTATCTGACCATAGGCATCGCGCAATGAGTCTTTTTGCGAATCGGGTATGTCGTTTATCGTCAAGCAACGCTCAAACACTTCCATTTCATTTAAGTCCTGCAAGTTCTCGGAAGTCTGCTGCTGATTGAGGACTTTATTATAGGAGCTAGCATTTTTTGTTATCAGCACTTCAAGCGACAAGTTTTCTACCATCTCATTAACTTGTTCTTTTAGTCCACTTATAATCTCATTTCCAGTATAAACAACCTCTAACCAAATGGACTCAGTTGGATCAATAGATTTAATGGTTTTTTCAATCGTGGTGAGGTCACCAGATATTTGCGCCAGTTGCTGAAATTTTGGAATGGACAGGGAGATGACTTGCATCTGATTAGCATCATCGCGGTGTAGGATTTTAGTGGTAGTGGTGGCATCAGTCGGCAGTGATTGAATGCTTTCATTTTGTTGATCCAGCGTATTTTCTATGGCAGTAGATTGTGCTACCTCTTCATCTTCTGATGGCTCATCAAAACCAAACAAGTCATCCATAAAAGGCGTTGCCTGATCTGTTACTTTTTTAGCGGTTTTTTCTACTGGCTGTTCAAGCTTGGCCGTTTTAACATGAGAGGTTGTATTGATAAGCTGAGAGGTATCACTATCAGGTGCGATGTTTAGCCCTGAGACTTCGTTCTCAAAATGTTCTGCGCCGCCAAACTGTACCAGTAATACTTGTTTTTGTTGTTTGGCTTCCCCAAACCCCATCGCGATGGGTGAGCCTGAATAGCGAATATGCTCACGACCACCGACCCGCTGCGGTACGTGCAAATGACCAAGTGCGACATAATCAAAACAGTCATCAAACATACTTGCTGATATTTGACCTAGGTTGCCCACATAAAGATCGCGAACACCATCATCCTCCGTTGTTTTACTATCAAGAGCGAATAAGTGACCTGTCGCAATGATAGGGATGTAGCGCTGATGTGTTTCGATTAAGTCGACTTGCTTAGCTTTTGCGATGTCTGCGACGGTATCATAGTGCTTGCAAATACCAGAAATAACATTGGCGTCTTTGGTTTGACCTGACTCGCCAGCGCTACTGCTACGCACATCCCGATCGCGCAGATAAGGCACAGCGGCGATAATGCAATGAGGATTGTTGTCGTCATCACCCAAGACTAATACTTCATCATTCAAATCATCACAAGCCGTGCCAATCACATGAACGTTTAAGAACTTAAGCACCTGACTGGGTGCATCCAAAAATGTCGGGGAGTCGTGATTGCCTGCGACTATCACCACATGCTGACAGCATGAGCGTGAGACCTTACCCAAAAATTCATAATACAGCGCTTGGGCTTTATTACTTGGCGTCATGGTATCGAAAATATCACCAGCGACGATTAATATATCTACCTTCTGTGCGCTAATAGTGTCTTGTAACCACTGCAAAAACGACTCAAACTCTTCATAACGAAGGCGTCCATATAGACGTCGCCCCAAATGCCAGTCTGAAGTATGGAGTATGGTTAAGGGTTTGGTAACAGATACAGGCATAATTGAACTTCGTGATAGATAAAAGACAGCGATTATTCTAGCAAGAATTGGTGGGGTTTGCTTTGCTATAAACTTACCAGTAAAGCAAAGTAGATAAGAATGAGTAGTGACATTGAGCCACAATCTAAATGATGACACGCCCTAGAGTATGATAAAATTTTAATGACTGATATTTCTTATAGCAGGAATGATGGAGATGAAAGTCAAACAGCATTGCTTAACCGCAAACGTATTAACAAAGCATTCATCAGTAATATAAAAATTATTAATAAGGGTACGTTATGTCGTTTATCAGATTATGCACATTGGCTTTAATTGCCACTTCTTCTTTGGCTGCTTGTAGCAGTTATGAGCAAGCAAGTATGAATAATAAAATCAGTGTGAGTCAAATGAAAGATAGCAACACATTTATCCATTCGATTAAACCGAGTCATTCTGACGCAATCATTGGTCAGGTGACTGGTATCATCTTGCAAAACAGAGAGCAGCAAGAAGTCACTATCGTGGCGCAGGATGGACAGACTTATATAGCTGACATTAGTGAAGCCAATTTTGGTCAGAAAAACGCCCATCAAATACAACAATTAGCTATAGGCGATTATGTTGAAGTGATGGGAGATCTATCACAGGTAGATAGTAAGCGCCAAATTACTGTCCAAGCAATGCCTTATGTTTTACGCAAAATCATCATCGCTGACCATCAAGTAGACTGTGTCGGTGTTGCGCTGCAATCATGCTTACTAACTAAGCCTGCTGAACAAGCCAACTCAGACTGGCAGTATCTATATAGTGGTATAGAAGGTTTTGATTTTGAACCTAACTATGAATACACCTTACTCATCAAGAATACACCTATTAGCAATCCGCTTGCTGACGCATCCTCAATTGATAGTAAATTGATAAAAGTCATTGAGAAAAAAAAGACCAAATAATAATTCATCATTATTAAAAACGAATAGCTCATGAAAGATCAATAGCGTTATATGAAAAACCCCTGCCAATGTACTGACGGGGGGTTTTGTTTTTGAAGACAACCTTAATCAACAATCAACTGCTCCAAATCTTGCTCTTGCTGCGTTGCAAGGTTTATGGCTATTGCATTTAATAATATAAATGTCTCTAC
>NZ_JASDDJ010000100.1 GCF_030407455.1 Psychrobacter sp. 5A.1
TCACACTAGTAGTAAGTTTTGTTTCGCAGTTACAATCTTTATCCTTTCGGACAGCCGACGGTAGTGCTTAGTAGGAGTACATTCTCACACTTACTACAAGTATAGTAAATGGACAAAATGTCCTACTATATGAATATACATATAGTAATATATACTTATAAAATTTTTAAGGATCAAAATGAAGCCTCAAAAAGATAAAAACTCAGTAATAGATAAGTGGGGTGAAGTCTCGTGCTCATTGGGTTGGGTGGCAGTGCCTACACTGTTATTGTTCTCACAAAAGGAGCTGAAAATAACAGCTTCAGAATTAAATGTTCTAATGAACTTGATAGTTCACTGGTGGGAAAAATCTGAGAAGCCATTTCCTTCTCAAGCAGCTATAGCTTACAGAACAGGCCTTTCAGTTAAAACAATTCAAAGAGCTTTAAGTAATCTAGAGAGAAAAGGTTTGATTATCAAAATATCTACGCCCCGTTCAAACGTGGTTACTAAAGGAAAAAACCTATATGATTTATCACCTTTGATTGAGGAACTTGATAGAGTGTCACCAAAAATTCTAGAGAGTATGATTAGTAGAAAAAAGAGAATGGTCATTTATAATGCAAAATAATGAAAGCATGTCTTTAATATCTAAGCAAAGATTTAGTACTTACGAAAAGTTGTTTGTACAGATAGTTCCTAGTCACGCTATATCTGAAGTAGAACGTAGGGTTCTTTTTTATATGGATATTCAGGGAATTTACTCACACTTCTTCATACCTGTCCAAGTATTAGAAGTGACGCTTAGAAATAGAATTCACAATTCTATAAGCGTTTACTATGGAACTAATCAGTGGCTTGCAAAACTACTTAAAGAAAAAACTTGTTCTACTAGAACCAAAAATATGTTTAACACAACGAAAAACTCGTTTGATAAGAAAAATGCTCGGAAAGGAGTTCCAAACAAGTATATGACACCAGAAGATTATGTTGGTGCATTAAACTTTGGATTTTGGGTAGAGTTAATGAATAAAGACTATAGAACATTTAAATTTTGGCAAATACATATCAATGATGTATTTCCCAACAAAAAAAATGTCAAGCATAAGGCGATATTCCATACATTGCAAAGGGCTAATAAGATAAGAAATAGGCTATACCACTATGAACCCTTGTGGAATACATCGAAAAATTTTGCTGATATTGATAAGTTTTGTGATGCAATAGAAGAACAATACTCTATTATCGTAAACCTTATTAGGGACTGCTCTATTACTCAGGATGACTTAATAGAGGATCATAAGTTCTATTTTAAATTAGCAATAGAAGAATTTAAGACAAGTTATCGAGCCTAGCTAGAGACGTTAATCGAAGCCTATTATCATACTTACTCTAACGTTCTATATCCTGATCCTTGCTAGGCTTAGGAGTTCTCACCACCACTCTTTCAGGCGTTGTTTTTATCTCAATAGGTGGTAAAACGACTTTACCACTCATTATGTCAGGTATCTTATCGTCAATAGCTTTAAGCATTTTCTTACGCTTTTCAGGCTCATTGGCATATACCTCAGATATGACTCTCCTAGCACCCTCAATACTTGCCCTAATTGCCTCCTGTTCAGGGGACTCTGTTGTAAGCTCCGTTTGCTGCGTTAATCCTTTCTTTTTGGCTGCTATAGCCTGATTGTCAGGCTGTAGTGATGCTTGGGTAGCTTGTGGGAGTTTATGTGGCTCTACAGGCTGCTGTGGGCGTTCTGCTATATCTCTAGGTGCGGTGCTTGTGACTGTTTGATCCGTAAGTCGGACTTCGCTGTTATGTCCTTGCCCCAATTCGTTGCTCTCGCTGCTACTAACTGGCGGTAATTCTCGTCCTCGCTCATTTGAATGGCGTTCAGTGCTGATCTGTCTATCCAATCTTGCACTAACTGGCTCGATTCGCTTTCGTTCTTGTTCATAGTCAATACTCCTAATGGGTTCAGGTTCAGCCGTTGGTATCCCTAGATCATCAAAGGCTTGGTATAGATTAGGGAATTTCTCAGCAATTTTTCTTTTATGCTTTGGCAATTCTTTTTTGGTATGCCATACCTTGTTATAAAATTCGGTGGCGTGTTTAATCTGTACTTTTCGAAAGTCATTTATTTTGTCGTTATTGTTGGTTTTGATTACTTTATTATATTTGGCTACTTCACGATTGATATCACCACGGTCTGTTTTGATGCCTTTACGCTCTAATGCACTCGCAGCAACGCCTAATTTGATGGTTGGCTCACGCTCTAAGCCTTGATCTTTCAGACTTCTATGGTCAATCTCTATTCCATACTCACGCAAATGCTCATTAGCAGTTTTCGCCCATTGTTCACGCCAATAGACTACCTCACCGCTTTTCTTTTCGTCTAACTCACGAGTTTTCTTCGTAAAGCCGTCTTGCTCAAGCTGCCTTGTACTTAGCATGATGTGGGCGTGGTGGTTCTCTTTACTCTCGTACATATTCTGACCATTATGCAAATGAGCATCTACCGCACAGCCATGTCTTGCCACAATCTGCTGTGCAAAGTCCTGTACCAACTCAATGCGCTGGGCTTCATTGAGTTCATTCGGCAACGCCACTTCAAACTCTCTTGCTATGGTACTGTTTTTGCGCTTTTCAGCTTTTTCTACCTCATTCCAAAGCTGCTCGCGGTCAGTTGCCCAACTAGGAGCATTGGCTGGTAAAAATATCTCACTGTGCAGCACATCATTTTTTTTAGTGTAGTCATGGGTACGTCCTTCATGCTCACACTTAATCTTTGCGCCAGCACGATAGGCAATCGCTGCCGTAGCAGATTGTCCTTTGCTGCGTGAAAATGTTTTGACGGATAAGTGATAGATAGCCATTTTTCTTAACGAATTTCCACTTTTTCATTGTCGGGCGATACACAGTTATGTAGTACCTGCTGATAAATATCTTCTACTATTCTTCGCTGTTCCCCTTTGCTGTTATTAATAACTTGAGGGGATAGCTCTAAAACCAACTTAGTGATCTCAGGGTCGCCGTCATTCAATGCCTTAAATATAGCGTTACCCCAAATCAAATGTACTTTCTCCTCCTCTTTTTTCTGTCTTTTTTTCAACTTCCTTAATTCAGCCTCAGCCTTTTTAATCCTATCTTGTAATTGCATAAAAACATCCTTTGTTTTTTGGGGGTTGCAAGGGGTCTCCCCTTGTCGCACTGCAAACTATGCTAAGCTCACCGATAAGGGGAGTTTAGCATAGTTTGCATAAGTGCGCCCTTGTACTATTTATCACCTATCTATACTGCTATAATTTTTTGTCTATGAACAAGGGGAAGGGATTTAAATGAGCAAAATACAAGGGGAACTAGAAGTGCTGTTGGCTAAGAAGCTGGTTGACCGTGATAAGTTGTTAGCTGAAATGCAATCGGTACGTGCTGCTGTTAGGAAAGACAACCCAAAACAAAATAAATGGCTCACTACGATAATAAATAGAATTGAGGAGCTAGATACGTTCATTAGTCAGAAAGAGAACCAAATACAAGCTATCAAGCAACGAAGACAATTAGCTGAGAACAATCTTAGACGTAAGCAGGATGCTAAACGAAAAATCTTGATGGGTGCTATGGTCGAACATTTGATAGAGACTAATAAGCTAAGCCAAAAGTTTGTTATAGATGAATTAGAGAGCTTCTTAATTCGTGACAGTGATAAGGCATTGTTTGCAAGTTACTGGTCATCTAAATAGTAATTAAAGTAATCAGTAATTCACCCTCTTTTAGTCTTTTTATCTTTATTATTTTAAATATAAAAAGACTTTCCTTTTTATATGTTTTTAAGAAGTTATTAAAGAGTTATTAGCTCCTCTGTAAGCTTTACTATATATAGCCTTCAGAGGATAGAAAGGGACGTATTGATGTGGAGTAAGGGACGTATTGATGTGGAGTAAGGGACGTATTGATGTGGAGTAAGGGACGTATTGATGTGGAGTAAGGGACAGTATATAATAAGTCCTTTACTTGATTGAGCATGAGATTATTATGGATTATGAAAAATCAGATGAAAAGGCTTTACTCACGCTCAATAACGATATGATTAGAGCTTCTTACAAATTATCAGTGAATGAGATACGGTTGATTTTGATTGCTATTGCTCAAATGCCGAAAGGGGAAAAGGATAAAGAGTCTGCGCCACTTGACCCAATGAAGCCTTATTACATTACTAAGGCAGATTTTATTAGATTAGGTGTAGAGCCTAACAACGTGGCTAGGGAAATTCGTTCCGCTTGTAGTGATCTATTGGATAGAAAAATTTTTATTGATACGCCCCTCGGTGTGCTTGGTACGCATTGGGTACATAATATATTGCACTTTAAAACCGATATTTTTGAAGAATTGAAGAAAAAATATCCTAACTCAAAATATGATGATGATTTTATACGACAGTTAAGAAAGCATAATTTGTTAGATAGCTTACCTATGATTGCGAAATCAGATGACAACATCATGGCTAGAATAATCTTTCATGCTGATATTATTCCGTATATTAGCGAGTTACGACAGCATTTCACTCAATTAAAACTTGATGAAATGGCAGGGTTTAGCAGTTTTTATAGCTTTAGAATTTACATTATGATGATGCAATGGCGTGATACAGGGTTTGTTATATCTACCCTTGCCGCTTTTAGAGAAATGCTTGATTTAACAGATAAATATGATGCAGTAAAAGACCTTAGAAAGCGCGTCTTAGACGTTGCAATTGATGAAATTAACGAAAAATCGCTTTATACGGCTAGTTATAGTTTGACAGATAAAAATGGTAAATCGGGTAAAGGATTTAAGCTCACGCATTTAAAAATCAAATTCAAGCCAAAAGCGAAAACTATCAAGAGCAATACTAAGGGTAAAACAGAACGTGACGCTAATACAGCAGATATGTTTACGGTTGACGGACTAAACGATAAGCAGTTAGGGCGTATCGTTCGCAACCCTGCTTTTATGGCGGAGTACAATCATTTAGTAACCCCTACTAGCCCAGCTGGACAGTCGCAGCAAGGATGGGAATTTGAGATGATTAATCGCCTAAAAAAAGACGCTTCACAGTTTAAGAAGCGTCCAATTAGGGATTATCTTGATTATTAGTATCTTAAAGAGTGGCTGAATTGACTTAATATAGTCAATTTGATATAAAGAAACAATTATATTTATAGAGTCATATTGACCTATCTAATTGGTTTTATTCTGTGCAGAAACGGAAAACGCCCACTAGTGATAGTGGGCGTTTTTGATCCGCAGTTACAACCTTTATCCTTTCGGACAGCCGGCGGTAGTGCTAATAGTTTTACATTCTTATACCAGTGGTAGGTTTGAGATGCAGATACAGCCTTTATCCTTTCGGACAGTCGACAGTAGTGCTAGTTGATTTTTGTCTTCACACTAGTAGTAAGTTTTGTTTCGCAGTTACAATCTTTATCCTTTCGGACAGCCGACGGTAGTGCTTAGTAGGAG
>NZ_JASDDJ010000101.1 GCF_030407455.1 Psychrobacter sp. 5A.1
ATTTTTACCTCTACCCAATCACTGCTTATAACAAAAAGCCGCGTATTCTTATTAAAAATTTCTCTTTATTGCGTCTATTATTAATATCACTTCTCTAGTTTTAAAGTTCGCAGGTGCTGTTTCTATTGCTTATTCTCTGCATAATATGAAGAGGTTAATAGTTTTATATCTGCATATCTTTGAGGAAAATATAAAGCATATTGCCTATATTCATGAGCACTCAAATTGGACTGAATGGCAATGGTCGGACAAAAAGCTATTGCCACTCGTCAGTCGTGTGCGGATATGACAAGGCAGTTTACTAGGAAAATTGCTGACGCTAAGGTTCGATCTGAATGTTGAGGCACAGTCAGATGCGGTGACTTTAGAAATTGTCAAAACTTCTGAGATTGAAGATGAGACGCTAAATGACGAGCAAGTGCGTTCCTCAGTTGTGCGGCACTTAGGGTTAGATAATGCCAGTATGCCAACGACTACTCGTGAGATCTATTGATTCGATGATGTTAATTAGAAATTTACTTAACTCGCTATGACAGAGAGAGTCTTAATGCAAAGCTATAGTAGAGCCCAGCATCTTTATAGTATGTAAGCATAGAATTCTTAGATAGCCTAATGATTACTGTAAAATAATAAACGTGTAAAAAATGAGCTATATTGAAAAGACTGTAATAGAGATGGCTTGATTTTGATCATTAAAATATGTAATTGAAGTCTCTCAAGTTTATCTCTACTGTTTCTTCAGCATAGCTCAAACTTTATTAACGACGTACGTCTTTAGGCGCATCTCCATTGGGCCAGTCTTTATCTTTATTAGCTTTTACAGGGCGTGGTAAGTGAGTAAAGTAACTAGCAATATCGACTGCTTCTTGATCGCTAAGAGAGTTACCTTGTCCAAAAGGCATCTTACCTTTGATAAAAGCAGCTGCTGTGTATGTTCGTGCCATACCTGCGCCATCGTTAAAAGACTTTTATCCAGCTACTGCTGGATAAACGTAAGAACTATCATCATTATATTGACCTTCGCCATTTTCACCATGGCAAACACTACATTTTTCAGCGAATAATTTTTTGCCATTATCTGTGTTAGGCTCCAAATTTTTATCTATTTTTACAAAGCCGCGACCTTCGGGTGAGACACCGTATGGCAAATCTTGTGATAGCCAGCTCATATAAGACACCATTGCATTCATATCATCTGAACCTAGGTCAAGCGCTTTGCCGTTCATTGAGCGTTCGAAACACCCGTTAATACGCTCTTGAATTGAGTTGACACGACCACCACGACTACGGTAAATAGGATAGATACCTGGCATACCATTCCAAGGAGCAGCGTAAGCTTCTGAGCCATTACCTAAATGACAGCTAGTACAATTTAATTGGTTGCCAACATTGTCGGGCAACTCTTTATAAGTATGATTAGCAATTTGCAAGCCGCGACGCACAGCTGCGCCAAACTCGTCATCTGGAATAGTAGACTCGTCAGGCATACTGACAGTCAATTTAGTGCTTGGATTTGAGGCCATATCTTTCTTAATTGCTGCAGCTTGTGACTCAAGTGATTTAACTCGTGCTAAAGCTTCAGCTTCTTCTACTCTGTCAACCGCTTTAACCTCTGTTTCACTACATGCTGTTATGCTTACTGCACTAATAGTTAAAGCGGTAGCAATCAAATAAGAAGTATGATTAATTTTAAATAATTTCTTCACTGGAATATCCTTATTATAAAATATAATATCCGATTACATATCTATATGTTAAATTGCAGGACATACTGATAGTAGTATGTCTAATTCTTGGGATAAGTTATGTTAGCTCTATGTATAGTAAAACGAGCTCATCGACTATATCAAGACTACATGCAATACATGATGAACAATGAGAAAGGATTAAAGATGTTTTGCTAGGTTAACTATTTGTTCTTCAAAGCTGCTGACATTACCTTACGCGCATCGCATATTTTGGGGAATACTGCAAGAAATTTCGTTTTTCTCTTTAAGGAGCATATATTCAATAGTGATATTCTTTTTATTGAATGGTATGGCCGAATTGACTTTTAGCACAGTAATGCCGATAACTTTTATAACTCTGTGCGCCGTAAGCTATTCTCTTTACCAGGTGCGCTGAGAGTCTATTCTGCGCACGACTATAAAGAGCACCTTGTCTCTTCAATTACTCAGGAAAAAATCGTAATCCAAGGCTCAGTGGGGCAAAAAACTCGAAAATTTTAGAGTAATCATGAATTATATAAACTTGCTCTATTCCAAATTCATTGACCATACAGTCTCTAATAGTCAGCCATGCGGTATCTGTCCAAATAAATTAATAAAAATCAATACCTTCATTTGCCATAGTTATTGGTATGTCCGTTTCAAGACATGTCTCATAACCTCCAGCAATTGAGGCCACTTGCGTATGGCCAAGTTCTGCTAGTGACTGAGCTGCTAGCGCCGCGCGTCCACTGCTTTGACAATATAGTAGGATTTCAGTATCAGCACCCTTGATAGCTGGTAGGTCAGAAATTCTAAATTCCAGTATGCCACGAGGTACTGATATTGCGCCTTTTATATGTCCCGCAGCATATTCAGCAGGCTCTCTGACATCAATAATGATATCTGCTTTATGACAAGCAACTTGAGCCTGTGCTACAGGTATTTCAGTAATTTGCATTGTTAAACGATCCAATTTAGATTATTTAGCACTTTTTATTATGGATATGAAGCGCTATGCTTGGTTAACCCAGACAGTCCGGTTATCAGTGGCAATATAACCACATAAGCATAAACAAACAATGCTGCCACCATTGCCAGATGGAAGGCCCAATCTACCCAATAATTGAGACTTCCTAAACTAGAATTAAAAAATAATGGCAAAGTAAAAAAGCCAATCCCTGCCGCAATAGCTGCTAGTACAGTGGTAAAACGATATGCTAGCTTTTGATGCCTACCTACAATGCCCCAATAACTCCATGTGATCAGTAATAATAGAAATAATGTACCGACCAGCATCGCATTCTCTAATATAGCTTCCCACAACATCATAAATGCTTGATTTAAAAGTAACATGACAGCTCCTTTGCAAATGTTAGCGAAACTTAGTAAAAGTCCTCGCTTATATAAACGGTAGCCAGCTCATTGAAACTTATGAAGATACTGACTATCTGTACTATACGAGGTTAAACTCGACCTTTGGCAACAGCCATATAAGCAGGTTTCAGCATCATTTCTTCTAGAAACCATGCGAAATAGCTTTCTTTTAACGGGTTAACCAAAGGCACACTTGGGGTTAAATTATTTTCATAATCGAACTCAACAAGCATTGCCTCACCTTCTTTGATTAACAACGGACACGAGGTATATCCATCAAATTTTTGACTGGGTGCCTTGCCTTGTATTACCTCAATAAGATTGTTCGTCACTATGGGTGCGGAGAGCTTAACGGTTGCGGCTGTTTTACCTTTTGGCGTTCCATTAATATCACCGACCCCAAAAATATTTTCATAGCGCTTGTGTTGTAGCGTATATTTATCAACGTCAAGCCAACCATTTTTATTGGCTAAGGGGCTGTTTAGTATACTGTCTACCGCAAACATGGGTGGTACAACATGAATAAAATCATAGTCTTGTCGACTTTGACTGCCCTCCGAATCCGTGAAATAGGCAGCTTTTGCTGATTTATCGATGCCAGTTAAGCGTTGCTCAAAGTTTGCGCCAATTGGTGGATCATAAGATGCCCAGCGTGATAATATATTTTCGTTTACAACAGGCACGCTAAATACCGTCTGATGCGGACTAAAAAATTGAATATCACTGTTTTGTCGTGTACCTGCTTGTATGAGTCTGTCATGCAGCATAAAGGTCATTTTCAATGGCGCACCTGCACACTTCATGTCAGTATGTGCTAGCGTCATTACGGCGCGCCCTCCTTTTTGACGAAAGGCATCTATTTGTTGCCATGTTTTTATAGCAATTTCTGGACTATGGTAAACACTACCAATGCCATCAGTGCCTAAGTCTTGAATATTAAGACCTTCTATTTTCTCAAAACCTAATCTTAAGCCAGTTGCTACCACTAGATAGTCATAGCCAATTTTTTTGCCGCTCTCAGTAATTACCTGATTGTTATCCGGTGAAAACTCACGGGCATTTTCTTGTATCCAATTTATTCCTGCAGGAAGAAGGTTGGCGTTACTGTCTATAACCTTGTCGGTATTATTCCAGACGCCTGTGGCTAACAAAGTGTAGCCAGGTTGATAATAGTGAGCTTGTCGACTGTCTAGTATAGTCAAGGTTGCGTTGGGAAGTTGACGACTCAATCTATTGGCAACAGCCAATCCTGCAATACCAGCACCGACAATAACAATATTAACTTTTTCTTGAGCTGTGGGAGACGATACGCAGCCATTCAGTGACATGCTGCCTATAACTGCTCCAGTTGCAATGCCTGCACCAATCAATTGACGACGATTAAATAATCTTGAAACTATTGGTTGTTTGTTATCGTCAGCGCGATTGGGATGCGCTGCCAACGCGTCTTGATTCGATATACTGTTTTGATTACTTGAATGTCGTTTCATAATGATCTCCTATGTCCTTCTATACCATTCAGAATAGTTAATTAAAATATATAGATATAAAACAAGGACATAAGAGCAGATGTTTTGTCCTTTCTATGGAGCGCTTAAGCTAATCAACTCTTAAGCTACTGATTTCTCATTAAAAACTGGCTATTTTTGTATCTTTATCAACCATCAATTTAGCAATGGCTGCAGGGTCTGCTACGGCAACACCATCAATTAGCGCAGACTTATCAAGCCCTTTACCCGGAAGATAAATGGCACAAACTTCGACTGTAGTTTTGGTTTTTTCCATAACTGTCTTCATTAACCCTTGTGCACTCATATTCATTGGTGGTTGCCCTGTAGTGACACTGCTAGGCGCATCACGTAGTGCCATGTCACCAGCTGCACCGCAGAGCAATACGTTGGTTTCAGCTCCTTGCTTCGCTGACTGCATAGTGAGCACCATTGACATTAGCTGCACCTGAGCATCATCCGATGTGACAATAACCAATAACGATGGTTTTGCTATCTTGATATGACGAGTTTCTTCAGCAGAAGTAGAACTAACTGCTAAAAAAGTGGCAACTGCAGTAAGGATAGGAATAAAGATTCGTTTCATAATATCTCTCAGTTTCTCACGAAGTTATCGGCTGCTATATTTGCTTATATGGCGAACAGCCGCTGGATAGTAATTTTAATAATACAAGTTTAAGACATGCTATTAGATGATAAGTTACAAGGTACATT
>NZ_JASDDJ010000102.1 GCF_030407455.1 Psychrobacter sp. 5A.1
CCACACTACCATTGGCGCTATGATGTTTCACTTCTGAGTTCGGGAAGGGATCAGGTGGTGCCATCATGCTATTGTCGTCAGCAAAGGGGGTTAGATATGAGTCTGTTGTTTTTATTGTTTGACTTCAAATTTTACTTTTTAGTCGATCAACTTGTAACCTAACTGAATCAAGGTTAAAGGTGATATCGAAATATTCTGTCTGTTTCTATAAGCCACTACAGCTTATACAAGATAGATTAATTAGACTTGTATACAAACCACTTGGGTGTTGTATGGTCAAGCCAAACGAGCAATTAGTACAGGTTAGCTACATGCATCGCTGCACTTCCACACCCTGCCTATCAACGTCCTAGTCTTGAACGGCTCTTTAGGGAAATCTAATCTTGAGGTGGGCTTCCCGCTTAGATGCTTTCAGCGGTTATCCCATCCGAACGTAGCTACCGGGCAATGCCACTGGCGTGACAACCCGAACACCAGAGGTTCGTCCACTCTGGTCCTCTCGTACTAGGAGCAGATCCTCTCAAATTTCCAACGCCCACGGTAGATAGGGACCGAACTGTCTCACGACGTTCTAAACCCAGCTCGCGTACCTCTTTAAATGGCGAACAGCCATACCCTTAGGACCTGCTTCAGCCCTAGGATGAGATGAGCCGACATCGAGGTGCCAAACACCGCCGTCGATATGAACTCTTGGGCGGTATCAGCCTGTTATCCCCAGAGTACCTTTTATCCGTTGAGCGATGGCCCTTCCATACAGAACCACCGGATCACTAAGACCTACTTTCGTACCTGCTCGACTTGTGGGTCTCGCAGTTAAGCGCGCTTTTGCCTTTATACTCTACGACCGATTTCCGACCGGTCTGAGCGCACCTTCGTACTCCTCCGTTACTCTTTAGGAGGAGACCGCCCCAGTCAAACTACCCACCATACATTGTCCTCGGTATTGTTATACCTGAGTTAGAACCCCAACATGACCAGGGTGGTATTTCAAGATTGGCTCCACCGAGACTAGCGTCTCGGCTTCAAAGCCTCCCACCTATCCTGCACAAGTCAGGTCAAAGTTCAATGTAAAGCTGTAGTAAAGGTTCACGGGGTCTTTCCGTCTAGCCGCGGGTACACAGCATCTTCACTGCGATTTCGATTTCACTGAGTCTCTGCTGGAGACAGCGCTGCCATCATTATGTCATTCGTGCAGGTCGGAACTTACCCGACAAGGAATTTCGCTACCTTAGGACCGTTATAGTTACGGCCGCCGTTTACTGGGGCTTCGATCAAGAGCTTCGCTTACGCTAACCCCATCAATTAACCTTCCAGCACCGGGCAGACATCACACCCTATACGTCCACTTTCGTGTTTGCAGAGTGCTGTGTTTTTAATAAACAGTTGCAGCAGCCTGGTATCTGCGACTGCCAGCAGCTCAAGGAGCGTGTCCTATCACCACCAACAGCGTACCTTCTCCCGAAGTTACGGTACCATTTTGCCTAGTTCCTTCAGCAGAGTTCTCTCAAGCGCCTTGGTATTCTCTACCTGATCACCTGTGTCGGTTTAGGGTACGATTCGTTTATAACTATTGCTTAGAAGCTTTTCCTGGAAGCATGGTATTTGCCACTTCACTGTACAAGTACAGCTTGCTATCAGATCTCAGCCATGTAGTAGCCCGGATTTACCTAAGCCACAAGCCTACATCCTTTCACCTGGACAACCAACGCCAGGCTGACATAACCTTCTCCGTCCCTCCATCGCATTATAAACAAGTATCAGAATATTAACTGATTTCCCATCGACTACGCCTTTCGGCCTCGCCTTAGGGGTCGACTCACCCAGCCCCGATTAACGTTGGACTGGAACCCTTGATCTTCCGGCGTGCGAGCTTTTCACTCGCATTATCGTTACTCACGTCAGCATTCGCTCTTGTGATACCTCCAGCATGCCTTACGACACACCTTCACAGGCTTACACAACGCTCCCCTACCACTTGAAAACAAATTCAAATCCGCAGCTTCGGCTCCTAGTTTGAGCCCCGTTACATCTTCCGCGCGGGCCGACTCGACTAGTGAGCTATTACGCTTTCTTTAAAGGATGGCTGCTTCTAAGCCAACCTCCTAGCTGTCTATGCCTTCCCACCTCGTTTCCCACTTAACTAGGAATTTGGGGCCTTAGCTGGCGGTCTGGGTTGTTTCCCTCTCCACAATGGACGTTAGCACCCACTGTGTGTCTCCCGGATATCACTCATCGGTATTCGGAGTTTGCATCGGTTTGGTAAGTCGGTATGACCCCCTAGCCGAAACAGTGCTCTACCCCCAATGGTGTTCGTCCGAGGCGCTACCTAAATAGCTTTCGGGGAGAACCAGCTATCACCGAGTTTGATTAGCCTTTCACCCCTATCCACAAGTCATCCCCTGGCTTTTCAACGACAGTGGGTTCGGTCCTCCGGTGCCTGTTACGGCACTTTCAACCTGCTCATGGATAGATCACTCGGTTTCGGGTCTATGCCCTGCAACTAAACGCCCTATTAAGACTCGGTTTCCCTACGGCTCCCCTAAACGGTTAACCTTGCTACAGAACATAAGTCGCTGACCCATTATACAAAAGGTACGCGGTCACCCTAATAAATTAAGGCTCCCACTGCTTGTACGCACACGGTTTCAGGTTCTATTTCACTCCCCTCACAGGGGTTCTTTTCGCCTTTCCCTCACGGTACTGGTTCACTATCGGTCAGTCAGGAGTATTTAGCCTTGGAGGATGGTCCCCCCATCTTCAAACAGGATTTCTCGTGCCCCGCTCTACTTAATATGTTAACTCTAATGTTTCGAATACAGGACTATCACCTACTACGGTCAGCTTTCCCACGCTGTTCTTCTACATTAGAATTAATCGGCTTCTCCCCGTTCGCTCGCCGCTACTAGGGGAATCTCATTTGATGTCTATTCCTAAGGGTACTGAGATGTTTCACTTCCCCTCGTTCGCTTCTTGTACAAGTACAAGATACCTACCTTATGGTAGGTGGGTTTCCCCATTCAGAAATCTCCGGATCACAGGATATTGCCGCCTCCCCGAAGCTTATCGCAGGCTGTCACGTCTTTCATCGCCTCTGACTGCCAAGGCATCCACCATGTGCGCTTCATTACTTGACCATACAACCCCAAGTAGTCTTTCGACTTCATAGTGTCATACAATCTAATTATGATAACGATATCACCTAATTTTATACGCTTGATTCAGTTCTCTTTACTTTTTTAATAACTCACCCCTGGGATAACAACTGATGTCGTTAAGAGGTGAGTTATTAAGGTTAAGAAGTGCGCGTGAACACGCTCTTCTTAACCCAGACTCATATCTATGTTTTTAAATAGTTCCTGTATTCTCGTCGAATAACAGGTTCTGTATAAAACAGAAAGAAGTAATCTTATGCAAATCACTTGTTTCTATTTATACTAATTTAGCACTTAAAGCTTACAGCGTTTATAGTAGTGGTGGAGCCAAACGGAGTCGAACCGTTGACCTCCTGCGTGCAAGGCAGGCGCTCTACCAACTGAGCTATGGCCCCATTATAAAATGGTGGGTCTAAGTGGACTCGAACCACTGACCCCCGCGTTATCAACACGGTGCTCTAACCAGCTGAGCTACAGACCCTAATACGTTTGTTAAAAACGTAAGCTTAAACTAAAGAACAACTTGTTGTGAATTCTTGCTGACCGAATGCCATCTATAAGGAGGTGATCCAGCCGCAGGTTCCCCTACGGCTACCTTGTTACGACTTCACCCCAGTCATCAACCACACCGTGGTGAACGCCTCCCCGAAGGTTAAGCTATCCACTTCTGGTGCAATCAACTCCCATGGTGTGACGGGCGGTGTGTACAAGGCCCGGGAACGTATTCACCGCGGCATTCTGATCCGCGATTACTAGCGATTCCTACTTCATGGAGTCGAGTTGCAGACTCCAATCTGGACTACGATAGGCTTTTTGAGATTCGCATCACATCGCTGTGTAGCTGCCCTCTGTACCTACCATTGTAGCACGTGTGTAGCCCTGGTCGTAAGGGCCATGATGACTTGACGTCGTCCCCGCCTTCCTCCAGTTTGTCACTGGCAGTATCCTTAGAGTTCCCGGCTTAACCCGCTGGTAACTAAGGACAAGGGTTGCGCTCGTTGCGGGACTTAACCCAACATCTCACGACACGAGCTGACGACAGCCATGCAGCACCTGTATTCTAATTCCCGAAGGCACTCCCGCATCTCTGCAGGATTCTAGATATGTCAAGACCAGGTAAGGTTCTTCGCGTTGCATCGAATTAAACCACATGCTCCACCGCTTGTGCGGGCCCCCGTCAATTCATTTGAGTTTTAACCTTGCGGCCGTACTCCCCAGGCGGTCTACTTATTGCGTTAGCTGCGTCACTAAGTCCTCAAGGGACCCAACGACTAGTAGACATCGTTTACGGCGTGGACTACCAGGGTATCTAATCCTGTTTGCTACCCACGCTTTCGAGCCTCAGTGTCAGTATTATGCCAGGAGGCTGCCTTCGCCATCGGTATTCCTTCAGATCTCTACGCATTTCACCGCTACACCTGAAATTCTACCTCCCTCTCACATACTCTAGCTCTACAGTTTCAGATGCAGTTCCCAGGTTAAGCCCGGGGATTTCACATCTGACTTATAGAGCCACCTACGCTCCCTTTACGCCCAGTAATTCCGATTAACGCTTGCACCCTCTGTATTACCGCGGCTGCTGGCACAGAGTTAGCCGGTGCTTATTCTGCAGCTAATGTCATCGTCCGTGGGTATTAACCACGGAGTCTTCTTCACTGCTTAAAGTGCTTTACAACCAAAAGGCCTTCTTCACACACGCGGCATGGCTGGATCAGGGTTTCCCCCATTGTCCAATATTCCCCACTGCTGCCTCCCGTAGGAGTCCGGGCCGTGTCTCAGTCCCGGTGTGGCTGATCATCCTCTCAGACCAGCTACAGATCGTCGCCATGGTAGGCCTTTACCCCACCATCTAGCTAATCCGACTTAGGCTCATCTAATAGCGAGAGCAGTAAACTGCCCCCTTTCTCCCGTAGGTCGTATGCGGTATTAATACGAGTTTCCCCGTGCTATCCCCCACTACTAGGTAGATTCCTAAGTATTACTCACCCGTCCGCCGCTCGACGCCTGATAGCAAGCTATCATCGTTTCCGCTCGACTTGCATGTGTTAAGCCTGCCGCCAGCGTTCAATCTGAGCCATGATCAAACTCTTCAGTTTAATCTTGCTATGAAG
>NZ_JASDDJ010000103.1 GCF_030407455.1 Psychrobacter sp. 5A.1
GCTTGCTTTCGCGTAAATCTGCGATGGTTCTATCCGCTTTATCATTGGTTTTTTGGTTGTCGTCTAGGTGTTTGTTCCAAACCAACTCATTAGACTGGATAATCTCACGGTTAAACTGACCTTTTTCGGTTGGCATCCCTTTACGTTCCATGTGCGTAGCGTCTTTACCCATCTTTATTTGTGGCACTAGGTCGATACCTTGTGACTTATAACTACGGCTATCAATCAGATTGTGCCCTTTCGCTTCTAATACCTTGTTCGCGGTATGCTCCCACAGTTCGCGCACCGCTTTCACTTCCACGCTCATGCGCGGCAAGCCCTTTTTTCTGCGGTCATCGTCTGATATTTCGCTGTCGGCTTTGTCTTTGGTAAGGTAGATTTTGCCGTCATCGTCAATGGTGGCGGTGCGCGTGGTCAATAAAATATGAGCATGGAAGTTAAGAGGGCTTGCACCGCGTTCGATTTCTTTCTCTGTTGGTACATGGATCGCACAATCTGCGATTACTTGGTATCTATCGGCTAAGGTTTTGGCGAAGTCATGGGCTAAGTCTTTGCGATCTTGTTCGTTCAATTCATGGGGTAAGGCAATGAGCCATTCACGAGCCACGCGACTATTTTTTCGGGTTTCATTACGCTCTGCCATATTCCACAATTCGGCTCTGCCAATGTCACCATTAGCTAAGGCAGTCGGTAGAATAATATCGGCACTTAATACGCCACTGCGTTTTTGATAGTCGTGGAGCTTGCCGTGATCTTTGTCTTCATCAAGCAATTTATCACCAGCACGATAAGCGGCAGCAGCAATCGCACTTTGTCCTTTTGCTCTTGATACTGACTTGGTGCTTGCCATGAATATCGCCATAACGACTGCCTATTTTGAGCGTGGTTTTTTGGGGTTTGGGGTGTCCCCAACGTGTTTCGAGAATTGGGAGATATGAGCCGTTAGGTGAAATATATCACAGTTCTCGAAAACGCGCTCTTGCAGAGGGCTTAAAAATTAAAAACATACTGGCCAAAAGATAGCTCTCTATAGATGTGTTATAGTTCAACTTCTGTTGCATATCTATAGATGGTTAAGTTGATGAGAATTTATATGAAAAAAACAAAAGGTCTGTTAGTTTTAGCATCCGTAGCTTTTATTGCTGCCTGTGGTAGCGATGATAGTGGTGGAAGTTCAAATAATGGCGGTTCAGTTACTAACCCTCCAACTTCGCCTCCAGTAGTAGACACTCCTCAATCAGGTAGTGTCAATGATCCAATAACTGTTAAAAATGGTAAGACTTATCAATTAAACTCAAATTATTTCTATAATAACTTTAAATTCTCAGCTAAAAGTGGGGATAAAGCATTTATAAAGTATTCTGTAGAACTGCCACAGTACGAACAGACTATTTGGGACTGTCGTAAATTTAGTAGCAACACTCACTTAACGGTAGCTAAAGAGTCTGGTGACTGGAGTAGTCGCACTTGTAGTGATGGGATGAAAATTGATGTAGATGAAACCCAAGACTTTAATGTAGAAGTAAAGTCCGCAGGGCCAGGGGTGCTAAATATAACAAGCTTTAATGTAAATTCTATTTTAAAAAATCCTATTGGTGATATTGGTACGCCTAGCAACCCTAAACCACTTAATTTCAATAATAACAATCAGCTGAGTAGTAACCCTTTTTATAACTACTATAAGTTTCAAGCCAAGAAAGACCAAACGTTTATGTTTAAAGGTTCTTTCGATTATCCAATAACTGATAGCTTGGTTAGATTATTTAAGAACCGTTACAATTCAGGCGAGCATCGAGATAACCGTTACTTTAATACCGTTTATAATTCAAATTATGAACGTGTGAGAACTGGTACTGAGAAAGACTTCGAGTTCAAAATACCAGAAGATGGTATTTACTACATCGAAGCTGGCTACTACTATCCATACACAGGGTTCTTTAATGCCGCTTTAGTTAATTAGTAAAAACACTCTTAATAATCAAGATATTCTCTAATAGGACGCTTTTGGAAATCAGAAGCGTCTTGTTTAAGGCGATTAAGCATCTCAAATTCCCATCCTTGCTGTGACTGCCCAGCTGGGCTAGTCGGGCTTACTAAATGATTGTATTCTGCCATGAAAGCAGGATTGCGAACGATACGTCCTAGCTGCTTATCATTTAGCCCTTCAATCGTGAACATATCTGCTGTATCCCCGTCTCTGACAGGTTCTTGCTTTGCATTTTTCGGTTGCGCTTTAGTTAATACCTTAAATTTAAAGCCTGCTATAGCCACACCTTTTTTAACCTGTTCGTAGCTAACTTTTAGGTCTGATTTTTCATTTATCTCATTCACTGCAAGATCTAGAACGCGCTTTTTAAAATCACTCATTGCCTTGTACTCAGTGTCTTCAACACCTAACTGCCCTCTAAAAATATCTAGGTCAAAACTTACCTTTTTCGCTTGCCTCCATTGGTTGAGCAGTTCGTATAATCTCACAGAGTAGACACTCTTCATTGGTGCTACCTGCTCAAGCGCAAATCTTGTGAATAGAGTTTTAGCTTCTATAGCATCAATACGTGTAATCTCTTGTACTACAGCAGGTGTAAGCATTATTTCAATAATCGCCTCATCATCCAAATACTTTGCCTGACTTACCCAATGAGACTTAACTGGCTTACCATCCCGCTCATCAAGAAATGTGAAATAACGCTTAAATAAAGAAGTCTCAGCCTCAATAAGAACTTCGTATGCAGTTTGTCTTGTGACACCAAACGCCTCAGCATAACGGCTTGCGTGGATAGGTAAGGGAGTTACGGTATCTATGCCTGCACCTGTTTCTCTTGCGTCTATAATCGCTAACTGCATAAGTCGAATTTCAGCAAGCGATAATTTTTGTAGAGCTGTATTTAGCCTGTGAGTTTTAACGACCTCATTTTTCAACTTTTTGTTGCTCATATCTATAAACTCATTCTGATTAATGACGTTAATTTATCATGTCTTTTAAGTGACGTAAACAAACTAAGTCATTGATTGACAGGTAAACGTCCCTTAATTGACAGGTAAACGTCCCTTAATTGACAGGTAAACGTCCCTTAATTGACAGGTAAACGTCCCTTAACGTACTCTATACGCCAATGATATCAATGCTTCCAGACAACTTAAAAGCTTTTAAAAGCATTAAAAACATTAAAAACCTTTTTGGTTGTTGATAACTGAAAAAGAAAAGATACTTTTTGCTACTTTATAATTACTTGAATTTGCACCAAGTCCGGTTACTAAAAAGGTTGGATTTGAAGTCTTTTCTACACTTACTTGTATCGACCTCTGCATAGTAACCATCGTCAGCTTGAATAACCTTGTTAAATAATTGAGCTTTTTCAAGCGCATTATATTGAGACTGCCTTTGAGAGATTTCAGCCTTACTAGGAACAAACAACCAAGCTGAACCGAACGTTAGCAGCATAATTGAAAGACAGACAGCACCAAGCATAGCCGTTATCTTCCAGCTAAGATGCTTTACTAAGTTATAGCTAAAATCATTAGCCACATCATCAAGCCTGTCTTTAGTAGCATTTATAACAGCAGTCGTTGTGCTATCTACGCTCTCTCGCAGTTTCCTACCTTGCTTATCATAGGTATCTTCATACAGCTTGAAAAATTCCTGTCTGCTCTCAAATTCAGTTTTTGAGTTATGAGCGGCTGTCTCAAGATCTTCAAATTGCTTTTCAACCTTAGTGGCAACCGTTGAGAGTTGTTTGGTAGCTGTGTCTATATGAGTGGTGAAACCTTTATCTATCAGGCCATGATAGCGTTCATGGTTTTTCTCAAAAATCAGATTGATATTATTTTTGAGTGCTTCATTGGTGTTGTCCGTGATCAGCTGTTCTTTGTCTTGGTAGGTTTTTAATAGCTCAGTTAGCTGCTTAACCTGTGCTGAAAGCTGCTGTGCATATTCTCCATTGGCTTGAGCTTGGGCTTTATTGTCTGCTAGTAATTCTTGATCTTGTTCAATAAGTGCGTGAAGGAGAAGCACTAATTCTTCTATTTGCATCGACTGGGCGTTGTCGGTCATATCTAAAATCCTAGTGTCATGCCACGACTGCGGTTGATATCATAGCTATGGTCGTTAATGGCTACTGAGACGCTCTGTAAGCGCTCCTGCTGCGTCTGAGAGAGGTTTTGCTTATGCTCAGGTACCATAGCATCAAAAACACCCTTTAATGCCGCTGTACTGGTCTTTTGCGACGCTGTGTGTCGTATGCTTTTGCTACTATCCAATGCCGATTGCGAATGTGAGATAAGATCGTTGCCTAAACGCTCATACTGTAGTTCTGCAAGCGTTCTTTGGTGCTTGGTGGTACTGGGATCATCTTGATAGAGTGTCAACGCTTGCATGAGGTTGTCGGTGGCTACAATAGACACAAGGTGCTTTCCAAACTCGCTGTTTTGATCGATTTTCTGCAAGTGCGACTGATCAACGCTAATGGGCTGCTGCTCTAGCTGCTGATAGTAATGATTGAACTCCCCTGTCTCCATAGCAATCCTTGCAAGTCTTTGTTCTCGGCGCTGTTGTCGCTCTAGCTTCTCTTGTTCGGCCTGTTCTTGCTTTTTTTGTGCAATAGCAGCTATTTGCTGCTGTCTTAGGCGCTCTTGCTCAGCTTGCTGTGCTTTCTCGCGGTTAAGGCGTATCGCTTTTAGCCTATTTACCGCATCGTTGGCGCGGTCTATGCTCTCCTGAGTAACTTTTCTGGGCTTAAAGTCAGGCTTAGGCGCAGCTGGGACAATGAATAGCTTGCTTTCGCGTAAATCTGCGATGGTTCTATCCGCTTTATCATTGGTTTTTTGGTTGTCGTCTAGGTGTTTGTTC
>NZ_JASDDJ010000104.1 GCF_030407455.1 Psychrobacter sp. 5A.1
TAAAGTATTCGATCTGGTATTCTTTTATATTAACTATGGTTATGTCTGATGACAGCATACTTTTTAGAACACCACCATAATTTGGATACAAGGAAGCCGAGTGAAAGCACTACAAGTAGTAGGCTAAGCGAGACTGACACCGTACCCAATTGATAGAAGATTGACTATAACAAACCATTACCATCGTTCAATAGCTACAGAGATCATTATGACGCCCTCTACTCCTTCAAAAACAGCCAAAAAAACGCCTGACCAAGATATCGAGCAAACGCTGACTCATAAATTATTACTGGTAAATGGGGTCAATCTAAATTTGCTAGGTAAACGAGAGCCTGATATCTATGGTTATACGACGCTGGCAGATATAGAAAAACAGTTAGTCGAGCGCGCCGCTCAGTACGGGATTGAATTAATCTGTGTACAATCCAATCATGAAGGCAAACTGGTGGATGAAATCCAACATCATGGACTATTAGCAGAGACAGCCGCGCAAGTAGATGCCATTATCATCAACCCTGCCGCCTTTACTCATACTTCTGTGGCCCTACGTGATGCCCTATTGGCCACGCAAAAACCATTTATAGAAGTGCATTTATCGAACGTTCACGCACGTGAGCCTTTTCGCCATCATTCTTATTTGAGCGATGTCGCTGTTGGTGTGATTTGCGGTTTGGGACAGCGGGGGTATCACATGGCCTTAGATTATTGGCTAAACACTATGTATTCGATCAATACCAACCAGTGATCCATCGTTACTGATTTTCTGGTAAATTATCCCTTTTTTGCTCACACATTAGTCAAACAGTAATGTCGTGATTAAAATAATAGTATTATGACTGAGTAAACAACCCATTATACGGTGACATGAATGGCAAAATCGTCCGGAAAACGCTTTATGAAACTCGCTGGCATGACAGCAAGTATTGCCGGCAAAGCAGCTAAAAACTCATTTAAGCATCTCTCAAGTGACGAAGAGAAACGTTTGCAAGCCCGCTCGGAGCTGATGCAAGACGTCGGTATTCAGATCGCTGAAACGTTGGGTGAAATGAAGGGTGCGGTGATGAAAGTGGGACAAATCGCCTCTCAATATAAAGACGTGTTTCCACCTGAGGTCGCAACTGCCTTAGAAAAGCTACAAAAAGATGCGCCGCCGATGCCATATGCACAGATACGTGCACAAGTCGAGCGCGAGCTTCAAGCACCTATCTTAGAGTTGTTTAGCGAATTTGAAGAGACGCCGTTTGCCGCCGCATCTATTGGACAGGTGCACAAAGCCGTTTTGGCATCTGGTCAAAAAGTCGTGGTTAAGGTTCAATACCCTGATGTTGATGAAAACTGTGATAGTGATCTCAAACAAGTACGCATGGCGCTAAAAATCGCTGGTGTGCTCAATATGAGTAAACAATTACAAGAACAGCTCTTTAACGAGATTCGTCAAAGCTTGCATGATGAGTTGGACTACATCAAAGAGGCTCATAACTTACGGGTGTTTGGGGCTTTTCATGCAGAAGACGAAGGCCTTATTATTCCTAAAGTGATTAGCAGCCACTCTTCTAAACGGGTTTTAACACTGACCGAAGAGATGGGAGACACGCTCACAGTCGCCGCAACGTGGGACAACGATATCAAACAAAAAATTGCCGAGCGCCTGTTTCACTTTACCGCCGGACAGCTATTTGGTTTGTACCGTATGCACTGCGATCCACATCCTGGTAACTTTGCCTTTCGCAAGGATGGCGCGGTCGTGGCTTATGATTTCGGTGGTATTCGTAGCTATAGTGACAGTGAAGTTCAATTGTTCCGCCGCTTTGCCAAACATGCTATTAAAGGCGATGTGACCGCCCTTGAGCAAGATCTGGTTGCCTTGGATATTCGCCGTGATGATGACAAAAACATACCTGGGGAATTTTATGAAAAGTGGTTGTCAATTGGTCTAAAGCCGCTGTCCATTGAGCCTTATCAAAAAGGAGCTTTTGATTTTGGTAGTAGCGATGTACATCACGAAGCCATTGCCCAAATGCGTACGTCATTGAAATACTTTGGTCAATTCCAGCCTTCTGCGACGACGATGATGCTAGATCGTACGGTATCAGGACAGTATTGGAACTTGGTCAACCTAGGCGTTGAGATTGACCTCTCACCACTCGTCAATGAATATATCGAAATGTAGCAGATGAGAGCGTCATGCTCTGTTGAGGCTATCTCTAAATATGTAGTGCATGCCCACAGCGATCGCAAAAATCTGCGCCGACGGCATGACCGAACTTGCCGCAGTTTGGGCACGTCACAGGATTGAGTTGAGGACGCATATTACGTGCCAGCTCAGAGGTAAAAATACCGGTAGGTACGGCAATGATCGAATAACCCGTAATCATGACCATACTCGCAATCGCTTGACCCAGCGGCGTTTTGGGTGACATATCACCATAACCGACCGTGGTCATCGTGACGACCGCCCAATAGATAGACAGTGGAATACTGGTAAATCCATTTTCTGGCCCTTCTACCACGTAGATAATTGAGCCAAAAATCGTGACCAATAGCACCAACGATAAAAAGAATACCGTGATTTTTTGCTGGCTGGTTTTGAGCGCTGAGGCCAAAAAACCTGCTTGTTGCATATAAGCTTTGAGCTTGAGTACCCGAAAAATACGTAAAATGCGCAAAACACGTATCACTAGTAGATACTGCACACCCACAAACATTAGGCTCAAGTAACTGGGCAGCACGGACAATAAGTCCACAATCCCAAAAAAACTAAAAACGTAACGTAAGCGGTTAGGTGCTGAAAATAACCTTAATGCATATTCCATCGTAAATAAAATGGTAAAAAACCATTCTGCATAAAAGAATATAGTGCCATACTGCAGGCGCATGTACAGCACACTGTCAAGCATGACCACGGCCACACTGGCCAAAATCGCCATCAACAACACAATATCAAAGAGCTTACCCAAGCGGGTATCTGTGCCTTCAATAATGATATGAATGCGGTTACGCAAGTGGGTGATGGTTTCAGCGGTTGGTTGCTTCATAGAGTCAGTAACTTCATAAAATCAATGGTTTGATAGCATCCAGTAACTTAAAGTGTGATGGATTAGCCCAAGTTGGTCAAAATACACAAAACTGGTTTATAATATTGCTCACGTATCGTAATGAATACAATCTATAAGTTGCCACAGTGTAACAAAAAAGCACTCTCAACAACATACAAATCGTTAACGTGTCATTAGCTCTATTATTTTAAAGAGATGGAGCCATCTATATGATAAGGCACGTGACTTAGCACTAAAGATGATGACTAAACACTTTTTTAAGCACAATAAATAATACGCAAAACTTAAGGATGTTATATGGCAGGCCATTCAAAATGGGCAAATATCAAACACCGTAAAGCCCGTCAGGATGCAGTACGAGGTAAGGTATTTACCAAAGTTATTCGTGAAATTGTTTCTGCTGCCAAGCAAGGTGACCCCGACCCTAACAAAAACCCACGCCTACGTGCTGTTATCGAAAAAGCACTATCAGTCAACATGACCCGCGACACGATCAACCGTGCTGTCGATCGTGGTACAGGTGGCGGTGACAATGAAAACATGGAAGAAGTCAGTTATGAAGGCTATGGCGTTGGTGGTGTGGCCGTATTGGTAGAAACCTTAACCGACAACCTCAATCGTACCGTCAGCGAAGTACGTCACGCTTTTACTAAAAATGAGGGTAATCTTGGCACCTCAGGCTCAGTGGCTTATCTGTTTACAAAACGCGGCGAAATCACCTTTCATGACACAAGCCTAGAAGACGACGTCATGTTGGCCGCACTAGATGCTGGCGCGCTTGATATCGAAAATGATGGTGAAAGCTTGCTTGTCATTACTGAATGGGAAAGTTTCGGTCAAGTCAAAGATGCGCTTAATGCGGCAGGTCTTATCTCTGACAATGCTGAAGTGACGATGTCACCGTCTACCACGGCTGAGATCGACAATGTTGATGATGCTGAAAAGATCATAAAGATGATCGATATGTTAGAAGATGCGGATGATGTGCAAGAAGTCTATAGCAATGTGAACTTCTCTGCGGAAGTCATGGCTCAGCTTGAGGGGTAGCTCACCTCAAGCTTATTCCTGCTTGTAAAGCAAGCATCATACTGCCATGTAAACTCAGGCATATTTATCGTTAAATTACAGCACTGTTAGTATCTATTAGATGGTACTAGCAGTGTGCGTATGCTGGGAGCATCTGATATACCTTATTCTCTATCAAAACCCCAGAGCTTTATTAGCCGATGCATTCAATATGGTATCCACATCTAGCCTTTCTAAATAAGAAATTAGTTTGTCAATTTCTAACTCAAAAGTTTCCTGTGTATTTATCATCTCTTGGAACTCAATTTTCTGATATTTTGGCCGTCGTTCTGATCTTTCTTGCTCACTCCTTTCAAAAGACTCCTTACTATACTTGTATTCATTCATTTTATGATCAATGTATTCTTGGCGATAATATGTCACCAGCTTGTCATAGTCAGGCTGCTTGGTTAACTTTGCCATAATTAAGAGTACATCAGGCTTAGGAATGTAGTTACCATAGTTATTTTTATGGAGGCTGAGCTTATCGTCTTTATCAGCGACTAAGGTATCGTATAGCATCGGTAAGCTACTACAAGCATTATAAAAATATAACATCATATCCACGCAGCGGTCGATTTCGTTCTCAAATTCCGCTAGCGTATAAGCTCGATTACAGTACTGTCTAGATATTTTGTATGCTCTTATATAGTACATCCTTTATAAAAGTGGTACAGTTCTTTTAAAATAAGCGAAAAGTAAAAAGATTATGACTTATTCAGC
>NZ_JASDDJ010000105.1 GCF_030407455.1 Psychrobacter sp. 5A.1
CTCAAATATATCATCTTGCTTCGGCTGTCACCCCTCCTTTAATTCCTCAGCATACTTTTTGATACACCACCAACAAACGTAATAAGGAGAGTACCTATCGCCTGATCTTTGGATGCTTTTTTAAGATATTCTATAGCTTGCATAATCCACCCATGCACCAGTCGTTGGTAAATGCTCGTATACTGTCAATACACTAAGAAGTATAGTTTTTTTATAAAGCTTCATTTGTCAATCCATCTGGTAGTGGCATGCAATTGACGTCTTTTTGAGATTCATTAGGCTGACAAAATATCATGTCATCAATGTACTCATCTTCAATATCGTTCATGTCCACACCTTCTGGTAGCGGCTCTAAAAATACCTTACCCAAATGGATATGATATGGCACTTCCGGTGCATGCTTAACTTCTAGTTTCTTGATACCAGATTTGTTGTAACTTATACCTTTATAGCCTTTTTTGCCTATAGAGAAGCTTCCGCTAGATGCTTCATTTAATGAACGCACGTCATAATCCGATGTAGTATATGAAAACTTGAAGGCAGGTAATTTAAAATATCCATTTACATCGGTTTTAGTCTGATGAATGCTATTTTCATAAATAGAAACATTGCTTAATGGTTCATCGGTTGTTTTATCCAATACTTGCCCAGTAATGATAGGGGAGGTATAGCTATGGATGTCCTGTCCTGATGAGCAGCTTAAAAGACTAATAGATGAGATTAGTAGTGCTGATAAACATATAACTTTAATATGCATCGCAGTCAATATTCGATATATACTCAGCTTTTTTGATATTGATAGCATTATCACCACTCATCCAGTTTCTTTTATCTTTCGGTATTTGTTTGTTATTCAAATAATTTACAAACTCCATAAAGCTATCCGTTTGAAATCTATTACCATTGCACACATTAATAAAAAAATAAATGAGATCGTCGCCTGTCGATGTTTCAAAATCTGTAGTTGATCCATAAACGTAGGGTTTTTGGATGTACCAACTGTCAAGGGCTGTCACTTTACCTGCAATTTTTTCACCCTTATAAGTTAAATAATAGTTCTAGCTAGAGATATACCGCAGTTTTAACTTACCCAAGATTGGAGGTTGATACATCTTATGATTAAGGAACCATAAAGTAAGAGGTATAAGTATGATTAGAATTATTTTTTTTGACAACTTATAGTCTTATTATCGTATGGTTTGATATGAGTAGTATTTAGAATGTACCGCTTTACTCCCCCAAGCTATTTTCAATATCACCTAATGTGAGACCAGTTTCTTGAGTGCTGTAGATAGTAATGCCTGTATCGTCGATTTTATCATTCATGACCAATCTACCAATGCGATTGCTAGCTTCTTGATTGCCTTGATCGGCAGCCTTTTTATACCATTCAAAAGCTGTGTCATAGTCTTGTGGCACACCATAACCGTTCTCATAAAGACCACCGATATTAAGTTGTGCTAAATCTAACCCTTGATCAGCAGCTTTGGTATACCACTCTAAAGCCTGACCATAATCTTGCGTCACGCCGTAACCATTCTCGTAAAAATTACCAATATTGCTTTGAGCGTCAAAAGATCCATTGTCAGCTGCTAATAGATACCACTGCATTGCTTTTTGATAGTCTTGCTCAATACTAATACTCTCATGATACATAATCCCGAGATTAAATTGAGCATCAGTGTATCCTTGGTTAGCAGCTTGCTGAAACCATTCAAGTGTTTTTATCTCATCTTGTTCGACAGCAATACCTTCATGATACATAACGCCAAGATCGAATTGAGCATTGGCATATCCTTGGTTGGCGGCTTGTTCAATCCATTCAAATGCTTTTTGATAATTTTGATCTACGCCTAGCCCTTCATAATACATAATACCTAGATAATGTTTAGCAGGAGCATAGCCCTTATCGGCAGCTTTTTGAAACAGTTCAAAAGCTTTGTCGTCATCTTCAGGGACTGAGTCGCCCTCATAGTAGGCTACTCCAAGTTCATATATTTCAGCAGTAGTGTTTTGATTGGAAAGTATCTCTGTATTTGATGATTCTGCTGAGCAAGCAGCAGTTATCAAACCACTGGATAGCACTGTCGCTAGTAATATAGATTGAGTTAAAGGTGTGATTCTTCTTTGATGCATCGAAACTCCGGTAGGAAATACTATCTAATTGGCTGATTCGGACTCACTTGCTCATACGTTTTACCTTCTGGTACGGGTATACAAGCTACTATTTTTTGAGACTCGGTAGGTTTGCAGTATCTCATCGTCTCAGTATATTGATATACCCTATCATAGACATGCTCACCTTCTGCTAGTGGCGTGAGGTATACACTACCCATATTTATTGACACTGGTGTATTGATATCCAAAGCTGGCGTAGGTAAAGCCATGCCATCGACATTAACTAATCGGCGTTGATATCCCTCACTTTCAATCATGATGTCAGCGTATTCATAAATGAATTGCAGCTGTTCTTTATTCCGCCTTTTATTCATATCATCTGAGACGACCATAGGTGGCAAGACAAACTTGCCTGTGCTGTCGGAAGTCGTTTGATGTTCATCCGTTAAGTAAATACTTACATCAGTAACAGGTTGCTGAGTGACACTATCTAGTAATTGGCCTGAAAGTGCTGGCGTGACATAATAATCAGTAGGCTCTGGTATCAAGCACGCACTTAATGGGACCGTTAGTACACCGATGAAGGCAAATAGTTTATAAAGCTTCATTTACGACCCCGTCTGGTAGTGGCATGCAATTGACATCTTTTTGAAATTCATTAGGCTGACAAAACGTCATGTCATCAATGTACTCAGTTTCCAGATCGTTAATATCCACACCTTCTGGTAGCGGCTCTAAAAACACCTTACCCAAATGGATATGATATGGCACTTCTTCGGTATACTTGACTTCTAAAAATTTGAAGCCAGAATTGCTAAAAACTTTTCTTCTATAGCCTTCTTTATATAAATCAAAACCACCTTCAGTCATGAGGTTTATCCCCCTGCCAGTATCAGAGGTGGTGTAATCCTCTTTATAAGAAGGTAGTCTAAAGTACCCATTATGATCAGTCATTGTTGTATCTGCACTGGTTTGAAAAAGAGAAGCGTTTTCTATAGGCTTATTGGTAGTTTTATCCAAGACTTGCCCCGTAATGATTGGGGATGCATAGCCATGAATGTCCTGTCCTGATGAGCAGCTTAAAAGACTGATAGATGAGATTAGTAGTGCTGCTAGATAAATCGTTTTAGATATCATCTAAATCCTTGTTAACTTCTCTTATGAGTCTATTTAATCGGCTGATTTGGATTAACTTGCTGGTAAGTTTTACCTTCTGGTAAGGGTATGCAATTGACGTTTTTTTGAGATTGATCAACCAATACATGGTGCCAAAATAGATACGTCAGCTGACTCAGCCTCAAAGTCAAGTTTCTCGTTTAGACATTCTATTTTTTCGACTAACTGTTGCTCTTCTTCCTTGCTTAAGCTCTGCTCTTCTCTGTAATCTGTTTTAGGATAACGATTAAAACCTAGCGCCACACCATAGGTGGATAGAACAATACTTCTAACAGAGCTTCGCTTCCTCTGGGTAACACGCCCTTGTTCATTTAAGCAAAGTTCGTGGTCGCAAATAGTGTCGAAGTTATTCACAATATGAAGTATCTGTGCATCCCCTGCTTTCACTAATACCCTAGGGGAGGGATAGTGAATAGATCCTGCGCTATATCTATACCAAGCTCCGCCATAGTTGCCTTCGGCAAGCTTAATATCCCCGTCTTTTTCAAGATCAAGTAAAGATTGATACTTCCTTGCTTTTTCATCAGCACTTATGGGTTCCTCCCATCGTTCTACAACGCGACGTAGAGCGGCTTCATTGTCTTCACGTTCGTCAACTATTTGCTCTTTTTCTTCTATAGTTTTCTCATTATTCATTTTTGAGCTGTCATGGTTTTCAGCAGAAGCAGCGCTGGGCTTATCATGATTAGGAGTATTGTTAGACATGCAAGATGTTAGCAGGAGAAGGGTCAACAGAGTGAAAGCTTTTTTTTGCATTAGATTATACCTTTCTAATTATTAGCTTGCCTACGTATCGCCTATCAGTCTGCCGATGGAAGGATAGTTGTCACTCAGGTGTATAAGGATAGTTAAACTCTTTTTGAAAACTTATAAAATGGTCTTCCTTATCGTCTAAACCTCCAATTGAAACTATTAATAATTGCCTATCTAACTTAGAATAAGTAATTTGTTCTAAATTAGGATTATTAGAGTTTAAACATATTTTTTGCCCATCTCTCAAACTGAAATAATTTTTATTCTTGGGTTTAATCTGTATTTTGACATGATCACTTATTTCAGCATTCGGATCCAATATAGCAAGCTCTTCCATTTTAATATAATTAAAAATTATAGGATTTTCCATAACGACGGCAGAACTGAATATTGGCATAAAACATAAATCACCTTTGCTATTTTTCGATATATCAATACTTCCTTCGATAGGAGGGCTATGCGTAGGATAGTCTTGGAAACATCCAAGAAGACTAGTTGTTGATAGCACGAATATTATTTTAAGTATATTGAATATATGAGATTTATTTATATGTATTTTTTTGTTTTCTTGAGTGAACAAATACAT
>NZ_JASDDJ010000106.1 GCF_030407455.1 Psychrobacter sp. 5A.1
AGAATAACTAGGCGTCAAAAATTTCACTGCATATTGTCTAAAAAATGGTGACTGCCAGCACCACATTTGAATGTTCAGCAGACCCTACTACTTGTCTAGGGAGAGATGAGATGAGATGAGATGAATAGTGCTATTGTACTACTATTCGGTGTCGCCGCCATGCTCTGCGGTTATATGTTTTACTCAAAATTTATCGCCACCAAAATTTTAGCATTGGACAACAGTCGTCCCACGCCAGCGCATACGATGAAAGATGGGGTGGATTATGTCCCGACCAACAAGTATGTGTTATGGGGGCATCATTTCACGTCAGTGGCAGGTGCTGCACCGATTATCGGTCCTGCCATTGCGGTTATTTGGGGTTGGTTACCCGCCATCATTTGGGTGGTATTAGGTACTATTTTTATGGCTGGCGTACATGATATGTCAGCTATTTGGGCAAGTATGCGCAACAAGGGTCAATCGATTGGCTCTATCGCTGGTACTGTCATGGGCACCCGCGTCCGCAGCTTGATGATGGTTGTTATTTTCTTGTTATTGCTGATGGTCAATGCTGTATTTGGCGTGGCGATTGCTAACATGATGATTAAGACGCCATCTGCTGTGTTGCCAGTTTGGGGTGCCTTAGTGGTTGCCTTTATCATTGGTCAGTGTATTTATCGCTACAATATGAATTTGATCTGGGTATCCATTATCGGGGTAACTGCGTTATACGGACTTATCTATCTTGGTCCTATGTTCCCTATTGTATTACCCGAGACTATTTTTGGGTTGCCTGATAATGCCGTATGGATCTTGATTTTATTTGCCTATGCGGCGGTTGCCTCGTTGCTGCCTGTATGGATGCTATTGCAACCACGCGATTATATCAACGGCTTACAGCTCTTTGTCGGTTTGATTTTATTGTATGCGGCCATTTTTATTGCGACGCCCGATATTGTCGCGCCAGCTATTAATACATCATTACCAATGGACACACCTTCACTGATGCCGTTGTTGTTTGTCACGATTGCTTGTGGTGCTATTTCAGGGTTCCATGGTTTGGTCGCGACAGGTACGACTTCTAAGCAGATTGATAAAGAAGGAGATGCGCGTTTCGTTGGCTACTTCGGCGCGTTAGGCGAGGGTATGCTGGCACTTGGGGCAATCCTGGCAGCAACCGCAGGTTTTGCGACGCTTGGTGACTGGCAAGCTGTCTATCAAAAATTTGGTGACGGTTCGATTGGTGCCTTTATTGATGGTGGTGCAACCATCTTGAATGCTGGTGTTGGTATTGATATGGTGCTATCACAGACGATGCTTACCGTAATGGCTGCATTGTTTGCAGGCACTACGATGGATACTGGTGTGCGCTTGCAGCGTTATATCTTCCAAGAGTTTGGTGAGATTTACAAATTACCCATACTTAACAAAAGCGTCGTCGCAACGTTATTAGCAGTTGGAACTTGTCTATTATTAGCATTTGGTGCTGGTGGTATTGATGGTGCCGGTGGTATGGTTATTTGGCCGCTATTTGGTACGACCAACCAGTTAATGGCTGCTTTAACCTTAATGATCGTAACGGTTATCTTGTTACGCAAAGGCAAGCCTGTTTGGTTTACCTTAGCGCCGTTGTCGTTCCTATTGGTTATGACCGTATTGGCACTATTGATTCAGCTCAAAACTTTTTTCACGGATGGAAATTGGCTGCTTATCATTATGGACATCATCATTTTGATAGCGACTATTCTAGTCACGTTTGAGAGTCTATCTGTATTGCGAAAAGAATGGTCGCTACACAGAGGTAAAGGCAAAATCGAAGATGATATCTAAACGTTAGAAAAGTTCATATATTGTAAAGAAATAAAAAACGCTAGCAGCCATTGCTGGCGTTTTTTGTATCAAATAGGCATGATAGATAACAAGACGTAGGAGATGAAAAAGTTATGGACGATACCAATATGTCAGATAATGCCAAGCCAAGCGATACCACATCAAACGACATTAAGCCATGGTGGCAACGGTTTACCGCTGGACTAAATGAGTTTTATCATGCGCCATACCGTCAGACGATGGCGCGTGCTGCACGTGATGAAGAAGATTTTTTTATGCTACTCATGTTCGCTGAGAGCTTAGGTATTGATAATCCTGCCAGCTTTTATACGCTAGAGCTACAGCCTTTATTTTTAGAAAATTTCCACGAATGGCACACTAGAATGGGTATGGATAGATGTCCCTTTGACCACGTTGGTTGCTGCTAATGGCAGTGATAAAAATAAGCTAAGCATTGATTGCACAATGAGACAAGAGACGAGATAACAACATGGCTTTACATTCCTTACAGGCTTTGGTAGAGCAGCTGGCGACACAACCGATTATATTTATCGGTGGAAAAGGCGGTGTGGGAAAGACCACGACTGCCGCTGCACTTGCCAGCTATTATGCAAGCCAGCAGCAAAAAACCTTAATTGTCTCAACCGATCCAGCACATAGTTTGGGCGATGTATTAAACATCCGACTGAAGAACGGAAAAACAGTGATATCACCTTATCTGGATGCTATTGAGTTGAACCCTGACACTATCGTTGACGAACATTTTGCACAAGTTGAGCGTACGATTAGAGCCTATGCCAATCCAGATATGATGCCTAAGATTCGAGAACATTTGCAGCTATCAAAATCGGCACCAGGCGCGCAGGAAGCAGCAATGCTTGAGTCTATGTGTCAGCATTTGGTCAACGCCGCAGATGCAGATTATGATCACATTATTTTTGATACGGCACCAACAGGGCATACTCTACGGTTACTGGTACTACCAGAGATGATGGGTGCGTGGACGGATGGACTACTGGCACAGCAGCGACGACAGTAGAAAGAGCCACAGGGAACTAAGGATATGTTGCAATACTATCAAGAGAGTAAAAAGCCTTGTCTAGATGCGATCGAAGAATTCGAAAATAGCTGATAAACATCATGATTTACAGTTGAGCCAATACATTATGGCTCAACTATTCTATTAGTTATAATTATACGACTGCAATTTAGCTGAAAGCGACCACGCCTTATCTGCCCGTAACAACTGGGCTTGTTCGGATTTGCCACTACTAAGTGATGACCATTGCGGCTTACCACGTGCTTTTTTTAACTCACTTGGTAGTTTATGCGTTGGCCATGGCGTCACGTTGTCGTTTTCATTCTCGTCTGATTCACTGTTATTTTTTGCGCCTTTATATATCAGCTGGGTCGCATCTGTTGCAGCATGTCCACGATGACGTAGTGCCGTGAGTAAGTCTATCGAGCGAGTGGCCAGCAGTGTCAACGTAGCAGGATCGATATATAAGCGTTTTACCCCTGAGATCCTATCAGCAATGCTACTGGTGTTAGATAATAACCCTCCTGCAATACCACCAATCGCTGCACCCAATCCCAATGTGGTGCCTAAAGCCGCTGCGTCAACACCTAAGCCTAATAATGCGCCGGCTGCTGCTCCAGAAGTCGTACGAATGCCATAGCTTTTTAGCAGCTCAGGGTCAAATGGGTCTTGCTGGTATGCCTGTAGTTCAAGTGGTGTTGCAGCAACTGCATTGTCATAAAACTTATATAAATTAAGCAAATTATGCTGCATAGCACGCTCGCTTTGGCGAACAGCTTCCTGCATTTGCGCCAACACTGGCATAGGATCGTCGCTGTCATTAATCTCACGTACAAAAGCGGCGACATTGATCAGAAAGTCAGCAATGATAATATTTGCTTCATCACTCAGTTGTGCCCAGTTTTCCGTCCGACGCTGCATCAGTTGCTCTAGCATCTCAGAGTGGGTAAGCATAGTCGATAGATTTTTCCATAGGCGCATCTCATCTTCAAAATCAAAAGCAACTGAATCAAAACGCGTGGATATATGCAAGTTTCGTCTTGCCAGCATCGTCTGCCATTCGTCGATATTGGCATCTTGACTGTCTGTGAAATTAAAGACAGGCATCACAGGAATAGCAGCCCAAGACAAAATAGCCAGCTCATCCTTATACTTACCCAATACTGGCTCACGCGCATCAACGACGTAAATAGCCATATCGCTTGCCAGCAGTTGCCGAATCACTTTGGCTTCTTGGCTATAATCATATGGCAATTCATAGCTGTCTGAACCTTGAGCGATATCCGATGCCAAAAATTGCTGCAAGCGTTCAATACCATCACGTCGACTGGCCGTATTATCCTCTAACCAATCCATTAATCCTGAGGCATCTTCTAGACCAGGCGTGTCATATAGTGCGACTAGCACTTCGCCAGTTTGGCTATCTGTCAATTGAGCCTGCTCGACATGCCGTGTGGTGGCAGCCTCGTTTTTGACCTCACCAAAATAAACGTCACGTAATAAGGTGCGCAAAATAGAGGTTTTACCCGTATTGGTATGACCAACGACCGCCAATTTGAGCGGTTCACCACTGGCGATGGTTTTCTTTGTCATTCTTGGTTCTGGTGTTGATGGCTCAGTTAATAAAGGTTGAGTGTCTTGGTTTGGGGAATCAAGAGTTTCTTCATAAGCCTTGTCCGCAAAGAGACCAGCTGGTTTGTCATTGTTTTTATTATTATCATAATTGTTCATAATAGAATCTTATATTAATGATGGATATGCAAAAT
>NZ_JASDDJ010000107.1 GCF_030407455.1 Psychrobacter sp. 5A.1
CGTTGCCGGTTAAGCTATCTAGCGAGCCGACTATCTTATCATAATGATTGGGATTGTCAAGCTTTTTTATATTTTGTCTCACTCAAGTTAACTGGGTTGTTTCAGTGTAAATACACACTGCCTAATCCTAGTTCTCCCTAATGAGGGGCGTATTATATAGAGTTCCAGTGCTGTGTCAATGCCTTTGGCAAAGGTTTTTGGGTTTATTTTATTTAGTGGAAAACTTATCCATTGTTTCAATGAGTTAGCATTAATTTGGTTTTTCAGGTGTTTTAGTTTAGTGGGCAATGTGGGTTGGTTTGTGGATTATTTAGATCAATAGCTAAGTTTAGTATGTAAATACGTTTTGATATTTTTAGGTCGTTGCTTTTATAAAACTCGACTTTCCCATACAACTACATATTACTTACTACAACTTACCCACTTTTTCAAAGAAGTCCTTATAAGCAGCGACTTTCTTATCCAACGATAAAGGGTATGCCCGCGAAGTCGAAGGAAGTCTATATAAGGTCAAATCGTTAGGATCCACTTTCTTGTTATCTGCGCTTTGCCATTGATAAGGGTAATCTATACTTTGATTGGTTTTTGGATATTTAGATTTGGCAGGTGGCTCATTCAATAAGTTAAGTAGCACTTCAGTTGCTTTACCGCCCGTCGTGAACAATGACTTTACCTTTGGCACTTGCGGCAAAATGTCATCTAAATCAACAGGAGTGACCACCGTTAGATTTTTATCCGAAGCATTACCCGTCTCACGGATGGCCTGCTTTACTGTCGGACAAGAAGCGATACCACGTTCAAACATAAAATCACGAATACGCTCAGGATCAAAGCGCTTCTCGTCGTCTACTCTAAAATAGTCAGCATCATCAAAAAACACTCGACCATATATTCGCCACATATCATTATAAAAATTGGGATAATGAAAACTCATTGCCCATTTATCAGCAGTCGGCGGAAAAGTACCCATCATCATAATGGTGGCATTGGGCGGCAGAACAGGCTCAAAAGGATGCGTTTCGACGTCAACAGCGCTGTTTTCGGCTAATGGCGACTCTGTATCGATGTTTTTTTGGATGCTTGGTGTTTTTATAGTCATGATATTCTTCATCAGAAAAGCGGTTTTTTTGGTATCATAGCAAGTCTAAACACTACCTCACTTATAATCACGCTATATAGTCAAACATAGTTGACTTAAATGGCGAAATATCACTTTACTTGGCCTGAATTGCTTAGGCTTTGATGGCAGCTGTGAACGCAAATATTGTCATTACGTTCAGGGAACACGGTTATAAAGCAGCAAAAGTATTTGGTTAGCTTGATTGTGAAGATGCTAACTTTACTATGTATGTGCTGGATATATGGTTAAAGTGCGGTAAGGGTTTGTATCTTTTATACTAATAGCAACCGCAGTGACTGCGCAAGCATCAGACAAGAAACCAAGAGAGATTCTATGAGCGACTTAAATAGCGGTTTAGAAATTACGGTAATCGATCATCCACTGGTCCGTCATAAGCTCAGCCTTATGCGTGAAAAAGACTGTAGCACTTATAAGTTTCGTACATTGACCAAAGAGCTTGCGCGCTTGATGGCGTATGAAGCAAGCCGTGATTTTGAAATTGAAACTTTCCCAATGGAAGGCTGGTGTGGCGAAATCACTGGTGAGCAAATCATCGGTAAGACGGCGACGATCGTACCGATTTTGCGCGCGGGTATTGGTATGCTTGACGGCGTGCTCGACTTGATCCCTACTGCTAAAATCTCTGTGGTCGGTCTACAGCGTGATGAAGAAACGTTGCAGCCAGTCCCTTTCTTTGAAAAATTCGTGAGCCACATGGACAAACGTCCTGCGCTTATCATTGATCCAATGCTAGCCACGGGTGGCTCAATGGTTGCGACCATCGAGATGCTAAAGAAAAATGGCTGTACTAATATTAAAGCCTTGGTATTAGTGGCTGCACCTGAAGGCGTACGCTTGGTAAATGAGGCGCATCCTGACGTGACCATTTATACCGCCGCGCTAGACAGTCATTTGGATGAGCATGGTTACATCATCCCAGGTCTGGGTGATGCTGGTGATAAGATTTTTGGTAAGCAGTTATCTAATAGATAAGTCGTATTAGGGTAAATAAAGCCGTCATCAAAATTGTGGCAACAGCAGACAACATCAATAATAAGGACAGATAATGAACGTATTGATTACAGGAGCAAGCGCGGGTTTTGGTAAAGCGCTGGCAGAGCGTTTGGTTGCTAAGGGCCATCGCGTGATTGGCTGTGCCAGACGCCTTGATAAACTGAATGCTTTGGCAGAGACTTTAGGTGAGGCTTTTTTACCTGTGATTATGGATGTGAGTGATACGGCTTCTATTCCACAAATTATTGCTGATTTGCCTGATGATTTTAAGCAAATCGATGTCTTGGTAAATAATGCAGGGCTGGCACTCGGTGCAGAGCCTGCTCACAAAGCCAGTCTTGATGACTGGATGCGTATGACTGATACCAATATTAAAGGCTTGATGGCGTTGACCCATGCGGTCTTGCCAGCGATGGTCGCTCGCGATAGCGGTTATATCATCAATGTCGGTTCGATTGCTGGTAGCTGGCCTTACTTTGGTGGTAACGTCTATGGCGCAACGAAAGCGTTTGTAAAACAGTTCAGCTTAAACTTACGAGCTGACTTACTTGGTACGCAAGTGCGTGTGACCAATCTCGAGCCTGGCAACGTGGCTGGTACTGAGTTTTCAAACGTGCGCTATCATGGTGATGATGACAAAGCGGCAAAGGTTTATGATGGCTTTAAAACCATGACTGGTGACGATGTTGGCGATATTTTATTATGGCTGATTGAGTCGCCTGCACATATCAATGTGAACCGCTTAGAAGTGATGCCAGTGGCGCAAACCTATAATGGCTTAACCATCGCAAAAAACAATGGCTAGTCCGTAGTAAGCGTTAACATCACTACCATCAGGCCGCCATGCAATATCTTATTTTGATACTGTGTGGCGGCCTGTTTTTTTTCAGCCATTTTTACCGTTATTTTATGCTATGGTCAACGCTACGTGACGTGTCAGCAACGTTAGATATTGCCAACATCTGCGATGCCCACTACGCCAAACTCTGGCCGTAGTATAGTCAAATCCATATAAATCAATGATATCCCATATGTTTAAAACGACCTTCAAAATACCTGAGCAATACCAATTGCAAACCACTCATGTGACAGCGACTGACGGTACGCTGATACCGACGTCTGTGATTGGTAAAGGTCAACCCGTGCTGCTATTGCATGCTTTTGGTATGGATGCACGGCAGTTTTTGCCGTTTATATTGTCGCTGACCCCACACTATTGCTTTTATTTGCCGCATTTTCGTGGTTTTGGTTTGGCCAGTGATTTGACGTTACCAACGTTTGATTTTATTGAACAATATGCAGAAGACACGCAGCAAGTGGTACAGCATATTCGTCAACAGACAACCGTGGACACCTTTCCTATTGCTGCGATATCGATGGGCGCATTGGTCATGTGGGCATACTTTAAGCGTTTTGGTCATGACAGTGTCAGCCACTATCTGAATATTGACCAAGCGCCTCTTATTCATAATCAGCCCGACTGGCAAGATGGCGGCGTCTTTGGTACACGTCAGACAGAATTATTTGCTCAGTTTACGCAGTTAATTGCTAATGCTGAACCGTATATGCACATTGATGATTTCCGTCATCTACCCTATCGATTAAAAGCAGATTTGCTGGATATAGAGCGCTCATTCTCACTGCTGTCTGTCAGCACTAAGCCTTCACAGATAGTGACGAAAACCTTGAGCTATCGAGCACCACACAAAATCTCATTAATGAAGCACGCGACTTGGCAACACAAACTGCGCTGTCTATCTGCTTACGTTGTGCTGCCCTACGATTATCGTGATGTGTTGCCAACGGTAGCGACGCCAACCACTTTATTGATTGGTGGACGCTCGCAGTTGTATGATCCAAAGCGGCAACAGCAGTTGCTTGAGTTACTGCCCAATGCGCACAGCATTATTTTACCAAAATCTGGCCATGCAGTGCCGATGGATGCGCCTGTGGCTTTTTATAAGGTGTTAAAACAGTTTTTGCATCATTAATTTTTAAAATATTGGTTTGAGTAGACATAAAAAAGCGACTTTAAAAGTCGCTTTTTTATTTGTTTATTAAGCCGTTCACATTATCTAAAAACTAATACTAGTCAGCTAAGTCTTTAATCAATTCAAAACGTGGCACTTGCTTGCCTTCTACCGTAACCGTTTCAGCAAACATGGCTAATGGACGCACCCACACGCCATATTCACCATACAGGCAACGATAAACCACTAACGACTCTTCAGTTTCTGAATGCTGTGCGGTGTGCAAAACTTGGTAAAGACTGCCTTTGTAATGGCGGTAGATGCCTTGGGCGACAGTAGCTTGATTTGTCATTATTGCTTCCAATTAGTCAATTTTATTCATATCGAAATCGGGTGGTGTTCTAAAAAGTATGCTGTCATCAGACATAACCATAGTTAATATAAAAGAATACCAGATCGAATACTTT
>NZ_JASDDJ010000108.1 GCF_030407455.1 Psychrobacter sp. 5A.1
TGTATTCTTGGTCGAAAACAATAGATTAGTGAGATGCTCTTCTTTTTTCAATCACTTTTAAAGTTGAGAGTGGGGTTAAATAGATGAAAAATATGCCGATTACAGCACTATTATAAAGAAGTACGCTGTCAAAAGCCATGAGAAGTAGAGCTTTCATGAGGTAAACCATGGTAAAAACAGATAAAAGGTTCAATCAGACGATAAATGGTTCTCTTGCCTAAAATACCAAACAAATAACGATATTTTACCACTAAATACCACACTGTCAAAGAGGCAAGCTATATCATGATAAAACTCTGTGAAAAATGGTCATGGGCATTATGTCTTGCCATATTAATGCACATAGGGATTTTCTATATTTTCTATCTCAATTTTAATAAAGACGCATCGACACAGCCTACTAATAGCAATGAACTTATCGTTAGAGCATCAGCTAATAAATGGCTTAATCATGACCAGTCCACCCTCAACGACACAACCTATGTACCTACTCTTGATGCGACCAAAATCTCTAATAACATCAATAGCAACGTTAAAGAAACGAAGCCAACAACTCATGAAAAAACAATGACGCCACTAAATACACCAAAACAATCAGCACATTCACATGCTAAAGAAAAAAATAGCCCAAAACCTTCTAAAGCACCTGTCACTCCACCGGAAAAGACGATTCAAAAAAACAACCTGCTCAAATATCAAGAAAGCCAGACAAATGTATACCCACCAGCAAATAATGTCGAGTCTGTAAAGAGTATGAAAAATCGGGCAGGTCTATTAGATATAGACACTCCAAAAAAAGAACCTTCAATCAGTACCGATAAAGAATATCTGTCGATCAAATCCGAAGCAGAAGAAATCAACAGACAATTGAGCGCAGCCATCAAGGAAGTGAAGACACGTAATGAGCAAAAAATTGATGAAATGGAACACCTAAAAAACAACTTTGACAAAACATACCATCAAGACATTACTAGCGTCGCTGAGCAAGGGCTCGGTAATGACTAACGGTAATGACTAAACTGTCATGGCTTGAGTAAATTGGACTAAGACGCCGAGCCTATGAGGCCATTACAAATTCTGGTGGTGTTCTAAAAAGTATGCTGGCATCAGACGTAACCATAATTGACATAAAAGAACACCAGATCGAATACTTTAAAGTGATTATCAAGCTTTTTTGAGAAGCAACAAGTCTTTCTAACCGCTCGTCTTAACCGGTGTCTAAGACGGCAGTTATTACCTTCAATGCCTACCGTATGTTGTTTGCCAATTCGTTTGTTATCACTTTTAAAGGCGGTTATAAAACTGTCCCAGTTGTCCATGCTGATAGAGCCATAGCTGACTGTAAGCTGCTTTAAACGTACTCTTAACTTCTTAGCCGTTTTTAAGTCGCGTCTGCCCCAGACATAAGCGACAATCTCATTAGTAGCACGGTCATAAGCGTAGATGAGCCAGACTTTACGCTTCTTGCGATACACGTAAGTCCAGAATTCATCAACCTCTAAGCGTTCATAGTAGCGCTTCTTAGGTGCGATCTTATAAATAGATGAGCCTATGCTGCTCAATACTTTACCGATACTGACTGAGGCTATAATAGCTATGTCTCTAACGCCGCAACCATGAACCGTCATTAGCCGTATTTTATCTTCTATTTGAGAGTGACAACCTTGGTAGGTTAAAGCATGATCACCAATAAATTGTCGTTTGCAGTCCTTGCATTGGTAGTTCTGCTTGCCATAGCTTTTTATGCCGTATATCGAAAAACTGGGACTGTGACAGTCGAGGCAGCTGATATCTATTTGTGTCTTCATAACCTCAAATATATCATCTTGCTTTGGCTGTCACGCTCCTTTTATCTCCTCAGCATACTTTCTGATACACCACCAAAACAAAATTTAATCTTGTCACAAAGTCAAGGAATACTTTGACGTTCGATGGTCTCTCCAACGATGAATACAATGCACTTTTCGGTACAGGCTATCTAGACAACACTATGGTACCAGACGGTATATTCTGGGACGATAATGAAGATCCCGATGATGAGGGTGCACTAATCGCGTGGAATAATCCTTCTAAAGGTGGTTGGACATACGGCACACTAGATACTGAAGACAATATTGCCGCCAGACTTACTGATTTAGCAACTTCATTAGGCGTTAGTGTAGAGGACCTTGGTTATGAGTCAGGCAGCTTAGTACCTGAGACTATTGTGGCTGCGGCAACAGCGAATGGTTTATTTGAAGTTGAACCAGTCGAAGATCTACGTAATGCCAATCTGAATTACACAATGACGGTCGGTACTATTGACGGTGGTGAAGTAACAGTGCGCATTGCTCCAAAGTTTGCACCTATCGTCGCGAGTGCAACATCTGATTATCAGTTGCGAAATGCAATTTATGTGGATACGTTGGCCGAAGTTCCTTATCTAAACCTTCTAGGTAATAACGAAACTTATCAAGATGCCATCTCTGGTATTGAAGAGATGAGTGCAACTGAAAAATCGAAGTTCCTAAATAGTATCGGATTTGGTTACGCAGCAGCATTCACTAATATTGGCTTCGAGGCATCGCGTGATCAGTTAAGAGCCGTTACTAGATCTGTACCTTGGGATAGCATGAGTAATAATCAGGATGCTAATTCAAATAATGATAGTTGGTTAATGCAGGATGGTCTGTATGGTTTTGCTTCGCAAAGTGGCTCACGTTCATCATATGATCCAGTGAGTAATTCTCTAGGTTATGATATTGATGTTTATTCACTTTCTGCAGGTATAGAGAAGCGTCTAAACGGTACTAATTCCTCGCTAGGTTTGGCAGTAGGTTATACAGATTCAGAGGCAGAAGCGTATCAGAATCAAGGCAAGATAGATGCTGATGGTTACTCAGTAACAGCCTTTACACGAACTCGTTTTGGTGCGGGCGGCTTAGTGCAAGCCTCAGTCGGCTATCAAGATCTATCATATGACTCGTCACGGGAAGCACCGGATCAGTCCACCGCAACTGCAAATACCGACGGCTCACAGGTTTTCGCAGCATTAAATGTTGATTATTTGAAAGACATGGGCGGCTTTAAAGTAGGTCCTACGGCATCAATTGAATATTATGATGTTTCAGTTGACGGATTTACTGAAAATAGCGCAGGTATTTGGAATCTAGAAGTTGGAGATCAAGACTCTGATATCCTTCTAGCTTCTATCGGTGCCCGTGGTGAATATCAACTCCCTACTAGTAATACTCGTCTAACAGGTAGTGTTAAATACACAAACGCATCTGGCGATGATCTTGCTATCAAGAGCGGTTTCATAGACCAAAATGGTTTAGCACCTTACACAGTGAAAGGTATGGATGAAGACTTGATAGATGTGAGTGTTGGCGTTGATCATGTTATTAGAACTAATGCCTCTACTCAAGTTGCTGTATACGGTGGTTATAATGGAACATTTGGTAGTGACTATGATAGTCAAGGCCTACAAATTGGCTTAAACACTACTTTTTAGATAGATAAAATACTCACCTCTTCCTATTAAGGATTAAGATTTTATGAAAAGCCAGATACTAGATTATCTGGCTTTTTTATAAGTATGTATTGCGGTAAAGGCATTAATAGCAATCCCAAAAAGTACGATTTCTTTTATCTCTTGTGCCTTTGTAGCGATTTATAATTTCTCTAAATAGCGCTTTCTAAAACAACGCTCCAAGTATTTAGCACGATAGTAGTTTGATGAGGCAATTAGCATTACTCGACAGATTGGCTCGATCCCGTGATTATTTTTGTAGTCATCGATAAACTGACTAATTATCCAGTTTGCGGTCGAGCTCTGCCTGTGCGAAAAAGTCGTATTCTTGTGCATGACTTCATTCGCTTGTTTGAGCTCTTTAATACGCTGCCCCTATCTTCGTACTTGCACATTTTCAGGTATGGTTTTATTTATATGCTTTTATACCATTATGTCCGATCTTCAAGCCTACAGCCCCTGGTTACAATCTCTGACGCTATTACTTAGACAGCTAACCATGTGAATGTAAAGAAGTAAACGCCTAACGTTTTAATCAGCATATGAACGACACGTTCTTTTGTCTAAAGCATAGTAACTGACTGACTAAATGCAATTAATATATATTTTTGTATACTATACAAT
>NZ_JASDDJ010000109.1 GCF_030407455.1 Psychrobacter sp. 5A.1
ACTATATATTGTAATTACTGGGTAGCATCTAAGCCTTTTTTAGATAATTTTATTAAATTTGTAAAGCACTTAGATTCATCAGTTGAAAAAATGCCCGACTTGAAGAAAGCGCAATATTTTTCTAAGACTCAATATAATACAGAAGCAAGTTTTTATCCATTTATTTTCGAAAGATTGATTTGCACATTTCTTTTAATGAACTCCAAGTACTCATCGAAACCTTACATTTACACTTATCCATTCTTAGGATGTCATAAGTTGAGGCCATTAGAAAGCAAGTTTTATTTTTCTCATCGTAGATCCTATTTTGATCAATGGGAAACCAATCCTAATAATACTAATTTAAAAACCCAAGGTTTTAGTATAGTTCAAAATAGGTTGCGACCAAATGTTAAAATTAGTAGCAACAAGAGAGTTAATCGGCTATCAAATTCATTCTTAAAAAAAATATATAACATCACTCAATTTAATATTGAGAAAGAGTTGAAAAACATCGAGAAAAGCCATTAATTATCTTTGGAGGATGTAAATGAAAACTACTTTAGAACGTAAGATAAATATACTAACTTAGTGCGAAAACGTAGGAAATTTATATATTTACTAGCGATTTGTGCCACCTTCTTCGCAATACTTTTTATATATCTAAACAATAGGCAGACAATGAAACTAGTCAAAACATTAAACTTTTCAACTATCGGTGACAACAGAGGATCCTTGATTGCTCTCGAAACTTTGATTGATATACCTTTCAATATAAGGCGTGTCTACTATATTTTTGATACGTTGAGCGGTGTCTCTCGAGGTTTTCATGCTCATCGAGATCTAAAACAAGTATTAATCTGTGTAAAAGGTAGCTGTCGTATTTTATTGGATGATGGCAAACATAAAAAAAACATTATCCTCAATAATCCTCAGACTGGTTTACTCATTGAAGACTTGGTTTGGCGTGAGATGCATGATTTTTCAGAAGACTGTGTATTACTAGTTTTAGCCAGTGAGTATTATGACGAAACAGACTACATTCGTGATTACGATAATTTCTTGAGGTATTTATGAATATTCACCCTACTGCTATAGTTTCTGATAAAGCTATAATTAATACCAATGTCAGAATCGGTGCTTATACAATAATTTATGATAATGTTGAAATAGCTGAAAATACAATCATCGAAGCATTTTGTGAGATAGGTATCGCTAATAACTTTTCAAATGGTGATAAACTATATATAGGTGCAAACTCACATATTAGATCACACAGTATCTTCTATGAAGGATCTGTTTTTTTGGAGTCATTAATTACAGGGCATAGAGTAACAGTTCGTGAAAAAGTACAAGCTGGGAAGAATTTGCAAATAGGCACTCTATCCGACTTACAGGGCCATTGTGAGATAGGTGATTTTGTACGTTTTCACAGTAATGTTCATATCGGTCAAAAAAGTAAAATTGGGAACTTTGTCTGGATTTTTCCTTACGTCGTTTTAACAAACGATCCACACCCTCCTAGTGATACTTTGCTTGGCGTGACTGTTGAAGATTATGCCGTTATTGCCACTATGAGCGTAATCCTTCCAGGAACCATTATTAGTAATGGCTGCCTCATCGGTGCACACTCTTCAGTAAAAGGTATAACAGAAGCAGATACTATCTATGCAGGTTCTCCTGCTAAAAAAATATGCTCAACATCGAAAATACAATTAAATGATGGGAGTGGTAATGCCTATCCATGGCGTAAGCATTTTCATCGTGGTTATCCTGAAGAAATAATTAAATTATGGATTAGCGAATAAATATGAACGTACGGAATTCATTTTCTATACAAAAATTCAAGTTGGTATGATAGCTTCATATACTCAGATGATGGCTAATGTCAATCTGCAAGAATTTTCGAGTATTTCGGGAAACTATAATTCTGTACGTTTTATTGAACAATATGCAAAAAATCTCGTTTCAAAGATATATTCAACCCTCTATAAATTAATTAACTTTCGAAACTGTATGTACGGTTGATACAAAGCGCTTACAACCAGCACTACCGAAATATTTATTTCTTAGGTAAATAATATGACTCCTTTCTTAGATCTCAAAGCTATTAATGCGCAGTATCGTGATGAACTTATTACTGCTTGTACCCGTGTTATTGATTCAGGCTGGTATATTAATGGCAATGAGCTTGAACAGTTCGAACAAGACTTTGCTAGCTATTGTGGCACCAAACATGCTATTGGTGTTGCTAATGGTTTGGATGCTTTAATTCTCACCTTAAGGGCTTGGAAAGAACTGGGTAAGCTTCAGGATGGTGATGAAGTTATCGTTCCATCCAATACTTATATTGCGAGTATTTTAGCCATTAGTGCTAACAATCTAATACCTGTTCTAGTTGAGCCAAACATCACAACTTATAATATTTGCCCTGAGAAAATTCAAGCTGCGATTACAGATAAAACAAAAGTAATATTGCCTGTGCATCTATATGGACGATTGGCTAACATGCCGTCTATTATGGATATTTCTCAACGCCATAACCTACTAGTCTTGGAAGACTCTGCCCAAGCTCACGGCGCAAGTATCAACGGTCAGAAAGCAGGGAGCTGGGGTAATGCTTCAGGGTTCAGTTTCTATCCAGGTAAAAACCTAGGTGCACTAGGTGATGCAGGTACAGTAACAACTAATGATGATGAGCTTGCAAATACATTGCGTGCTCTACGTAACTACGGCTCACATGAAAAATATAAAAATCTTTTTCAAGGGGTAAACAGCCGATTAGACGAGATTCAAGCGGCCATGCTCAGTGTAAAACTACGTCATCTTGATGAAGAAATTATACATCGTCGTAAAATTGCAGCAGCTTATATTGAGGGTATCAATAACTTAGATATAGTATTACCTGAGCCACATAATGACGCTCATGTATGGCATGTATTTGTAATTCGCTGTAAGCAACGAGATGCGCTACAGAATTACTTAGCTGAGAATGGGATTCAGACATTGATACATTACCCAGTACCCCCACACAAACAACAAGCTTATAAAGAGTGGAATAACTTAAGCTACCCTGTTTCGGAAAAAATACATGAAGAAGTACTGAGCTTACCAATTAGTCATGTAATAACCATAGAAGCTGTCCAAAATATAATAAAGCTATGTAATTCTTGGAAAATAAAATAAATTTTTGACTATTGGATTACAATATGAAAACTAATGAAGGATTACTATCTATCTGTTGCCTTGGATATAACCATGCAGATTTTTTACGAGAGAACTTAGACTCTATTAAACGAATAGATTATCCTCATATTGAAGTAATCGTCGTTGATGATGGTTCTAGTGATAATAGCGTTACATTATTAAAGAAAATAAAAAAAGAATTTCCTTTTGAGCTAAAAATCATTACTCAAGAGAATACAGGAAATATCGGAAAAAATCTGAATATCGCTTGTAATTTTGCTAAAGGAGGTTTGATAACATTTATTTCGCTAGACGATATTTTTAATTCCAAGTCTATTCTAGAAGAAATAAAAATAATGAATACTAATCCAAAATTAGCTTTTGTTGCCGCTAAAAAAGTAGTTACTATTAACGATAGTAGTTTCATTAACAATGTATTACCCAAATTACCAATAGATACTACCGAAAAGCCTAGTTTAGAAGAGCTATTAGATTTTGAATATACTAAATTCGGTGCTTTCTATATTCAAGGAGTTATTTTCAGAAAGAAAGTCATTGATAAAATACAATGCTTTGATGAAGATATGACTGGTGATGATATAGTTTTAAGAACAAAGCTATTCAAAGAAATGATCTATAGTGGAATATGGGATTACCAC
>NZ_JASDDJ010000011.1 GCF_030407455.1 Psychrobacter sp. 5A.1
GCATTAGATGTTTATTTTGGTTTGATGGATTTAATCAAACATTCTCACAATGATTTTTTCTTTTATAAAGATTTTATACAAGATGACATTACTTACAGAGTTTTTGATTATCGCCTTGTTTCATGGGCCGGCTTTCAACAACCGTATGCCAAGCACTGTCGTGGTATTACTTATGACATAACTGTTGCAAGTAAGCCAGTCTTAGTATCACTGCCACCAGATAAATTCTTTAACTACAGTGAAGGTAATGTTGATTACACCACTTGTGATTTGGTTTTTTATATGGAAAAGCTAGATGGTAGTCTGGTGTCATCTTATCTACATAAAGATGAATTGCGATTAAAAACAAAAAGCAGCCTATCAAGCGATCCGGCACTAGCAGCGATGCGCTGGCTCTCTTTACCTGAGAACTCAGATTATTATGATTTTGTTTATCATTCGACTAAGCTTGGTCGCACGATTAATTTTGAATGGACATCGCCAAACAATTACATTGTTGTGCGTTATGAAACAGATAGGTTAACTATGATTAATGAACGTGATATGAACACGTTTGACACTCATTACATGACCGAACACCCTCATTATGTCAAACATGCAAAACCATTAGACAGTAGTATTGATAATTTGGTTGATGCTACCTATGCTGATACGCATGGCGAAGGTATTGTCATGGTACTTAAGTCAAATGATGGTAATAGTTATCCCGTTAAAGTTAAAAACAATTTATATTGTCAATTGCATGGATTAAAAGGCAGTGTGAATAATAAGGCGAGATTAGCCGAAATGATTCTTAATGGGGATATTGATGATATGCGCCAAAAATTTATCAAGCAACCGGAGATCATGAAACTTATTGATGACTCTGAATCACGCATTATACCTATATATAACAATCTTATTAAAGACATCGAGCTTTTCCACGAAGAAAATAAGCACTTAGAGCGTAAATACTATGCGCTAAAAGCCCAATCAGCACTAGGTAGTAATATGTGTTTAGCAATGGATTTGTATACAGAGCGGACGCCAAGATATAAAGAACATAGTATAAAGAATCTGAGTTCGATATACGGTGTTTGATGAATTTTACACTTCTACTAAGGCATGTCCTCATTTTAAAAATCAGGACACAGCCTAAAGAAACTAATCAACAATCAACTGCTCCAAATCTTCCTCTTGCTGCGTTGCAAGGTTTGCAACCATCGAAAGGGCGTGTGCTTGCTGATCTATCGATGGTTTTACTGCCTCACCTCTCGATCCCTCACGCAACCAGTTTTTCGCGGAAGTCTCGCTGTTTTGGTGCTGCTTATTTTGCAAATTATACCAAGCCAAATCATGATGTAAGCTGACCACATCGCCCATAATAAGTAGGGCAGGTGTTGGCAATTGTGCTTGCTCCTGTTTGGCAACAATCGTTGCGAGCGTACCTGTCAATACTTGCTGATTGGGCATACTCGCATTAGAGACAATGGCAATCGGCGTCTCGCTACTACGACCAGCGTCAATCAAGCCTTCAGTCAAACGCGACAGCGAGTGCAGACCCATATAAAACACGACCGTCTCATCAGTATTCAAAAAACTTTTAAAGTTGCTGTTGGGTGCGCCAGCCTTCAAAAACCCAGTCACAAAGCGCACTGATTGAGAATGATCACGGTGAGTTAAAGGAATCCCTGCATAGCTGGCCGCTGCATTGGCAGCAGTGATACCTGGCACGACTTGATAAGGGACGCCATGCGCCCGCAAGCTTTCGATCTCTTCTCCGCCGCGTCCAAAGATAAACGGATCACCACCTTTTAGACGAACCACACGGCGACCTAGTTTGGCATGATTGACGAGTAGCTCATTGATACCCAATTGCGCAACTGTATGATTGCTACGTTTTTTACCGACAAATACTTTATCAGCATCACGGCGGCATAAGTCTAAGACCTGCGGTGAAACTAACGCATCATAAAACACCACATCCGCTTGTTGCATTAGACGCAAGGCTTTAAAGGTCAACAGCTCTGGATCACCAGGGCCTGCGCCCACAATATAGACTTCACCAACGGCTGGTAAGTTTTTTTCTGACTCATCGGATAGAGTAGCAGCAATCGTGTCTGTCTCTTTTACCGCACTTGCATCGTCGCTTTTCTTACTGATAGCCGCTGCGGTACGCTCTAAATCTGCTTTTAAGTGTGCAGTGGCTTCAGTTTCATTACCTGCAAACATAAGCTGGCTAACTTGACCTTCAAATGCGCGCTCCCAGAACTGTCGACGTCCCGTTAAAGTAGGGATTTTCGCTTTTACTTCAGTTCGGAACTCGCCAGCGAGTTTGGCCAATTTTCCATAGCCTTGCGGGATTAACGTCTCAAGGCGTGCTCGTAGCAGGCGTGCTAATACGGGCGCTTTACCGTTAGACGATATGCCAATCACAATTGGATTGCGATCAACAATGGCTGGGAATATAAAGTCGCACAAATGCGGCGTATCAACCACATTGACTGGAATATTTAGGGCAGTGGCGTCAGCATGGGTTTGATGATTCAGCGTTTCGTCATCAGTAGCCGCGATAATGACACGTGCGCCTGACATATAGGCTTTATTATAATTTTCATAGATGAGTTGGTGCTTACTATCGCTTAGCAAGGCTTGTAGCTCGTGGCTTATGTCTGGCGCAAGAACTGTGATGCAAGCACCCGCACGGCTGAGCAAGTCCGCTTTACGCAGTGCCACTTCGCCGCCGCCCACAATGAGCACTTTACGGTCTTCTAATTTAAAAAATAGCGGGAAGGTGTTCATCATGTCACCATATATTTAGTTGTTGATTATAAAAGGTAGAAAAGATATGAGGGATGCGGCCATTATGAGGTATCACAGGCACACACTCACCTAGTGAATTGGCATTAGCATATTCGTTTTCGTCATGTTGAGGAGGGCTTTTTATGATAAAGGGAATAGGTATATAAAATTGAAGGTAAGGTTAGGCCTTGTCCTCATTTTGAAAATAGCCATCCTGTGCTGAAAAATGATGTTTAGAAATAATGAAAGATTGTCTATTTATCTATCAATTTGCTATAGTTCGGCAGCCATTAATATTTTGAATAAAAAGCCATCGTAAAAAGGATTTATGTCTGTGCTTAACGAAGCCTATGCTGATGGTATTTATACAGGTTATATCGCTAACTTGGGGCAAGGGATTACACAGTGGGTTGATCCTGAGTATGAACACAGCCATGAATTTTTTACGCGAATCGGTGATTGATGTCATCGCAGTGCTAATTTAAGGTAAGGTGTTGAACGTTATTTTACGTAGCGGCGCGCTGAGTTTAGCGTCTGCTTTATTTGGAATCCTTTTATTATTGGCCTTTGTGCTGACTCATCAAATGAGTTGGTCCATTGCTGGCATCTATCGCTACGATGTATTGTTGGCGTATGCTTTAATGATTCAGGTTTTTTTGGTTTATTTCAAACTAGAAACACCGCGCGAAGTATGGGTCATTGCCATTTTTCATATTCTGGCTATGGCCATGGAGCTGTTTTTAACCCATCCCAAAATTGGCTCTTGGGATTATCCCGAGCAAGCCATTTGTAAAATTGCAAACGTGCCACTTTTCGCTGGTTTTATGTATTCAGCAGTGGGCAGTTTTATAGCGCGTGGCCTAAGGCTTTTTAATGCCTCCTTTACCAATTTCCCAAGTTTAATATGGGTAGGTTTATTGGCTGTTTCGTCTTATGTTAACTTCTTTACTAAATTTTTTGTGCCCGATATTCGCAATATATTGTTCCTCGCTTCAGTCGTTTTGTTCTGGAAAACCAAGATGTTTTTTCAAATTCATAACGGAAATAATTTGCAATTATGTGATGCCAAGCAATACCAATTACCATTTTTACCCTTACTATTGTTTCTAGCTTTTTTGGTTTGGTTAGCGGAAAATATTGCTACTTTTGCTAATATTTGGCAGTATCCGTCACAAGAAAATTTATGGCATATGGTGGGTTGGGGTAAGCTTGGCTCTTGGTATTTATTACTGATATTAAGTCTGGTGTTGGTTTTGGTAGTACTGGGCAAAAGCACTGCCAAAGGGCGTTGGCAATTAATTTGATGCTAGGGTGTGTCCTCAGTTTGAACAAGAACGACTAAACGAGCAAAAAGTGGCTAGATAATAATTGAATCGGCTATAAAAATTAAAAAGCCCTCTCTTAAATTTAAGAGAGGGCTTTTGACATTTAGAAAACGTTACAATTACAGCTGAGTATGCAAGCCACACTCACGGCTTTCTTCTACTTTCGTTGGATCAAAGTAGTCAAACTCATTTGGTAGGTTATGCTCTTCAAGATACACGTCTAGATCAGCATCTGTTTTTTCAAATAATGGCGCTACTTTTAACACACCATCTTTTGATAGGCTAAGCACATCAAGCCCTTGACGGAATTCTGTTTGATCTTTACGAATCGCATTGAACCACACGTCAGGCTTCAATTCATCTAACGCACGGCGGAATGGCTCAAGTTTTACTTGCTCAGTAAACTCATCATGCTGTGGATTATCAATACCAGGAATACCATTCATGGTCGCATCACGATGTGCAGCGGTTTGCTTAGGGATATAAGTAACGACATTTAGATTGAGGTCACGAATGACTTTATTAGCAAATTGATACGTCGCATCCGTGTTGTAGCCTGAATCTACCCACAATACAGTGATATCTGGACGCTGCTTGGCAACTAGATGTAAAATCGCTGATTCGTAAGGACGAAAGTTAGTCGTAATGATTGGGTTTTTAGCTTGGCTTAGTGCCCATGAGACGATCTCTTCTGGCGACTTACCGTTTAGCTCTTGATTGGCTTGATCGATATCTAGATTTGGGTGTAATTGACTCATGATACATTCCTTACAATGGGATTGGTTTAACAATAAATTTGGTGAAAATTAAATAAATAACGGATGGTAAATTAAACGTTAGCAAACATCGGTAATGCAGCAGCATTTCGACCATCGTAGCTACTGGCAAGCGCGTTAAATGCTTGACCAATATCAGAAATTGATTGCATATCATGCTCACTGAGCACAAAGCTATCTGCACCAGAACGTAACAGATAAGCGATTTGGTCACGGCCAAACTTGCCAGCCATACGAATCTCGCCTTCGTAACCCATTTGACGTAACGTCTGTGCAAAACTGAAGCCGCGCCCATCAACAAACAACGGCACATGAATGACGATCAAGTCTTGCTGTAATAAAAACTCTGACAAGCCAACCAATACATCCGTATCGCTATCCGATGTCACCCAAACGCCTGTACGGCTAGTATGTTGAGACAACAACTCGCGTACTTGTTGTAAGAGTCCGCCTGCAATCCTGCCTGTAGCGTCTAACAAATCATCAAGTGGCAACAGCACATCTATTTTTTCTGATTTATGTAATAGCTCAAGCAGTGAGATATGGGTCAGGGCAACGCCTTCTGGCAGCTCATTAGTGGTGAGCGCTAGCCACGTATCGGTCTGACTGATATCGATACCATCGCTATTTAATACATGATGATTACCCATAGACCTTCTCCTTAAAAGGTGCCACGCCAACGCGATTGACCAAGTCACTAAAGGCTTCTACGTCGTTCTCATTGCTCACGCGCTGCTCTACATAGACGTCCAGTATTTTTTGTAGGGTAATCGCCACATCTTCGGCTGGTACTGCTTTACCCAATATTTTACCGACTTTGGCATCGTTGCTAGAGTTGCCGCCGAGGCTGATTTGATACCAATGCTCACCCTTTTTATCAACACCAAGGATACCGATATCACCGGTATGGTGATGAGCACAGGCATTCATGCAGCCAGACATGTTTAGGCGGATTTCACCCAAGTCATAAAGGTAATCTAGATCATCAAATTGCTTTTCGATTTGCTCAGCGATGTTGTGAGTCGTGGCATTGGCGAGCGAGCAATAGTCCCAACCTGGGCAAACAATCATATCGGTTAGCGTGTTTATGTTGGCACGTGCTAAATGCAAATCCGCCAACTGTTCCCATAGCTCATATAGTTGATTGGTTTGCACATCAGAGAAGACGAGATTTTGCTGATAAGTACCACGCAATTCACCAAAGCTATATTTGTCTGACAGATCAGCGAGAGCATCCATTTGTGACTCGCTGACATCACCAGATGGTACGTAGGTTCCGTCGACCAAGCCTGCTTTTAGAGAAATTACGACGGCGCGATAGCCTGCTATTTTATGCGCGACTGTATTTTGGTTGTACCAATCGGCAAAATCTTTATTCGCATTGAGTTGCTGTTGCAAGTCAGACTGTACTTGTAGCGCATCAAAACCAACATAGTCAGGCTCACTAAAGAAACTGATGGCAGTATCAAAGTTTGCATCGGTTAGCGTCAGTGGACCGTCTTTGGTATGGGCTTCCCACTCAGCATCGACCAATTTAGCAAAGGCAGGACCGCCCATGCTCTCGACCAATATTTTGATACGCGCTTTGTATTTATTGTCACGGCGACCATGCAGGTTATAAACGCGCAAAATAGCGTCTAAATAGCTAAGCAGATGCTGACGTGGCAAGAATTCGTTAATTACTTTACCAATCACTGGCGTACGGCCAAGACCGCCACCCACCAATACTTCAAAACCAATCTCACCTGCATCATTGGTTTTTACATGTAATCCAACATCATGTACTTGTGTCGCCGCGCGGTCATTGGCAGTACCAACGACAGCAATCTTAAATTTACGCGGTAAAAAAGCAAATTCAGGATGAAAGGTAGACCACTGACGGATAATTTCGCAATAAGGGCGTGGATCCGCAATCTCTTCTTGATGAATACCCGCATAAGGATCGGTAGTCGTGTTACGAATACAGTTGCCCGAGGTTTGAATGGCATGCATTTGTACTGATGCCAGCTCCGCCAAAATATCTGGCACATCTTCTAGCTTTGGCCAGTTTAGCTGGATATTGGTACGGGTCGTGAAGTGTCCGTAACCTTTATCGTATTTACGGGTAATCTCTGCCAATTTACGCAGTTGATAGCTGGCTAGTAGACCGTAAGGAATAGCAATACGTAACATCGGCGCATAACGCTGAATATAAAGGCCGTTTTGCAACCGCAGCGGCAAAAATTGCTCTTCTGGCAGTTCACCCGCCAAAAACCGTTCGGTTTGGTCGCGAAACTGAGCGACTCGTTCTTCTACCAAGGTTTGGTCAGCGTAATTATATTGATACATGACGTAATCTCAATTTTGTTTTTAGTCTTAAAAGCAGCGACGAAAATGATTTGCTTGTGTAATATATTTTGTTGTCGATCGCAATGTGTACCGTTCAGCTTTACATCATATAAGCTTGTACTTCAAAACATAAATTCCTTTAAGACATATACATATCCAAACACAGCATAAATTTTCATAACGAAAGTTAGGTAGCCTATGCTTATCAAATTTAACCCCTAAAATTTAATATCTGGTAATGCACGACTTTAACTGACGATCGTTAGCATCTTATTCATAAAGTTACCTTTTAAGCCATTCACTTGCTGTTATTCAACTCTTTTTTCTATACATTGAGGTTTTAAAATTACTATGACATCTACTATTGCTAATCAAAAGCCATCACAACTCGTTCCTCCACATGGCAGCGATGTACTCAAACCACTATTATTAAATGGTGATGCACGTACTCAAGCATTAGAGCTTGCCAGCACATTACCGACCATTACCTTAAGCTCTCGTGAGCGCGGCGATTTAATTATGTTCGGTATTGGTGGCTTTACACCACTGAACGGCTTTATGAATCAAGCGGATTGGCAAGGTGTCGTTGACAACATGCGCTTGCAAAGTGGCGACAACGCAGGCTTATTTTGGCCGATTCCTATTACGTTGTCAGCACCTAAAGCCACTGCCGATAGTTTAAATCAAGGCGATAAAGTCGCATTGGTCGCCCAAGATGGTGAAGTCATGGGCATCTTAACGGTAGAAGAAACCTATACCATCGATAAAGCGCATGAGTGCCAGCAAGTCTTTACGACGACTGATAGCGAGCATCCAGGCGTACAGCAAGTATTGAGTCAAGATGACGTCAATATTGCAGGTAGCGTAGAAGTATTGAGCGAAGGCGAGTTCCCAACACTGTATCCTGAGATTTATAAAACGCCAGCTGAAACGCGTGAAATATTGGATGCCAAAGGCTGGAAAACGGTTGCGGCATTCCAAACACGTAACCCAATGCACCGCTCACACGAATATCTTGCCAAGATTGCCATCGAGATTTGTGATGGCGTATTGATTCACTCATTATTAGGCGCATTGAAGCCAGGTGATATCCCAGCAGACGTCCGTCAAGAGGCGATCAAAACTTTGATTGATAATTACTTTAGACAAGATACTGTGATTCAAGCTGGTTATCCGCTAGATATGCGCTATGCAGGCCCACGTGAAGCGTTGTTACATGCGCTATTCCGTCAAAACTATGGCTGTAGCCATCTGATTGTAGGCCGTGATCATGCAGGTGTTGGTGATTATTATGGTGCTTTTGATGCGCAGACCATCTTTGATCACGTCGGTAAAGACGACCTCATTACTCAACCATTAAAAATTGGCTGGACGTTCTGGTGTAACGCTTGTAATGCGATGGCGTCAGACAAAACTTGCCCGCATGATGCTTCTGAGCACGTCAAAGTATCTGGAACAAAACTACGTAAAGCACTATCAGAAGATGAAGTGGTACCAGAGAACTTTAGTCGTCCAGAAGTGCTACAAATATTGCGTGATTACTATGCAGGTATCGCAAAAGAAGAGCGTGCTGAAGTTAAGTTAACTGGTGCTTCTGCGGTATAGTCAATCCTCTATAAATTGGATACGGTGTCAGGCTCGCTTAGTCTACGACTTGTAGTACTTTCATTCGCCTTCCTTGTATCCAAATTATATTGAACCGACTATCTAACAGCATCTGACTGACTACGGTATTTAACGATATCCAAAAAGCTGTATTTAAAGGAAGGGATCATACGATTATCGTTTGATCCCTTTTTTGTGAAGTCTTAGTCAGAAAACTCATATCCTTATAATGTTTTATAAAATCAAGTAAAAACAGATAGTTAAAGACAATCGAAAAATTTGCTTATGCCAAGTTAACCACTCGATAAGCGAATTCGTCACTAAGAGTCCGGTACACAAACTGCTAGCATATCTTTTATTATCCATAGGGTGATTTTCGAAATACGTTGGGCTGCAATATTAATAATAAAGTGCCCACTATTTTGCCAACGCCCAATTATCTATTAAGAAGAAAATCATGCAATCAGCCATACCATCAAAACTGTCTAATATCACCTTAAAAGTGGGTAGCGTACTGGCCGTTACGGTGCTCATAGCAGGTTGTAACTCTAATGAATCTACATCGCAAGACACATCGACAGCGGGAGACTCGCAAGATATTAGCTTATTGAATGTCTCCTATGATGTATCACGCGATTTTTATAAAGACTACAACACTCTATTCAGTGCAAGTTATCAAAAAGAGCATCCAGGTAGCAAGGTCAAGGTCAATCAGTCACATGGCGGATCGAGCAAGCAAGCGCTGTCTATTGCCAATGGTTTGCAAGCAGATGTGGCAACTTTAAACCAAGAAAGCGACATGAACTTGTTGGTAGAAAAAGGGCTAGTAGCCACTGATTGGAAGCAGGCATTCCCTAATAATGCAGTGCCTTATACCAGTACCATGGTGCTACTGGTCCGTTCTGGCAATCCAAAAAATATCAAAGACTGGTCGGACTTGGCACGCAATGATATCGATGTGGTCATACCAAACCCAAAAACCAGTGGCACAGCGCGTTATGCTTTCTTGGGTGCTTATGGCTACGGTCTGCATCAATTCAAAGAAAGCGTGGAAACGCCTACCAAAACCGATGACTTTATCAAGAAATTATTGGCAAACGTGGTCACTTATGACAATGGTGCGCGTGCGGCGACGACCAGCTTTACCCAGCGCGGGTTAGGGGATGTGCTCATCACAACTGAAAATGAAGCACATTTGGCTGCCAAGGAATTTGCCAAAGGCAAAGTCGATATCGTTTATCCAAGCTACTCTATTGTGATTGCTAATCCAGTGGCGGTCGTCACTGCCGTTACGGATAAGAGCGGTAATACAGATGCCGCAAGTGCTTACCTACAAGGTCTGTGGGATGTACCTGCTCAGGAGCTCATGGCAGAGATGTATATGCGCCCTAGTAATGCAGAAGTGCTTGCTGATCATAGAGACACATTGCCTGAGATTGCGACTTTCGAGCCAGTGGCTGTCTTTGGTGCTTGGACGCAGATTATGGATACGTTCTTTGTCGATGGCGGACGATTCGATCAGCTGGCAAGTGTGAAAAAGTAGTCTGTAAAGTAATCTATAAAGCAATCTATAAAGTCATGCATAACTTGCCAGCTGTCAGGTAGAAAATACCGTCAATCGTATCCGCTTTTGAGTCTTTATAAATGAGGCTCTCCTAGTAGGATTTTGCCAACTGATTGATAAGTTTAACGTTATGCTCTTGTTATTCCGTTTTGGCAATAACATACGCATATTCATCATTAAACATAATAAGATGGCGCTGTTAGCATACTTGCATTACTTAACAGATATCTTTGAGGGATTTATGACATACGCTGTGCGCTATCAACAAAAAAGTAAAACACTGAACGTTTTAAGTATTGCCGGTGTGGCATTAACTTTGGGTCTGGTCGGCTGTAGCAACAGCGAGCAGACAGATACAGATGGCACAGCAGCAACAGACACTCAAGATATCGAGTTGCTAAATGTCTCTTATGATGTGGCACGTGATTTTTATAAAGACTACAACCCATTATTCGTTGAGCATTACAAAGCTGAAAACCCAAACAGTAACATCCTAATCAAACAGTCACATGGTGGCTCAAGCAAGCAGGCATTGTCTGTCGCTAACGGTCTACAAGCAGACGTTGCCACCATGAACCAAGGGTCTGATATTGAGCTGCTTGAGAAAAAAGGCTTGGTTGAATCAGATTGGGAAAGCAAGTTCCCTGACAACGCCGTGCCTTTTACCAGCACCATCGTGTTTTTGGTACGTAAAGGCAACCCAAAAGACATTAATGATTGGGAAGATTTGACCAAAGACGGTCTTGAGATTGTGATGGCAAACCCGAAAGTCACGGGTAATGGTCGTTATGCATTCTTAGGTGCTTATGGCTATGGTCTGCATGCTTTTAACCAAGATGAAACCAAGGCTAAAGGCTATGTCAAAGACATGCTAAAAAATGTCAAAGTTTATGAGAATGGTGGACGTGCTGCAACGACTACGTTCGTTCAGCGTGGTATCGGTGACGTTTTGGTTACTTTTGAAAACGAAGCCAACCTTGCAGCGACTGATTTTGGCGCTGGTCAAGTCGATATCGTTTATCCAAAATACTCGATTAAATCAGAAAGCCCAGTGGCGATTGTCAAATCAGTAACGGATAAGAAAGGCACAACAGACGCAGCAAAAGCTTATTTGGATTACTTATGGAGCGAGCCGGCTCAACAGTTAGCCGCCGATCTTTATCTACGTCCTAGCGTGCAAAGCGTGCTTGATAAAAATGGTGATAAATTACCACCTGTTGAAACGTTCCGTCCGAATGATGCCTTTGGTTCATGGGATGACATCATGGGTACGTACTTCAGCGATGGTGGCGTGTTTGACCAACTGGCCATTAATGCACCACAGTAGCAAATGACTAAGACAAGAATGATCACTGATAGCCATTTAGTAAAGGTGATTACTTTGCTATAAATCAGGTGATGTAGTCATTCATAATAAATTCCATAAAGGACATGGTCGTACGCACTATGTCCTTTATACCGTAAGCATACTAGGGCGTGTCTTCAATTCACTCGATAGTCATCTAAATGGGCTAAAAATGGCTAAATCTTGCCAAACATCGTCAAATAGCTGGCTAATATCCCGATATTATCTGCGCTATTTTTCTTGTTTGACGGCAATTTATCTCATTTTTACCACCATTTTTGAAATGAAGACACGCCCTAATAATAAGTTCGATATAACATGGTCTTACGATAAGTACCATCAGTTGGGCAACAGGATATCACTATGAGTGCACCCACATCTTCTACCAGCAAACCCCTTCCTAATAAAGGTTGGCTGACACGCTTGCGTCAACGCAATGTGATGCCGGGGTTTGGTCTAAGCATGGGCATTACTGTTTTTAGCTTATCGCTATTGGTGGTGTTGCCGTTTGCGATGATGGCTTATACCACAACGCAGATGGGTTGGACGGGTTTTTGGGAAACGATTAGCCAGCCGACAGTGACTGCCGCTATCAAGCTGAGCTTATGGATGTCATTTTTAGCCATGCTTACCAATATGGTATTCGGTACGTTGGTCGCTTGGGTATTGGTACGTTATGAGTTTTGGGGCAAGTCCTTAATTAATGCCTTGGTTGACTTGCCATTTGCTTTACCAACAGCGGTCACTGGTATCTCACTTGCGACGCTTTATGCGCCAAATGGTTTGATGGGGCAATGGTTTGCCAAGTTCGATATACAGGTAGCCTTTACACCGATAGGTATTTGGTTGGCGTTGGTTGTGGTTAGCTTTCCCTTTATTGTTCGGGCTGTACAGCCTGTATTGGCTGAGCTATCGGTTGAATTTGAAGAAGCCGCAGCAGTATTGGGTGCCAATCGATTCACTACTTTTCGTAAAGTCATTTTGCCAGAGTTGCTACCAGCATTACTAATGGGCGCAGGTATGATGTTTGCTCGTGCTACTGGCGAGTATGGCTCGGTGATCTTTATCGCGGGCAATATTCCAATGCAGTCTGAGATTTTACCACTGATTATTATCAGTAAGCTTGATAATTTTGATATTCAAGGCGCCTCTGCGGTCGCGCTATTTATGCTACTCATCTCATTTGTGATTTTATTAACCATTAATATTGTGCAGTGGAAGCTGTCGCGCCGTGTAGGAGCTCGCTAACATGCAAATATCTAACAGCTACGACTACCAAAGTAACGCGGCAACCAAAGACACGCCATGGATACGCCGTATCTTTATCGGTATCGCTGTGCTATTCATGGTTGTAATGCTAGTGATACCGTTGCTAGCGGTGTTCTATGAAGCCTTTAAAGGTGGCTGGCAGTTGTATGTCGCTTCACTGGTTGATCCTGAAGCGTTGCAAGCCATTAAGCTGACGCTAATTACCGCTGCCATCGTCTTGCCGATTAATATGGTGATGGGCATCGCGATTGCATGGTTGGTCACCCGCTATCAGTTTAAAGGTAAGCAGTTGGTCACCACGTTACTTGATTTGCCATTTTCAGTATCACCAGTGGTCGCAGGCTTGATGTTCATATTGCTATTTGGGCTTAACTCTACGGTTGGTGGCTGGCTTGAGAGCATGGGCTTCCAAGTGATTTACGCCGTTCCTGGTATTGTCTTGGCGACGTTATTTGTCACCTTTCCGTTTGTGGCACGTGAGCTAATACCGCTGATGCAGACTCAAGGCGACAGTGAAGAGCAGGCAGCATTGACGTTGGGCGCGACTGGTTGGCAGACTTTCTGGCATGTGACATTGCCAAATATCAAGTGGGCACTGTTATATGGCTTGATTTTGACCAATGCGCGGGCGATGGGTGAGTTTGGTGCTGTCAGTGTGGTATCCGGTCACATTCGCGGTGAGACCAATACCATGCCGCTATTAGTCGAGATTGCTTATAACGATTATAACTTTACCGCCGCTTTTGCCTTATCTAGCTTACTTGCTGCACTAGCTCTCGTGACGCTACTTATTCAGCAAGTCATGACGAAGCTACAAGAGCGCAAGTTTGCTAAATCTGAGCGACTGGCCAATATACCTGAGCTATCAGTGAGTGCCAATGCTACGGTTGTTACGACTAAAAATAGCAGTGATAAATAAGTCACGATACGACAAAAAATATAATAAGAGATACGATTATGAGCATCGAGATTCGCAGCGTTAATAAAAAATTCGGTAATTTTACCGCCTTAGACAATATCAATATCACGGTGCCTACTGGCAAGCTGACCACCTTACTAGGGCCTTCAGGATGTGGTAAAACGACGCTATTGCGTATCATCGCTGGTCTTGAGTATGCTGACTCAGGGCAAATATTGTTTGATGAGCTAGATGTGACCAATACGCCTGTGCAAAAACGTCATATTGGCTTCATGTTTCAGCATTATGCCTTATTTCGTCACAAAAACATCGCTGATAATGTCGCGTTTGGACTGACGTTATTGCCAAAAAAAGACCGTCCTAGCAAGGCTGATATCAATAAGCGCGTGGCAGAGCTATTAGAGCTCGTACAGCTGCCACAAATTGCCAATGCCTATCCACATCAGCTATCAGGCGGCCAGCGTCAGCGAATTGCGCTGGCAAGGGCACTCGCTGTGAAGCCGAAACTGTTATTACTTGATGAGCCGTTTGGGGCGTTAGACGCCAAAGTACGTAAGGAGCTACGCACATGGCTAAAAAACATCCACCACGAGCTTGGTATCACCAGTATTATGGTGACACATGATCAAGAAGAAGCACGCGCAGTATCTGATGAAATCGTTGTCATGAACCAAGGGCGAGTGGAGCAGGTAGGGACGTCAGAGGAACTGATACACCAACCAGCCAGCGCCTTTATCAGTGATTTCTTAGATTTGGTCTAAACTTTTAGCTTTTAATCTATAACAATCTGAATAAAAAAGATCCACACATGTAGGTCTTTTTTGGTTTGGGGCGCTGTCTTCGATATATTGTCTTGGACACTGTTAGGGCGTGTTTTCAATTCACTCGATAGTCCTCTAAATGGGCTAAGCGAGACTGACGCCGTACCCAATTTATAGAGGATTAACTATAGTCTCTAAGCAAGATCCGATATCTCTCTACCTTTTTCTCTTGGAGAGATTTGCTCGTAGGTGATGTCTAAAATATCCTGACACCACTCTGGTAAGTCATCAGCCACTTCATACCACATCCACGTACCATCACGTACACAGCTCAAAATACCCAATTTTTTCAAATGATTCAGGTGTCGCGATATCGTTGGCTGTGGCTGATCCAGCATATCTACCAAATCACCCACGCAACGTGCTTCTTTTTTAAAAAGAATTTGAAATATTTTTAGACGTGTCGGATCAGATAAGACTTTGAATAAATCGATAGGTCGTATCGTAAAATTATTATCAGACATAGGCAAATTCCAATGGGCTTCGTAAATAGGGGTTCAATATAACAGCAGTCATCTATAAAATCGATTAAAAAGTAAACAAATTTACAGTTCATCGTTAATTTACTACCTTTGATAATATTGGGTTACATGCGCATGTATATCCACCTATATAAATATATCTAGCGTAACACAAAGATATTGCCATAACTGACAAATATATCGAATGTGATTGAAAATGATAATAATTATCGTTATTATACTACAAGCGATAAACGTGATCGGAAGTACTGACTTCTAACGACTGAAAAGTAGTATCAGTGCAAAAAAACAGTCAACGATCCATCTATCGACGACCCTTATCATGCATGTTTCCTATATAAGCGTCGTATGCAGTCATTATCGAATAGTGGTATTCAGAGGAGCCAATCCATGTACGTATGTATCTGTAACAACGTAAAAGAAAAGCAAATCAAGGCAGCCATCGCTGCAGGTATCGATAGTCTTGATGGTCTAAAAGATACGCTCGATGTGGCAACGTGTTGTGGCTGCTGTGAGCCGATGGTCAATGATTACCTAGAAGAACACCATGCTAAACTTGATGTCTTAGCTTACGCCGTTTAAACACTACTAAGCTGTGTCCTCTAAATGGGCTAAAAATAGCTAAATTTTGATCATCATTTTTACAATGAGGACAGGCTTTAATCACCTATTCTCATTATCTAATACGATGAAATATATTCAATATTTTGCAGCTAACTTTCTTTATGACACAGGTAGCTTGCAAGCGTCCTAATACGTCAGCATGGTTTATACGAGATAATATCATGCTAGATGCAGCTAATTATGATTCTCAATTAGCATCTTATTCTTAGTTCATAACGTTACACCCTATACAGCGCCTGTATGCTACTATATTTACCTAGGATTATAAGAGATTTTATTTATGTTGACCTTTACTGGTCAATTTGCCAATCGTGCTAATTTATATGGTAAATTGTGAATGTATGGTGATCCGTAAAAATAAATAGGGGAGTATGCGTTATGATAGGTAGCCAAAAAGTCATTGATTATTTGAATTTCTTGTTGGGTGGTGAGCTGGCCGCTCGTGACCAATATTTCATCCATTCAGAGATGTATGCTGAGTGGCATTATGGCAAATTATACGATCGTATCCATCATGAGATGGAAGACGAGACGCTACACGCACAGGCTATCATTCGTCGTATTTTGATGCTAAGCGGTATACCTAAAATGACTGTCAATGCCATTAACATTGGTGCGACCGTTCCTGATATGTTGCAGCTTGACTTGGATTTAGAATACCAAGTACAACAGCATCTAAAAGACGGTATTGCACTTTGTGAAGCAGAGCATGACTATGTCACGCGTGAGATGTTGGTCGAGCAGCTAAAAGATACAGAAGAAGATCATGCGCATTGGCTTGAGCAACAACTGCGCCTAATTGATATGATTGGTCTACCTAATTACCTACAAAGCCAAATGGCTGAAGTCGCTCCTAATCTTGTTTGATATCATCATTTGCATGAATAGCAATCACAGTATTTCGCATAAATAACAAATAGAGAGGGAGAAAGGTCATGAAAGGGGATAAAGAGGTTATTCGCGCTTTAAACAAAGTACTTGGGCAGTCGCTGATTGCCATCAACCAGTATTTTTTGCATGCACGCATTGCCCGTCATTGGGGGTTAGAAGCGCTCAATGACTCATTGTATAAGCAATCTATTGCTGAGATGAAATGGTCAGATGATTTAATCGCCCGTATCTTGCTGCTAGACGGCTTGCCAAACTTGCAGGAACTGGGCAAGGTGCTAGTCGGCGAAGACGTGCCAGAAATCATTGAATGTAACCTACGTCTCGAAAAGCAAAAGTTTGGTATTCTAACTGATGCCATCACGCTATGTGAGACAAAGTCTGATTATGTCTCTCGCCAGCTATTAGTCACGCTAAAAGATGGTAATGAAGAGTATGAAGATTGGTTAGAGACGCAAGAAGACTTGATCAAGAGTGTCGGGGTGGAACGATACATCCAATCGCAAATGAATGATGATGACGCATAATAGTATTTATTAATCTGAATCGTCATAAAAAAGCCAGTATATGATTGATAATCCAATCGTATACTGGCTTTTTTATGTCTATAGATAAGATATTCGTAATGTTTCGGCTACACGCCCTAATACAAACCGCGTCCATCTTCAGGTTTTAGTCGTAAAAAATACAACCCCGAGAGAATGGTCAAGATTCCTAATATCCAATAAGTGGTTTGGAACGCCGCTAGTGTATCCATTTGCAGACGCTCACGTAATAGAGTCAACACAGCTGCCCCAAACGCAATACCGAAGCTAATCGCCAATTGCTGATTGACCGCCATGAGGCTGTTGCCGCTACTGGTCTGAGCACCCTCTAGATCACCAATAGTAATCGTATTCATCGCACTGAACTGCATGGAGTTGCAAGCCCCCATGATAGTCAAGATAGGTATAAACCATAGCCACTGCGACGCATCGTTGAATTGCGCTAGTACAATGATGAGTGAGCCCATAAACAAAGTATTGTAGACAAGCACTTTACGATAGCTAAACCGCTGAATAATCTTACTGACCCAAGGTTTGATGCCAATAGCCCCAACCGCAATTGGCGCAAGTAACCAACCTGCCTGCGAAGGCGAGTACTCAAACACCACTTGTAGTAGTAACGGCAACAAAAAAGGCACGGCACTGATACCAAGCCGCGTGAATAGATTGCCTGTGATACCGATTCGAAAGGTGCGAATGTCAAATAAACTCAGTGGAAACAAGGGGGCTGCGTGTCGCTTGGCATGCCAGACATATGCACCGATCAGCAGACTTGCAATCAAACCGAGCAATATGCCATAAAGCCCGCGACCTGTCTGTGAGCCAAACTCGACAGCCAGCGTGAACCCGCAAGCTGCTGCCGCAAACAATAAAAACCCTGTCCAATCTAGACGCTTGGTATCCTCAAATAGCGCTGGTACCAGTTTTTTTCCCATGATAAAACCGACCACACCCATCGGTATATTGATTAAAAATATCCAGTGCCAGCTGGCGTACTGAACGATATAACCACCCAGTACGGGTCCTACTAAGGGCGCGACCAATGCCGGTATCACCGCAAAGTTCATCACAGTCAAGAGCTTGTTGCGAGGATAAGACTTAACCAGTATCAAACGAGCAACGGGCGTCATCATCGCACCGCCAATGCCTTGAACGATGCGTGAGCCAATCAAAAAATCTAGTGTGGGTGAGGCAGCACACAGTAGTGAGCCAATACAAAAAATGATGATGGCCGATAGGAATACGCGGCGCGTGCCATATTTATCCGCCAAAAAACCACTGATGGGGATAAAGATAGCCAAGGTCAAGGCATAACTGATCACGGCCCATTGCATCTTCAGTGGCGATTCACCCAACGCCTGCGCCATTTGTGGCAATGAGGTGTTCAGTATAGTGGCGTCTAAGATTTGCATAAATAACGCTACCGCTAGGACATAGGGTAGGTATTTTTCTTGGGTCGGAGTGAGCGTTACCATGTGAGTCCCATTGAACGTCTCGTTATGAAGTAAGAAAATAGCGGATTTACGTGCAGATCACTATGCAAGCTGAGTAGTATAAGAAAGCCTGCGACAGAATAAAAGTGACTCAAAGTAACGAGGACAGTAGAAGCACAACATTGATTACAAGAGAGGACTTTAATATCGCTATGGGTTCTCGTTATAGTAAACCTTCGCGACAGTCATAAATATACATTGAGGATAGACTATGAGTCAGGATAACAATAAATATGTGCCACCAAAGATTTGGGTACAAGATAAAGAAAGCGGCGGTAAATTCGCCAGTATCAATAGTCCAACGGCTGGGGCACGCTATGACAAAGCGCTGCCTGTTGGCAATGCGCCGTTACAGCTGTACTCGCTAAACACACCAAATGGCGTCAAGGTAAACATATTGCTAGAAGAGCTGGCCGAACTTGGTATTGACGCAGCAGCATATGATGCCTACAAAATCGATATTTCTAAAGGTGAACAGTTTGGCTCAGGGTTTGTAGAGATAAACCCTAATTCAAAGATTCCAGCCTTGGTCGATCATTCTATTGATAATGCAGGCGAGCCGATTGCGCTCTTTGAGTCGGGCGCTATCTTGATGTATTTGGCAGAAAAATTTGGCAAATTTATCCCTTTGTCAGCTGGCAAAGCGCGAGCCGATTGTCTGTCTTGGGTCATGTGGCAAATGGGAAGCGCGCCTTTCTTAGGCGGCGGCTTCGGGCACTTTTATGCCTATGCGCCTGAACCTTTAGAGTACCCAATTAACCGCTATACGATGGAAACCAAACGTCAGCTTGATGTGTTAGATAACCACCTAAAAAATCATGAATATCTGTGTGGCAATGATGACACTGATTACAACATTGCGGATATGATTGTGTGGTCTTGGTATGGGCAGCTGGTACTAGGGAAACTTTATGATGCAGCAGAGTTTTTACAAGTCAAAGAGTATAAACATGTACAGCGCTGGGCACAAAAAATCGCTGAACGTCCTGCTGTCAAACGTGCGGTAGACTTGACTCTCAGACCAATTGAGTAGAATCTGTCTTTCAATCTGAACCCTAAATAGTAAATGGGTTAGAAATGGCTAAATCGTTGCCAAACTGCGTCAGGTAAATAGCTTGCTAATATCTGTACAGCTTTCCTTGTTTGGCTGCCACTTATCTCGTTTTTATCACCATTTTCAAAATAACGATGCGCCCTAGGCTGATAAGTGATTAACTTATCGGCCTTTTCTATATGATTATTTATATATAGCTATGTCTGAATAATCATATGCTTGCATCATTACATAATGATACATTAGTACAACAGATAGAAACACTAGTGCGTTAAGATGGCAGACAGCATCTACGTACCAACCCACTCTACAAAAATAAAAAGATACTGTTATTGATGATAAAAAATAAAATACGACTTTCTATGTTTGTTGCCATTATGAGCAGTGCGGCGTTATTTAGTCCCGCAAGTATGGCACATGCAGCAACTGAATTAACCAGTCAGGATTGGCAAGTGGCCTGTGATAATACACGGACGTGCCGGCTGGCAGGATATCAAGCAGAGAACAACAGTGAATTCCCTGTGTCCATATTGCTGATACGCCGTGCAGGCGCGAATGCTGGTGTGGATGGTAAGATAAAAATTGGCGGTGCTAAAGAAAGCTCTTCTAAAGCCTTGATGCAGCTGGGCAATCGCCACCGAATATCGTTATTAATTAATGATAAAAACTATGGGGAAACCAAGCCATATTCAGCCGCTTCAGGCAATGCCGAACTGACACCAGCACAAGTAACGGCGCTGCTAGAGGCATTGACCAAATCAAGCAAGATTGAGCTGGTGCTCCGAAATTCACGCTGGCAACTCTCTGATAAAGGGGCCAGTGCGGTCATGGCCAAAGCAGATGAATTCCAAGGACGGGTTGGAACATCCAGTGCTTTTATTAAAAGTGACACCGCTGTCAAATCTAATGACGGTATATTGCCACCCAAAACCGCACCAAAACTAAACTTTGTAGCACCTAATCCAAAAGCAGTCGCGAGTGATCGAAAAAAATTCGTCATGAAATCCTCTCAATTAGCATCGCTGATGCAAGGTACGATGAAAGATGCAGAGAGCGATTGTCCAAACTTGTCAGATAAGTCGCCTTGGCGTGTCAGTCGTTTAAATGACTCACAGCTACTGGCACAACACGACTGCTGGACAGGGGCTTATAACACAGGGTCAGGGGTTTGGGTACTCAATGATAGCAAGCCTTACAAGCCGACATTAGTGACGACCAGTGCCACCAGCTACGACAAAGGCAAGCTCACCTCTGTACAAAAAGGCCGCGGTATTGGGGACTGCATGAGCAAAACCGATTGGATATGGACGGGAAAAACGTTTGAAAAAAGCCATGAGAGCACCACAGGGCTATGTCGTATGATTGAGATCGGCGGTGCGTGGCAGCTGCCAACCTATGTCACCAAAGTCAAAACCGTGCGATAAATAAATAGCTGAGCGTGTTTCTTATCAGTATGATTGGGACACGCCCTAGGCTTATTTAGCCAATAATTTAATAAATAGGTACATATAGTTTTTTATTGTGCTATACTGCGTCGCCACGTTAGCTTAGGCTTTCGTGAATTATGAGATTGATAACATCGCCTGCGATTTTGGGTCTAGGATGACCATAAGTAATTGTTGCCGATGATTTTGTGTACTTAAATAACCATTTATAAAAATATCAGTTATTTTTGACTCATATCTTATCTACTGGCCTATAAACAGGGTCTAGATTGGTTGCTGTTTGCCTTTATCTGCTTTGGACAAAGCATTGATAATGTGCGTATATCAAGCAAGGATAAGACACTCGGCACTACCACCAAAATACGTCAGACAGCACGAACGCATTTATTATAAAGACGCTAAGCTTTATTGGCTTGGTTTCTAGTTATCGACAATTTTATGTTGCTCGGTAGTTATTTAATAAAGGCAGCGTGGTGAACGGTTATCAGTGGTATGCATCAAGTTTGCTGAATTTACAGCAACTTATACTTACCAAGGATTCTTATGACTGACATCTTATCTGCAATCGCCGCTGAAAACGGCATCATCGAAAACACTGACACCCCAAATACTGACACTCAAGCGGCTGCTACTGACGCTGTTGACGAAAACCAAGTTACTTTTACTGATCTTGGCATCGCTAAGCCTATTCTAACTGCACTTGATCGCAGTGGTTATACCAACCCAACGCCTATCCAAGCACAAGCTATTCCTTTTGCTCTAGCAGGTCGTGACCTTTTATTGTCAGCGCAAACGGGTAGTGGTAAAACTGCGGCTTTCGTTATCCCTGTACTTGACCGTTTGAGCCGTGCCACTAGCTTTGACAAATTAACCAAAGCACTTATCCTAACGCCAACGCGTGAACTTGCTCAGCAAGTACATGACAGCGTTCGTACATACTCTAAAGATATGCGCGGTCTATTTTGTGTGCCACTAGTTGGCGGCGCACCATACAACGGTCAGATCACTGCTTTGAAAAAAGGCGTTCAAGTAATCGTTGCGACTCCTGGTCGTCTACTTGACCATATCAATGCTGGTCGTGTTGACTTATCAAGCCTAGAAGTATTGGTACTTGATGAAGCTGACCGCATGCTAGACATGGGTTTTGCTGATGACATCAGTGACATCTTGCGCGCTGCTCCTACTGATCGTCAAACCATCATGTGTTCTGCAACTTGGGATGGCCCAGTAGGTAAAATCGCTGCCAGCTTCACTAAGAACCCTGAGCGTGTATCAATCAAAGTAGAATCTGCACACATCGAAGAAAAAGTGTACTACTGTGATGATTTCGATCATAAAAACCGTTTACTTGACAAAATCGTTTGCCAGCAAGATATGGAACAGATCATTATCTTTGCTGCTACCAAACGTAGCACTGAAAAACTAGCAAAACAGTTACAAGAAGCTGGTCATAAAGCAAGCTTCCTACATGGTGACTTGCCACAAAGCAAGCGTAACCGTATCGTTCAAGATTTGCGTAATGGTAAAGTTAAAATCCTAGTAGCGACTGACGTTGCTGCTCGTGGTCTAGACATTCCAGCAATCTCGCACGTCATCAACTATGATCTTCCACGCCAAACTGAAGATTACGTCCATCGTATCGGTCGTTGTGGCCGTGCTGGTCGTACTGGTATCGCTATCAGCTTATGTAGCATGGATGATCGTCCACAGCTAAACGCTATCAACCGTTATTTAGATCGCAAAATGGAAGTATGTATCATCGAAGGCATGGAGCCTAAGAAAACTTACGTACCTAGCGAAAATAAAGGTAATGGTCGTGGCCGTGGTCGTGGTCGTTCTAACGGCGGTGGCGGTCAAGGCCGTGGTCGTTCAGGCGGTGGCTATCAAGGTAATCCTGCTAATGCTCGTGGTCGTTCAAGCGACAGCTCATCAACTGGTCAACGTGCTAGCAATGACAGCGGCTATCAAGGTAAGCCACGTGACACGTCAGGCAAACCAAATGAGCGTTCAGGTGGCAAGCCGTATCAAGGCAAGCGCACTGGTGGCCCTAGCCGCGGTGATAGCACTGGCGTTCCACGTGGTGAGCGCGCTGCAACCGGTCGCGGTCGTCCAAGCGGCAGCCAAGGTCGTCCAGCTGGTCGTTCTGACAGCCGTGGCCAAGGTCGTCCAAACGGCGGCAACCGTGGTAACAACTCGTAATATGGTTATATTTGACGATTAAAATGATTGATTCATTGATCGTCTAAAAATAACACTAAAAAAGCCAGATACTTGTTATCTGGCTTTTTTGCGTTTGATAATTCCGTATTTGTCCTTGTATGAGTTTTTTGCCTTGTCTATACTGATTTACTTTTGCCCGTTGTAACACTTGGAGCACCTTGATGTCTGCCACCTCAAATTTAGCAATTGATAATTTGCCATTAGCTTTTGGCATCATCATGGCCATTATTGGTCTGGTTTTTTATACCCAAGGCTTACCGGGTAAGTTTTGGCGACGGTTTTATGCGGTACTACCAGGTATTGTGTTGTGCTGCTTTATACCAGCCACTCTGAATAGCTTGGGCGTCTTCACTGATGGCGTTGGTTCGCAGATTTATGGTTTTACTGCGACTTATTTACTGCCAGCAAGTTTGCTGTTGATGACCTTATCAATGGATGTGCCCAAGATATTGGGCTTAGGCTGGAAAGCAATCGCCATGTTCTTCGCTGCGAGTATCGCTATCATCATCAGTGGTCCGATCAGTTTAGGGATTGCTAAATGGATATCGCCTGGCATGTTCACAGATGACACGCTATGGCGCGGATTTTCAGCGGTGGCGGGCAGTTGGATCGGCGGGGCGGCCAATCAAGCCGCGATGAAGGAGCTATTCGGGGTCAGTGATGATTTGTTTGGTATGATGATTTTGGTCGATGCTACCAATGCCTCATTATGGTTATTGGCTATCTTGGTGATGGCAAAACACAGTGACAAAATAGACCGTTTTCTACGCGCGGATACCAGTAGTATCGATAAGGTTATTAAAGCCGTCGAGAGCTATGAGCGTGATCATGCGCGCCCAGCAACCATCAATGATTTGATGGTGATGTTTGGTTTATGTTTTGCGATGGTCGGAGTGGCGCATTTCGTCGGAGGACAGATTGCAGGGTTTTTTGCCCCATACAAATGGGCAGTACAGTATAGCTTTGCCAGCTCATTTTTTTGGATGGTGGTGATTATCACCTTAATAGGCGTCATCTTTTCTTTTACTAAGATTCGCAGGCTTGATCATGTTGGTGCATCAAAAATAGGCACGGTATTTATCTTTGTATTAATCGCCGCGATCGGTATGCAGATTAATTTGGCTGGTATCGTCTCACAGTGGCGGTTACTACTAATTGGTTTCTTATGGATGAGCATCCATGTCGTGATTATTTTTGCTGTCGCCAGACTCATTCGTGCGCCGTTTTTCTTTTTGGCAGTTGGCTCTAATGCCAACACTGGCGGGGCATCTTCCGCCCCGATTGTCGCAACAGCGTTTCATCCGTCACTGGCTCCAGTTGGCGTATTCTTGGGTATTTTAGGTTATGCGGTAGGGACGTTTGGCGGTTATATCAGCACCCAATTGATGCGTTTGGTGGTGTCTTAATCTCTAATTTGTCATTTTACTAATAGTGTTTTTTGCTAAACAAAACCCGCATTGATGCGGGTTTTTTATTATTAATGATTGGGTGACTTGAGTTATCATTTTGTCTATCTATGCTATTGATACGTAAACCTCGCCATGACCTTCCATGAGTACGTGTTAACCTTTCTGCTAATTGAATAAAGACAACTGATTAAATAAAGAAAACTAAGCACGTTAGGAATAATACATCGATTCGATAGGAACAATAACGTTATGGCAAACCCAAAAAAATTAGAAGAAAAAACAAGTATAACAAGCACAGTAAAGAACGCCCTTTATAACCCTGACCAAGATAATATTCAGGTCAGAGGCGCGCGTGTACATAACTTAAAGAACGTTGATGTTGATTTACCTCGCAATGCACTAGTGGTCTTTACTGGTATCTCCGGCTCAGGAAAGTCATCATTAGCATTTGGTACGTTGTTTGCCGAGTCACAACGCCGCTATCTCGATTCGGTATCCCCTTATGCAAGACGACTCATTGATCAGGTCGATGAGCCAGATGTCGATTCTATAGAAGGCTTACCACCAGCAGTCGCTTTGCAGCAAAAAAGAGGTACGCCTTCAGTGCGATCGTCCGTGGGTAGCGTAACGACGATATCCAATGGCCTGCGTATGCTGTACTCACGCGCAGGAGAGTATCCAGCAGATCAAGGAATACTGTATGCCGATGCATTCTCTCCCAATACGCCAGATGGTGCTTGTCCGACTTGCTCAGGTATTGGCCGCGTATTTGAGGTCACTGAAGAGTTGCTGGTCCCAGACAATACCAAGACCATCCGTGAGCGGGCAATTGCGGCATGGCCACCAGCGTGGCAAGGACAAAACCTTAGCCGTATATTGACCACATTGGGCTATGATATTGATAAACCATGGCACACACTGCCGAAAAAAACACGCGACTGGATTTTGTTTACAGATGATACGTCAACAGTACCTGTCTATCCTGAATACAACATTGAGCAAACGCGTGATGCGATTGAAAAAGGCGAAAAGCCAAACTATATGGGTACTTTTACCAGTGCCAAAAACTTCATTTTGCACTCTTTTGCCACCACTCAGAGCCCACGTACCAAAAAGCGCGTCTCGCAGTTTATGCAGATATCTGAGTGTCCAGAATGCCATGGCAAAAAATTAAAGAAAGAATCGCTATCGGTTAAGTTTGCAGGACTCGATATCGGTGAGCTATCACAGTTAACACTGACTGAAATGGCGGAAAAACTAGAAACAACCGCTTGTACCAAGGTAGCTGATAACACACCAAACCGCGAAAAAGCCATCGTCGCCCAGCGTATCGCCAGTGACATTCTCTCTCGTGTTGAAGCGCTGACAAGGTTAGGGTTGGGCTATCTATCGCTTGAGCGTACAACACCGACACTCTCTCCTGGTGAGCTACAGCGACTGCGTTTGGCCACTCAAATTCGCTCGCAGCTGTTTGGCGTGGTCTATGTCCTTGATGAGCCATCGGCAGGTCTGCATCCTGCTGATACTCAAGCATTGCTAGGGTCGTTGGATGAGCTGATTGCCGCTGGTAACTCGGTGTTTGTCGTTGAGCATGACGTGAGCGTCATCAGACATGCCGATTGGGTAGTCGATGTCGGGCCAAAGGCAGGCACGCATGGTGGTGAGATTGTCTATAGTGGTTCTGTAGATGGTCTTCGTGAGGTTGAACAGTCGCATACTGGCCAATATCTCTTTGCCAATACTACGTCTAACGCAAAGTCAAAATCTAGCACAAGGCAGCCGACAGAGTGGCTTAAGCTTGCTAACATCGAGCGAAACAATATCACAGGATTAGACGTTGAGTTTCCGCTTGGGGTCATGACCAGCGTTACAGGGGTCTCGGGCTCAGGAAAATCAAGCCTTGTCAGTCAAGCGTTGGTAGAGCTTATCAATGAAGCATTGGGTCAAAAGACAGTCACAGACGCGCCTGTTGGTGAGGCAGACTTACTTGAGCAAGAGCTTGAGTCAGTAACTGGTGGTGAAATCGTCGCTGGCATGAAGCACGTCCGCCGTCTTATTAATATCAATCAAAAAGCGATTGGGCGTACACCGCGCTCTAATTTGGCAACCTATACGGGTTTGTTTGACGATGTACGTAAGATTTTTGCGGCGACCAAGCAAGCAAAATCTCATGGCTATGATGCTGGCAGGTTCTCATTTAACACGACCAAAGGCCGCTGCCCAAATTGCGAAGGCTTAGGGTTTGTCAGTGTTGAGCTGTTATTCCTACCAAGCGTCTATGCGCCTTGTCAGGTTTGTCATGGTCAACGTTATGATGAGGATACGCTGGCAATCACTTATCGAGATAAAAACATCGCCGAAGTCTTGAACTTAACAGTTGAAGCGGCTCATGAGTTTTTTGCTGATGAGGCCCCCATTTTACGTGCATTAGAGGCGTTACTACAAGTTGGACTTGGCTACTTACGTCTGGGTCAGCCTGCTACCGAGTTATCAGGCGGCGAAGCGCAGCGGATTAAGCTTGCCACTGAGCTGCAGCGTGTGCAACGAGGCGACACGCTATACATCTTAGATGAACCAACCACAGGCCTACACCCTGCTGATGTGTCCATGCTAATGACACAGTTAAATGGTCTCGTCGATGCGGGCAATACCGTCATCATGGTTGAACACGATATGCAAGTGGCTAGCAACAGCGACTGGATTATAGATATCGGGCCAGAGGCTGGAGATGCGGGCGGAATGATTGTTGCTCAAGGTACGCCATATGATGTTTCTCAGTCAAAAGACAGCCGTACTGCACCTTTTTTACTGGTGTAATGGTACTATATTTATATCAGTGTCTTTACATCCGTACATGTTACTGATGTAAAAATGAGTATTAGGGCGTGTCCTCAATTCAATCGATAGTTATCTAAATGGGTTAAAAATGGCTAAATCTTGCCAAACGGCGTCAAATAGCTGACTAATATCTCGATATTATCTGCACTATTTTCCTCGTTTGACTGCGATTTATCTCATTTTTATCACCATTTTTAAAATGAGGACACGCCCTAGAAATAGAATTTTTCTAATACTCATTTTTTGTAAGTATAAATAAATATCTATGCAGGTGTCTCTTGCTGCACTTGTAAACGTTCAATTCTAGCTAGATAACTGTGTCCTAGCTCTGGCTCTGCCGAGGCTATCCAAGCGGCATATCCTGACAACGTATTTAAAGTCTCATCCGCGCGTAATTTGCCGCCTGACTCTAGGTTATGGACAGCTGCTCGTAACATTTTTTTGATTTGACGAGATACCCTAGGTACGCCTTGTCCATTGACCACCATGCCTGTCACTTGTTGCTGGTTGCCTTTACGAATCACGCGCGTTTTATCATTATTTAATGCAAAACCTTCTTCACGTAATATCTTATGGACTGAGCCGAGCAGTTGCCCGATCAGCTTGTTGTGCTGCGTATCGGCTTGTTTTTTTGCGGTGCTGGTCGTGGCTTTAATCGTTGTTTTAGCCTTCGATTTGGGTTTGGTGTCTTCAATAGCGGGCACACTAAAGGTCAAGTCATCGGCATAACGGCTATAACGTAGGCCCAACTTTTCTGCCAATCCTGTCAAGCGTCGATCCAGATTTAGGCAAACGATGTTCGTTAATGCAGGACTGGTAGGCGCGCCTTGTGGCAAGGCTCTATCGCCTAATGCCACATAGTAGGTAACGCCATCTTGCTGCACCACTTGTCGGGGCGACTCCGTACACAATAATGCCAATAATGTGGCAATTTGCTCTGGGTAGCCAGTATGACGAAACACACCTTTGACACGGCGCCAGCTCACGCTAGGAAAGAAATCTTTGACATCCAGCTTAATAAGCAGCTCACTGTTGCTGTGTACGGCTGCATTGGTCACGATAGATTTGCCACGAACAAAACCATGTGCGGCATCATGCGTCGTTAAGTTGTTTAAGACTTGATTCAAAATCCAGCGCTGTACAAACTTCAAGCGCGGAATGGGCGACCATATTTGACGCGCTGTGCCATTGCGTTTGGCAATAGTGAAATGCGAATAAGACAGATTGGTGGCGACCTCTCTTTGATAGCACAACCCTTTTAATTGCGGGATGCTAAGGTTCACCGCTTCTGCTAGTTCACTGTGTTTGCTCAATAGCGGTAGTTTGTTTTCAATCAGTCGATTGGCTGCATTTTTTACGTCCCACTTGTCAGTACTGGTGTCATCCGACCAATATACATGGCGGCCAAGATAAACCATGTGATGCGCTTTGTATGCTTGCCATGCTGATTTTTTGAGGATTCTTTCTTCTGCTGCCTCTTTTTTCAAGGCTTTTTTATAGCGCTCCCGTTCTTTTGGGCTCATATTATCGACGGGCTGACGATCGACCATAAATCCTTGGCTGACCAGCTGCTGCTGTACGTATTGGTAACGGCCGCCTGCCAGCTCAATCTCTTGCCATAATTGTTGCCACTGACGCTCAAAAGGAGTGGGTGCTGGCTCAGGACTGATGTAATCGTTATGGTTGGCTGTTTGTGTGGTCATACATTACATCCCTTGGTTTTCGATAAAGCCTTTGGCTTCAAATCTGGCAATATGTTGTAAAAAAGCGGCTTTGGCTTGAGCAGGTTGATTAAACACCAGTTGCTGGCGTGTGTCCTCATTACCTGTAGTTTGTTCAATGGTGATTTTTTTATGGGCAATGGTGATGTAGACATACGCAATAGAGGTTTCTTGCGCTGCTAAAGTCTGTGGTTTGTTGTTTGCAGTCTCATGTGAGTGGGTCGCTGGTTGAGTTAAGGCTGTCAAATCAAGCGTCATTTCAGAAGGTAATGCCTTCAACGAGTTGTTGGCTGCTTTTGTTGGCACGCTTTCTTGATTACTCATCGTCTTATTAACGCGTTTACTCAAGACACGAGTGTCATGCCAGCTGTCATTACTGGTGTTATTCGGGTCGTATTGATTGTACCTAAGACGCAGCGCGATAAGATGCGCGCACACACCATGAGTGAGACGATGCTGCAAGTACTGCGGGCAGCTACATTCTGCTTTGGTCACCAGTCCTTCGTCGCCCAATTGCAGCTGACTGTGGTAAGTACGTCTGTCTTCTTCGACATGGATGTCTGCACGGATGGTAATGCCTTTGACAGCAACAGTCTCAACCGAAAAATTCTGTACACCATCGGCACGACTTAATAAATCAAAGGCCTGTTTTTCTGCCTCATTGTGATAAGCAAACTGCGCCATCTCAAGCGGTGCTTGGGTCAATGGTCTGTAATGATACAGCTGCGTCGCCACATCATAGCGAATCAAGCCCTGCTGAGTACCTGATAGTAGCCATTGCTGCACTTGCTGATTAGACACTGATGCAGGATCTAATGACGTATCTGCTGATAGCGACTTTACCAAGTCTTCTAGATTGCTGGGGGTATTTGCCAGCGTGGTCATCAATACAGACAGGCCATTATTGTCATCGCTATTATCATCATTGCGAGCGTTTAAGGTTGCTTTACCACTGCCTGATAACCCTTCACTAGCAGCTAATGTATTATGCAATGGACGCTTGGGCAATAATAAGTCAAAGTTTAATGACTGTGACCAGTTGGCTTGGCTAAAGCCTGTCATGGCAAAGGTGAAGTGAAATCCTTTGCCCGTCACGGTCCAATAGCTTGGCATGCCTTGACCCAATAAAGAGACGGAAACACTATCAGCATGCGGCAACAGTCGTTTTAATAGGCTGAGACGACGACGACCCCATAAGCGAATCAGTTTGGCCTGTTGGCCTTGATAAGGTGTTTGCTGTTGACTGACTTGGCTGGTGACAGTGATATCAAATGGCTCAAGTACAATAATCGGTAATTGCTGTGGTCTGAGTTCAATCAGCAGTCCGCGGCGCTTGCCTTTGATATCAGCATGCATGCGCAGCTCAAACAGCACGTTATAGAGCGCAATAGGATCAAGGTGAATGGTGTCTTGCGGCAATTGATGTGCAGACTGTACTTGTAGCAGTGCTCTGATCCAGCTTCTGGGTACATTGATGCGCTTTTCTATGATCTGTTTTTTTACGGTGGGTGCGGTGAATGCACTATCAGTACCTGTACTGTTTGCCTCGTCATTATCAGCCTCTGGCATGGTTTCGAGTAACTGTAAGCCGACCGCTTCATGACCAATGTCTAATACCGTCTGTTGATGGTCTCGAATTTGCTGAATACCGTCAAACAAAGCCGTACTATAATCAATGCTCGTGGTACCAAGGGTAGGCTTGGCGCTTTGCTCAAAAATCTCATTGGTCAAGGTCAATTGAGCATAGCAACCTTCATCACGGCTAAATACCTCAAAGCTGACACCTTGCTCGTGCACCTGAATAATCGGGTCCAAAATACAAAAGGCCAGTGGGTCATTATTAAACAACCACGTAAAGTAATCACGCTGCGCAGTAAATAGGTTCTTATTGCTGCTGGCACGGCGCATCTGCATAAATACCGTATACGCTGAGCGGTCTTTTGGCACATAACGGTAATCGCTGCTGACCACATCAAATAAGGCTAGCAAACTGTCACGAAAGACAAGGGGAGATTTTACCTTACCATGGAAGTTAACCTCCGATCGATTCAGCTGAGCAAATAGTGCCACATGCTGAGTGTGTTCGGTCGTTTGCGCCTCCGACAATGAATCTGACGATTCGCCAACTTGACTGATTTGGCTAGGTGCAGCGTAGTCTAACTGCATTATAATGCCATCAGTGTTTGCCACTACTTCTGACTCTGTTTCTGATGCTTGGTCTAATTGATTGTCTATAGTCATTGACTGTCTCCTTCACCCTGATTGCTTTTTTGACTGCTGTCCTGACTATTTTGTGCTGCGATGGATGACGACGGACGCTTTTGTTGCGCTCGTATCATGCCACGTTGCCAGCGGCGTAGTACTTTGTACGCCAGTTTTTGAGTGTCATCGTCTGCTTGCGTCATCAAGGCATGTAACCATTGCTCAATTCTTGGATCAGTCAGTTGCCCCAGCGCTTCGATAGCGCGGACTTTGACCATCTCATCCGTGGTCGCACTACTGGCGCAGTCATAAAGTGCGGCAGCATTGTGCTCTCTAATCCACAGTAACAGCTGTTGATTGATGCTCAAGGTTGATGATGACTCGGCACTGATGTTACTGGTATTGGTGCTTGCCTGTGCGGCGATTCGATTGATGAGTGCAAGCAATAGCGTTTGGCTATCATGCTGCAATGGCCGTGACTCTGGTGGCTGCTGTGTGGTCGACATAGCGCGTAACAAAGGCTCAATATTTGCCAGCAGAGCATCATCACAATGGGGTCTGGCCAACAATGCCAGCAAGGCTTGTTGCCACCAGTCGTTGACGATAGCAGATAGTAATGGCACTGATATCACCATCGACGAATGATGTGCTTTGCTTAGCCATTCAAGTGTGGTGGATATTTTTTGAAAGTTGGAGGCATTCTCGGTAGTTGTCGCATTGGACAATGAAAATTTGCTTAGCCGTTCAAGTGTGGTGACAATTTTTTGAAGATTGGAGGTGTTCTCGGCAGCTGTCGCATTGGGTAATGAAAAATGGCGCATCACTAGCCAAATAAGCTGCTTAATAGTACCGCTTACTTGTTCAATACGTTCGCGCCACTGCGAATCACTAATGCTGGTTGGGCTTTGATCAATAACGGTTATCAGCGCTTGCCATTGCTGCTTCGCATTATCGAGGCAGTGCTGTAGAGTCACCATCATATCGGTATCAAGATGCTCCGTCGGATACTGGGTCAAATAACTCAAGCCAATATGCTGTGTCAGTGTGTTGTTACTGGTAATCAACGCGGTAAGCTGCGATGTTGGCATGTCTTGCTTGGCCATAATGGCATTTTGCAGTGCCATCAAGATGTCGGATGGTAAGTGCGTGCCATGCTGGGTGATAAATGCTGCCAGCTCATCGATGCTGCTATTATCAATGATACGCTTTAGACTCAAATGCTCAGTCTCTTCTATAAAGTCATTATTATGGCTTTGAATGGCTGCCCAATCATAAGGGTAAACCTGCGATGCGAGACTGCCCCAAGTTTTCTGTGCCGCAGTGTAAGCCGCCATAAGCACAGCACAGTCTAAGTTGCTCGTCTTTAAGATATCTAACATTAATGCTTGATTGGCATCGCTATCATTCATCTGTAGTAGCCATACCGCATGCCTTTGTGGACGGAAAAATATGGCTTTATCAAGATGAATGCGTATATAGTGGCGTATTTGTTCCCAAGCAGGCGTTGTGTTGAGCCAGCGCAGTCCATTTAACCAATGGACAATGCCGGGATTGGTGAAATGGATTGCGGGGTCTGATAAATGCGATTTTAGTAGCTCAAAAATATGCGGGCTATGCTCAAAGTCACCACCTTGTGCAAGGCGACCTAAGGCTTCACTGGCCACATCTTGCAGGTAATGCTCATCATCTTCGGCCAGTTTGATTAACTTATCATAGGCTTTGTATAAAGTATGAACCTGTAAGTTTTTATCAGCATTGTCCACAGGTGAGCTAGCATTAGGCGAGTGAGTATTTTGGTTGTTACTGTTGCCTAGCAATTCACCAATGGCAAGCACACTACGGCGGCGTAATTCGCCATCAGGATTATAATCTATCGTAGCCATCAAGATAGTCAATCCTTCTGCACGGCCACAACTTGCCAGCCCTTCAGCGGCAAACCATTGTACATCAGCATCTTTATTTGATAGAGCTTGATGCAATACCACTAGGCTACCATGGCGTCGCTTGGCACGGTAAGCCAATGCTTGAACCAGCTTAACGGTATATTGTGCAGGCAGCTGTTGGTATGCCAGTGTCAATGCAGTATCAATGCGCGTCGATATACTTTCTACTGTCATATCTGCTGTGGCTGTTGCTTTCGCCCACGATAATGACGGTAGCAGCTGAGCGGCGTGATCGTAGTCACTGTGCCCCATAAGCGTGACAAACAGTGATAACAACACTTGCGGATGTCTTGGATATTGGCGTTGCAACCAACGCTCATCGGCTTTCTCATCCAAATAATCATGAATGGATTGGTCATAGCCACTAATGGTCACGAGAGTATCAAAAATCTGCTGGCGCTCTCGTTTGTGCTCATGCGGCAAGTAATCAAAGCGGTGTTGTAAACGCGCTAACAGTGTCGCAACCAAACGCACATCCCGCAGCTCGGCAATGCCGTCATAAATCTCGGATTTGGGCAATTTAAGCTGTGGGTCATCTAATAAACCGAGAAGCCTTTCATATGCTGCTCCGACAACCGAACTGGCTTGCTTATCATCAAAATCACTAGACGGTTTATGTTGTTGGTCATCACTACTGGTGCCGTGGTTTATAGAATGAGTCACACCTTGGATACGCGGATAAGACTGTAGCGCCTGAATGATGCACTGTAAGGCCCGATTTTGCTCACGCTCTGACTGACCATCTGCCAAAAATTCAAACAATTCATCGAACACGGTGCTGTCAGAAAACACGACCTCATAAAAGTCGGTCAATTGCATAAAGGCTTGATAGCGGGTGTTCCAATCTTCGCTTTTGATCGCTTGCTCTAAAAATCTGAGCTTGTCTTGACGCAGTGTTGACGGACTGTGTGCAAACGGCGATATCGCTACCTGTCGCCATTCGACAACGCTTTGGTAACGCAGCAACGCGCTATAGGCTTGTAGCCCCAATAAACTGGCTGGCAAGTGACCAAGTCGCTCTTTTAATCGCTGATAGGTTTCTTCTGCCAAAATAACGTTATTGGTTTTTAGCAGCCCAATCAAATGCTGATTGGCAACATCTGTACTCGCAGACTCAGCTTCTGTACTGCTTAACAATAAATCCAATCCACGTTTGACCATGTCGCGATAAGGCGTGCTCATGGCATATTCTGCCAGCTTTTGGGTGGCGACATTGAGCTGACACAAACTGTCCCATGCCAGCTCACGCGTATCAAACCCTCGATGGTTTAGTAACGGCAATAATACGCGACTGGCACTGTCTTTCCAGTGGTAATTGTTTGTGTCATTAATGGAGACATCGTTGTTTCCAGCATTTTCAGCATCATTTTTGTCACTAGACGATAAGGCAAGCCACATCAGACCTCGAATGGCCTGATCTGTGGTATTGCCGCTGTCGTAATAGCCGTCACCAGCACGTATGACACCCAACCAAGTACCAAATGCCAGTGTCTGGTACGGATACGATATAGCGCCTTTTGCATCGTCTGCACTTGCTACGTCATGGATGCTGGCAGGAATGGGGTGTGCGCTTAATAGTACTTGTAAACTGCGTTGCCATTTTTGCAAGGTCGCTAAAACATCGTCCTCATCGTCATAATAATCATGCGCAAGTAATTCAGATAAATGGCAAATCACGTTGATGGTTTGGGCGCGTACCAATGGCTGGTGATGATGGCTGAGCGTCGCGAGCTGTTGTAAAGTGGCCGTGCTCACGGTCGTCAATACCGCTACTCGAACAGAGGTCGTGCTATGAGACGGGGCTTTATTATCTCCTTTGACGGCTGTATCTTTGATCGCCGTATTTTTTGGCATGGCATTCGCCAGCATCGTAATCACTGAGGCATGATTGGATAAAACAGTGCTCAATTGACGGGTTAAAGCATCACTCAAATACTGCCACGCTGATGATAACGCTGGTTGACCATCAGCGTGTGGCGTGTGGTTCGGATAACGAGCGAGTATATTGGCATAAAGCACCGCTGTTTCATTATCCGCAAAGCTCAACGCCTCAATCAGTCGATTGGGTCGTCCAATTGTCGAGAGCGCAACGGTCTCTGCCGCCGTATCTTGCTTGTCATTTTGCAAGTCATTGAATATCAATAACAGTCTGGCTGCTACTGCATAAGATTCTGACTCAAACAAAGGCTGCAATTGCTGTGCATGAGTAATGCTCAAACCATGCTGTGCTTGCAGCCAATGGACAGGCGTCATCGGTGCGACAAGCGTGTTGATATTGTCTGTACCTTCTCGCATATTATGTGTGAGGAAATGTCGCCCTCTTACATCACCCAAGATGGCCAAACACAAGCTGGCCGATTGACTGATGAGTGAGTTTTCGTCTGTTTGCCACTTGGCGAGTAGGTCAATGTCATCCAAGCAGACAATTTGCGTGAGTTTTGGCGCAAGCTGCTTAAAATTCGCATCTGGATGGTGCAAGTACTTAGCATACCAACCCAAAGCATCGTACCTTGAAGGGTATGCCAGCCTCGCCAAGCCAAACAGTGCTTGACTGACATGGTTATGCCACTGAGTATAGCTATCGCTGTTATTTGCAAGCGAGGGCATAGGGGCATCTAGATAATGCTTAAACACCTTGTAAGCTTGATCATCATTATGCTGCGCCTGTTGTTCGTCAGCATATCGCCGTGATTGAGTGGCCAGCATTTGAGCGACTGTCAGCTGGATATCAGGGTAGGGGCTGTTTAGTGCTGAGGTAATCAAGGTCTCATAATGGCTCGCTTCATTTGTGCGGATGCCTTTATCATCAGCACTCGGCTCATTGACCACACTGGTGAGTTGTAAACCGGTCAGCGCCAACGCGACATTCAATGCTTGCTTACGCAGCGCGATGCTATCGTCTGCTAACAAGCCGATTAAGGCAGGCATTAATGATGGCAGCTGATTGACAGTCGATTTTTTATGGATGGTTGTGAGTGCGAGATTTTTAATATCTGCATAAGGACTGGCAAGCGCGCCTAGCACCACATCAACAAACCCCAAGTGCTTACTTTGCTTCAATGCGATGTCAAAAGCTTGCTTGCGAATCGCTGTAAATGTATCCGCAAAAAACAGCGTCAGCACTGCTTGATTGAGGTTTTGATGATTGACTGCACCTTGTGTATCTGTTTTTTGTTTCGATGCTAGCGTCAGCAATGTGCGTTGCCACTCTTCTATCGCGACTTGATGCACGTCTTCAAATAGACTCTGTTGCAATAGGCTAATGATGTCGGTAATAGCGGTTGATGCCGCATTGGCAAGCTGACGGTTAAGCAGAACTTTTACCACTTCCAACCGAATACTGGTAAACGGGTTGTTTAGTGCTTGCAGTAAGATGGCAGTCATCTCTGATGGCATTTGCGCATCATCAGCGTTGTTGTTTTTAGCGGTGCTTGGATTAGTAGCGCGCTTATTGGCCTGACCTTTTGTCTGGATGTTGCTTTGACTGGGGCCAACTTGTGTCAAAAATATCGCCAAAGATTGCTCATGGATATCTTGGTACTTTGAAGCAAAACCAATAGCTGCCCAAGACAATGCATCATCGGTCAGCTTGCCAAACGCTTGCATGGCGACTTGCCGAACACCTGTATCCTTGTCGTCCAGTAATGCTGGCAAGACTGCCTTGGCATCTTCAAGCGCCAAATTGCCCAGTGCGGTGGCCACGCCAGCACGGATCACAGCATCATCATTGTGGCTGATTAGTCGAACAAGGCTACCAAAGGCACGGCTGTCTTGTAGGCAAGCTAAGGCATAAGCGGCGCGAAAGCTAATGTCTTTGTGCGTGTTGCCCAAGCTTTGTAATAAAGGCTCTAAGTCATCGTTATTTAAATTGGTACTGCTCAAGCTGGCGCTACTTATGTTAATTGACGCCTTTGTCTTCGCCGTGGGTTTTTTGGTCGCAGCGTCGGTACGTTTATCGTCAGTCTGTGCCATAAAGTCTTGCGTCGACAAGTCTAGATGAATGGCGTGTTTTGAGCTTGCAGCGGGGGCGACTGGCTCTTCTGTCAGGCCGTCAATCGTTGCATTTAATAGGGTGTTTTTTTGGTCTGCCGCCGTCTCGTTTTTATTATGATGGCTTGCGTTGTCTAACAACGTACCACGCAATAACTTAAAGTCATCAAAATCAGTCAGCGTGCGTATCAGCTGAGTATCACCTTGCTGCTGAGCGCTTTTTTTCAACACCTCCACCAATTTTGGTTGAGACAAGATAGAGACATAAAATGCTGTTTGACGGACGGATTGATTTTGATGATTTTGCAGTCGCGTTAGTTGCCGAGTGACTTCATGAGACGCCAGCATACCGCGTTGGTACAAGCGAATAAGCGCGGCCTGAATAATATCTGCATCATCCGCATAATCGCTATCTAACGCAATCAACGCTGCTTGTGCCTCATCTTCTGGAAACAACACCTCAAGCGATGCCAGTGCTTGCTTTCTAATGGTGGGTAGATTATGTGCCAACGCTGTTTTGAATACGGGTAAAATTCGACGTTGCTGATCGGTATGACTCAGTGCCGCTTGAAGATACCCTTGTAACGCTGAGGCCACCACTTCTTCGTAATTACTCTTGATGGCTTGCTCTAGATACTGTAGCGGGCGAGCCGTTGTACGAGACTGTGCGGCTAACGCATGAAAGGCGGTCAGGCGCACTTTTGCACTGCGCGGCGTGTTCAATTGCTGCTCTAGGACAGATTTTGTTTTATCAAGTGCGGTACTGGCAACCCATTGCACCAGTTGCAAGGCTTGACTGGCGCTAATGGTATTGTTTTTATCGGCTAGCAGTCGCTTTACAATCTCCAAGGTTTGATTGTCAGCCTTTGCATGCAATAATGCCAAACCTTCTTCAAAAGCGACGTCGTTTTGATTGGACTTGTCCGTCAACAGCTGGCTGACTCTGTGATAGCCGTCTTTGATAATACAAGCGACGGGCAGCAGCTTACCGCTTTTGTCATCCTCAATAGGCATAATACGCAGACTTTGGTCAGATCCAACCATCATAAGCGCGGGTTTATCTGCATAACGGGATAGGATAAGCTGGTGCGCCTTGGACAAGTCTTCTTTGCAGGTGTTTGGCTGACCTTTATCAAATGCCCAAGACTTCACGCTTTTGTCGTCTGCTGCGGTAAACAATCGACTGCCTGACACACACATTGCGGTTATTTTTTGACTGTGCTGGCTTGATTTGGCTCTATCAACAGGGTGCAAATCGCCCTGAACATGGGTGCGGTATAAGCCGTTATCGGCACCTGCCGAAAAAAAGTACTGACTCAGCGGTTCAAAACAAAGCGATTCTACTTTGCCTTGATGTATTTGTTTTTGGCTACTGAGGGTCAGTTGTTCGGTGGATAGCTCAGCTGGTGTGATATCGCTACCTGTCCATTGATAACTGCTGATGGCGCCGAGCTTGTCACCCACCACCAACCAATGGCCGTCACTCGACGTTGCCAGTGCTGTCGTAGGCACAGGCGCGCTATTTTCGCCTGATGATTCATAAGGGACGACCACGATATTGTTGGCAGTGGTGTTGTTTTGATAAGGCCAAACAACAATATGACGCGGATATAAAATAGCAATGGCGTGCTTTAGCGGTGCTATTGCGACAGCATGAGCAACTGCACTTTGGTGGCTGTCGTTATGATTGTCATCACCCGTCTGCTGATCAGCGTTGGACATAGAGGCGAGGACAGAAACTGAGCTGACACTTTTTATTTTTTTGGCTTGCCAGTCTGTTTGATACAAATGGCCGTCACCACCAATCATGACGACCGTATTGTTATCCACACTATTACTGATCGAATTGCCGTCCACTGTGTCATTTACTGTCGTGATGGCTTGCATCGGACAAGGTAGTGTGGTTGTCGATAGACTAAATTGCCCGTCTTTGTCATCCAAAATATATAAGACCGCTGCTGATATCTGCGGCTGGCGTGTGATAAAAAGGCTGCGACTGTCTTGCTTAAGGGTTTTTGGTGCCTTGGTCGTACTGACCATGCCGATAATTTGGCCCCAATAGGGCAATGTGATTGTCTTCATGATGTTATCTCGGTTGAGGTGGCGTCATATTTTTGCTGTTATTGTTATGTGCGACTGATAATTTAGGCAGAAGCGACGGGCTGCAACGAGGCAGATAATTCAGGATAGCGGTGCAATAGCCGCGTCACCGCCACCAAACAGGCATGGCGTTCCATCTTGCCAGCAGACTTAGTAAAGGTGAATAAGGTGGGCAATATCAATGCCGCAAAGCTGCTGTCAGTCAAGCCCACATCTCTAAACGTTTCTATCAAGGCAAGCTTTGCTTGACTGGCGGCTATGGGTTTGAGACGCAGCGTAGTATCAGAATGGTTTTCATCGCCTTTGTGACGGCTGTTTTTGTCCTGATGCTGTGAGTCTTGCGCGCCGCCCAAACGGCCAGGTGGCAATTCAAACAACCCTCGACGTAACAGTAAGAGCAGCTGTTCAATATCTGCTGGCATGTCGTCCGATAGTCGCTTAGCTGCTTGCGGTGAGGGTACAGTTACCGCCTTAGCACTGATAGAGCCTTTAGAATTTGGCTTATCTTGCGCATCATTGATGACGAAAGGTTGCCAGTTAGGCGAGATGTGGCGAGCTTTGTAATGCTGCCATAACATAGTCACGGCGGCATAGCGCACCTCTCTATCAGTGCTTTGGGTCAGCTGATAAAGAGATTGCACATCTTGAAACTTAGGATGGCGTTGTAGTAATGCAATCCCGATTTGGCGCACTAGGCTCTTTTTACTGTTAATAAAAGCATTCAACATGGCTTTATTCAACTGCGCCGCATCGATATGATACCGTCGATTGGCGGTAGAGGGTTTGTCTAATAGCGCCCGCTTCAATAACTGGGTGGCTTCATAAAAAGGTGATTCAGCCATGGTCAGCCACAGTGCTGGCGTGGGCTGCCACGTTGCCATTTCATACTCACTGACCAGCAGTCCAAAGTCTCGTAATCGATTATTACGATGTTGTAGTAAAGGAATAATGCGCTCAGCATTAAAAAACGCTGACGGGATAATGGCATCGGGATCAACAGGTCTATCCGTCAAGGCCATGCAAATATGCTCGTGATGATGACTGAGGTAGCTGAGGGCAAGCTCGCTAATGGGCGCTGCTGCATCGTCTGTTGCCATATGCCACAATGCTTGAGCGCCTTCTAGTGTGTCATCCTCTGACACCTCTCTTGATTGACCACTCAGCATCTGTAAAAAGGCGGTTTCGGAAATAATCTTTAGCGGCGCACCATCAGCGATTAAGCTTTCGGCTTTAACTTGCTTGCTACCTTTACGGCCATTGCCATATAAGGGCGACCCATCATCTCCAATCACTAGATAGTCGAGCTTACCGTTGACTGCACTACTAATCGCGCCATTGGCTGCTTTTACAACCTTTTCGGCATCGCCTCGTGTCATGCTTTGCATTTTTCCCGTGAATAAATACCGTTGACCAGATAAATCAACCTCGGTACTCATATCATTGGTGCTGACATCTTCGGCACTAGCATCAGGAGCCGCATCACCAGTAGAGATGTCTGAACTGCTGTCGAAATACGCCACAAAATCAGCCGGCAAAAAGCCTTTATTGATACGGTCAATCGCAAATTCGCGGTATACCGCCTGTTCGCTATGGGCTAACTGCATTAACCAGTCAAAACCCAAATCTATCGGGGCAAATCGACGCACATCAGACAACCAATCCCGCACATTCTCTGCCAGATACTCATCAAAGATTAAATGCGTTTGCCAGTTTTTAATAGGATTGTCAGCAGATTTTAATTGTTCAATATATTCACTCACTTGCCAATCAGGCTCATAGGCAAGTGCATGCCAATAGCTCATATCAAGCGTCGCTGCTGACAATATATCTTCATCAATCCAGTCAATAATGGTGGACTGTGACAAGGGGTTTAATAACAGCATTTGCCACACGGCAGCGTTTACTTGGCTCAAATCCAAACGTTTGAGCTGATCCAACACAAAATCCATGCAGTGGCTGTCATTGCCGTCACTATTATGATAATAGTAACTGTCATTATGAGTAGAAGGATGGTGTGCTGCTGGTAGATCTAGCTGCTGGGCGACGCGAATAAAGTATTCAGACCCTAGCTCTTTGGCACTATAAAGCTCAGGCAGCTTTTGTATTGCAAACTTTACGCTGTGAGGTTTACCGCTGATTAATCGATTAAAAAACCAATCAGGCGTTAAATCACGACGTGTGAAGTGCTTGCTCAGCTGTTGGATGGCCGTATTATAGTGTGCCTTGGTGTCCAGTAATTGCCCCCAACCATTAATACCAACCTCGGTAATCGGATCACGGCTTAAAATGTTGTTGATGGCAAACTCTCTAACAGGCGCATAATCTGAAATCGCCAAAAACATCAGCTCCGCGAGTGCTAAATCTTGAGCATAGCTTTTGGCATAGCTAATAGCATACTGGTAAGCCGCGGCAAAATCTGAGTGTAGCAATGTCAACACCACCTCATGCAGTCCCAGTGCTCGGAACTGAGATTTTTCAAAGTGGGGCGAAGTCTCAAGCAACCAAACAATCATCTCATCCCGTGCAGGGCTATGGGCTTGCCCTGCTGATAGGTACTGAATGGTGTCGCTACTCACATCTCGAAGCTGCGTTTTAAAGTCATGCTTGAGACTGTCGGTGGCAAACTGTCTAACGGCTTCGTTTTTGGCAGTGGCCAGCAGCATTAGCAGTGGTTCAGAGTCACGTTGCCAAGCGTCGATAAAGGCACGGCCTTTTGCATCAAACAGTTTTCTAGTAGTTTTGTTACTAAAGCGATTGACCCCATAACCGATGCTATTATGAAAGCAGATGTGATTGAGTACCCAGCTGTTCATTTGCTCAGGGCTACCAGCGGTCATGCTGTCATCGTAGCTGGCAAGTACATGGACAGCAGCATCGATATAGCAAATAGGCATTTGCTGACCCAGTTGGCGCAGATAGCGCCACGCTCTCAGGCTCATATATGTCTTGGTTGCCATACTGACCGCAGATCGTGACTTTTGGTCAAAACGGTGCAAGTCGATTTTTGCGGCAATATGTCCAAACATCTCATAATCTTGAGCCGATTCGGCTTGCTTATAGATGCGCTTGACCCCTTTCCAAACACCGTAGCTGATCGGTAGAAGGCTAATGGCTTGTTTTAAAATTGCTCTAGAGTAGGGGCTACCGTCTTCCCATAAAGCAATCAAAATGAGGTGGATTTTATAGCGATCAGGTAGTGGGTATACACCCTCATCCGCCTCAAGCGTTGAGAGCATTGCGACACGCTCTGCGAACTGTACCTCGGGGTGTTGTTGACGGAACTGATGGCTCAGCGCTTTGTCTAAAAACCGATCAAAGGTCAGCGCATGTTCAGATATGGGTTTGTTAATAGCGTCGTCTTGTTGAGTCGCCAATATATATAATTTATCGACCAAGCTTGGATCTTGGGCTTGCCAAGCTTGTTGAATTTGTGAAAATGACAGACTCATAGAAATTTGCCTTAATTTTTATTTTGTCAGCTTAGGATGGATTTTATAGCACAATTTTTCAGTACTATGTAACCGCGTTTTACAAAAAACATCAAGGACTTTTGTGACAAAATATATATGGCACGACATATAGTGTCGTGTGCAATTTTGTTTGTCATTTATGTATTGACAGTAATAGCTGTTATGAGGCACACTTAACGGGTTGTGAGATTTAGCGTTTCACCGTTTACGGTGAGGGGCGACGTTGCGTCGCCCACGAGTCAAGCCATTACATTTTACCCAAGGAAGACTGTTTCAGTCCTGCTAATACCTAGATAAAGGCCCTAGTGTCATTAGCTCGCTGGCGCAATCACGCAATCGTGATTGAGCTAATGCACTAGGGCCTTTATCTAGGTGCAGTCCAGTGAGTCTTCCATGTACCAGGTCATGAGGTAGATTACACAACAATTGAGTGCGACATCATTATGATGGCATCCAAGGCCTTTAAAGCAAAACCGGAGTAGGGCTGTTTATTCAGCGCTACTCCGGTTTTTTATTGGCCAACAAATAATATAATAGCTTAGGGTATTCAAAAAACATGTATATGCGTGGGAAGTTTTTATCCTTGGTCGGTATTGGGTTTGCCGCAGCTATTGGCATGACAGGCTGTGATAGTGAGCCAATGCAAACGGCTTTACCTGCAGGTAGTACAGTGATTGCACTTGGCGACTCGCTGACCTATGGCTATGGAGCAAATACTGAAACAGCATATCCTACGGTACTGGCAGAGCTAAGCAAATGGAGGGTTATCAATGCGGGTGTCAATGGTGATACTTCTGCAGATGTACTGACTCGAGTGAATGAGATCACTGAGCAAAACCCTGATTTGGTCTTACTGGGTGTGGGTGGTAATGACGTATTGCAGCGCATTGCACCTGATACCACTCGTGCCAATATCATCGCGACTATCGACACCTTACAATCTAAAAATATTGATGTTGTCCTAATCGCTGAGCCGCATATCAGTACTAGTGCTTTGTTTGGAAAAGCCAGTGATAATCCACTGTATGAAGAGATTTCGGAAGCTGAAGGCATACCGCTATATTCTGATGGTTGGTCGATTGTGCTATCAGATGATGCATTAAAATCTGATAGAATTCATGCCAATGCTGCAGGTTATAGACAGTTCGCCGAAGGGTTACATGGTTATTTAAAAGACGAAGGTTGGATACATTAAGCCGCAAATATTAACCTTGAAAACGGTAAGTAGGGTGTATGCGTTTGGCATCTAGAATACAATAAGAAAAAAACAGAATGCCTAGTTAATAGACGCTCTGCTTTTTTATTAATGACGAATAAACAATTTTTATAGTCCAGTCATTTTATTCATTGTCGCCTATGACGACTACTAAACCCTCATCAGCTGCTATTTTACCTTCGCAAATGTCTTCATAAACCTCCAGCAAGCCATTAACCCCGTCAAGCTCTTGAATTTTTAGCCATGCATTGGTTTTCGCTGTGCTGTGCATGACGTAGCGCATGGAGCGTTTGTTGAATTCTTCAGGGCCCCATTCTTTCATGCATTGCTGTACATGACTGGGCGCAAAAAACTGCTGGCTACGTTCTTGAATGATACCGTCTACATGACGAGGTTCGTCCCAATGTGTGATACCGACATTACTGGTATAACGCATGTTATCGCCTAAGTGTCTATGTAGACGGCTAAGCACATCGGTATTGGCTGACATATCTACGATGACCGTCGGCTTAGTTGCATCAATCTGCTCAAGCGTGTCATAGCTAAGCACACTGTCATAAGCATCGATGGAATTAACAAAATCTATATGACGGTTTGAGGTGAGGCCGATAACGTGCGGTGCGTCTTTATCATCAGTGAGGCCATAGGCTAGGCCAATACTGGTTTTACTAGAGGCACTGATAATCACCACTTGCTCTGCACCAAACCAATCATTGCGCTTCAATAAATCATGCAGGCAAAATGAGGTTAAGTGCAATACGAACAGTAGCATGCGCTGATTGTCATGGGCGCGGTCATAGTTTGGTTCGTGGTTAACGCGCTGATACATATTGTAGCCAGGCGGCAGCTCGGCACGATGGGCACTACCATCGAGCAAGCTGGTTTTCGTGACTCGCTTGGGGGTAATAATTAATTCGCTGGCTGGCGGGAAGTAGCCAAATAGTCGTTCACCGACGGGCAGCGCATCACTATTGGACTCAACAACATCGGCAAAGCCCCAGACTGGAATAATGCCCCATTTTTCAGGTTCATCGCCATTTGGCGGGAAAAACTGCCAATAGCGTAATTGGTCACCCATGACTGCATAAGTAATATTGTTGGCGGTAAAGGCAAAGCGATCAACTTTGACGCGTACTTCGCCATCACCGAGAGTGTGTATAGGCGTTTCTTGCAGGCGAGCTTGGGTTAGGTTTGTCTTGTTTGTCTGAAATTCTTGCATAGTCGCTTCCTTGACAGTTGTTCTTGATAGTTATTATTAAATAGTTACTTTTTAGGTATTAGCGGTGTTGGCTTGACGTGCTGCCGTTATTTGCATAACTTCACCCATTAGTTTAGGCATATTAGCAGCAGCTTTTGGTCCTGCTGTTTTTAGACGCTTAAGGATGGCCATTTCTTCAGGTGTTGTGTCTTCGCTGGCTTGTACCAGTTTAGTAAAACCATCTAAGCGATTGCCAATCATCCATTTACGTAGCTCAGGCTCTTTTGACCAGCGCATTTGGTTTTGCATTTGTGAGACTACACCAACCAACCAGTCTGTATCATGGTTCGGTATAGGCACCACGCGGCATAACTCGTTTTTTATCGTTTCATCATCATAGTTGGCCTCGACATGAGCGGTAAACGCGGCACTAAATATGGGTTGATAGGTACGCACCGTTTGAATGACCACCGTATTGCCTTTGAACACATCGTACGTCTCGGTCACTGGTACTGCCCGTGCAGAGCAATCGATATGCATGGTATTGGTGGTAGTAGCAACACTGTCATCACCAAAATAGATTCTATCAGTATCTAGACGGGTTACACGGCCTTTACGTACAATGTTTTTAACACGGCGTAACTGTGTCAGCTCATCACTACTAATGGTGGCGCCATGGAACATTTGCGGGCGTACATTTGGATCAATACGCATTAATACGCCGCCTTTTTCTAATCGATTAAACAGGTCTTCGATGTTTTCAGCTTCAGCAATCGCTTCTGCTTGAGTGGCCTGTGCCCCTATAGTATGGGTGAAAAAATCACGAGAGGGTTGGGTGTTTTTACGATCGATCAGCCAAGCATCTCTTGGCATAATCCATGTGATATGGTCCGGATCAATTTGGTTTTCTAGTAGCCATAAAACCGCATCAATACCTGTTTTTCCGCCGCCGATAATCACGTAACCATCACGGGGTTTGGTTAGACTCGGCAAGTCATTTAACGGGCCAAACTTAACGCCTTCAGCAATCTCAAAATTTGGAGTATGGGTCGCTGGCACTGAGGTTTTGAAATAAGTACCATCAATGATTTTTTTATTGACCTTAACCTCATAACGGATGTCAGACAGTAGGGAGGAGAATTTCCCTTCGCCCTTGTATTCACACATCGGGAAGTACTTCACACGGCCACTTGGTAAAAACGTGTGCTTCATGACTCTATCAAAGTAGGCCATGATTTCTGCCCCTGATGCTAGCTCAGACAAGCCTTTGTTTAAGCCAATCTCGTCAACCATACCGCAGCAAAGCTCACGCGAGCTGACACCATAAAAAGACGACGGCTGATGTAAGGTAACAAATGAATAGGCGTCGTTCCAATGACCGCCTGGCTTATGATGTTTATCGACAATAATAATATTGGCATCTGTCTCTGTAAGTAGCACGTCGGCAAAAGCCATACCCACCGCGCCACTACCAATGATTAGATAATCCGTTTCTAGCTGTTGAATACTCATAGCGTCCTTACTCTTAAGTTGAGTTTCTATCGACACAATCAATTATGAATTGATTGTGTATAACAGTGTTATATACTAGAATAACACTGTTATAATTGTCAAGACATAGTGAGAATCTAATGGATGCCAGAACCAAAATACTAAACGCCGCATCAGCGCTTTTCTTAGAAGGAGGCGGGGATGCCTTAAGCGTGCGTGGTATCTCTAAACGCGCAGGTCTGTCTACAATCGGTATATACAGCCATTTTCAAGGTAAGCAAGGCATACTAGATGCGCTGTACATAGAAGGGTTTAACCTAGTCCGTGAAGCCATGGATGTGATTCCAGAGGGCAAAGCATGTAAAGAGCAAGTATTAGAAGCGTGCTTGGGTTATCTCAATGTGGGCGAGCAACACGAGGCACACTATCGGCTGATTTTTGGAGAATCTGATGCAGGATATCAGCCCTCTGAAGAAGCAGTTGCTGCTAGAGACAGTGCGTTTTCGAAACTGGTACGGGTGGCTGGCTCGTATCTACCAGATGGTGCGACTATTGAGGAGCGCAGACAAATAGCGCTAGATATCTGGGCCATCGTGCACGGCTACGTGAGTATCAGTCATCACATGGTGTTTACTGATGATATAAATTTGGACTGGAAGTCAATGGCGCTACGAGTGGTAGAAGTACAATTGGATGCCATTGACATAACTAAATCTAAGCATCAGTAAGGCATTCTAAACGAGCCGATAAATCAGCAGTATGGAGGTGAAAATCAATATCAAACAGCGATCCGTAAGTATTGATTATAGCTGGTTAATATCGGGATATTAACCAGCTATTTGGCAAGATTTAGCCATTTTTAACCCATTTAGATAACTATCGATTGAATTGAGGACACGCCCTAACAAACATATGCCTTTTATCTTGTAAACGGCATTGCTTTAGGTTATTTTTCACTGTTGATTACAGTTATTTAACCAAGGAGAGGTAGTTTGGATACTAAGTTATCACCGCTTAAGATTTCAGTGGTTGCGGCGCTGACACTGCTTACAGGCTCGCAAGTATTTGCAGAGGCCAAGTACGGTGATTATGGTACAGGAACGGCGCTGACGCTTGCCCGTGACTATGCTGGCAGGTATACAGGATCTGATAAAGAAGTCCAAGCTGCTGATTATATGCAGCAACGTATGAGCATCGATGGTAGTAACAACCAAGTCGATCGTCAGGCTTTTGATTTCGTAGCGCCTCGTGGTTTATTCAAAGGTCAAACGTTAACGAGTAATAACGTTGTCGTAACCCAAAAAGGCAGTGCTGATACTAACAGAACGCTATTTGTCGGCGCACATTATGATTCTGCCGTCGCCTATCCAAATTACGAAAACCTAGAGGCACTGGATGATAATGCTTCTGGGTCTGGCGTCTTAACTGAGTTGACAAAAAACCTGACAGGTATTGAGACAGAGCATGACATTCAGTTTGTGGCATTTGGTGCAGAGGAGGGCGGTCTCAATGGTTCAAAGGCGTTTGTTGATCAGCTCACGGACGTGGAAAAATCAACAGCGTTGGGTATGATTAACCTAGACAGTCTGATTACAGGCGACAAAATGTACGCCAATGCAGGACGAAATGCTTATGACAATGCCGGCAATGAAGTGGCTGCCAATGTAAGTTTGCGTGAAAATGCACTGCGTATTGCTAAAGCGCTTGGTATTACACTAGAAGTCAACCCAGCCATTATTGCACCAGGTGAGACCGAACCCTATAAGCCTTATGGTGTTGGCTGCTGTAGCGATCAAGAGTCTTTTGATAGTGTCATGCAGGTCGTAGGGTTTGAGGCAACAAACTGGAGCCTTGGGCCTGATTATGATGGTTACACGCAAACTAAAAACCCAGATATTCCAGCCGGCTATACGTGGCATAACCCTGCATTAGACAATGAGGAAGTTCTTACTGCGGCCTTTGGTGCAGAACGCATAGCGCAAAGAATGCGTGACTATTCTCGTATCATTAGTAGACTGATTGTGGAGCAAACCAATGCTGATATCATCGCATCAACCAAAAGTACGCTCAATCTGCAAAATACGATGGGTGCTGCGTTAAAAATTAATGCTACCGACTCACATTCAGCGGTGCTTGAGCGTGCCAATGCTTTGGCATTGCATACTTTCGATGATGCGAAGCCTTTTGATTCCGAGTCGCGTACTCAGGTTTGGGTAGATGGATCTCAAAGCTATGTAGATGCTGATGAGGTGCAAGAGGGCACTCGCGCCAATATTGGTCTGTATGGCGAATATACTGTACAGCCGAGCTGGCGTGTTGGCGTAGGTATACAAGCGGCCAATCAAAACAATAAAAGCGTAGAAAACGGCATTGAAAAAGATACGAGTTACGGTGTTCAGGCATATTCTTTATTGGGCGGAAAAGACACGGCTTGGTGGAACACCACATCTCTGAGCTTATCTAAACATGACTTGGACGTTAATAGAACGGTAAAACTGGATGGCAATGATGGTATCAATATTATCAACAATAGCGAACGTGGTGATGCGGATGCCGATGTGTTTAGCGCATACAATGAGCTTGGCTACAACTTTCTTATCAAGAAAAACGTCGCGCATGGTGCCTTTTTGGGTCTGAATTACAGTGATACAGATATAGATGGTTATACCAGTGGTAATGCCAATTCTCGCACTGCACTTGAGGTCGATAGCACGTCTAGCGAGGCATGGGATTCAGAGCTTGGTTATCAGTTGCAGTATGGCTTTGATTTGATGGGCACGCCTGCCAAACTTCAAGGAAAAATCGCTTACGTGCATGTGATCGACGATGGTTTAACAGATAGTTTATCGACAACGTCTTTAGCTGACGGTCAAACAAGAGAGGTTAGCCTCACTCAAGCAGATAAAGATGACGACTATGGACGTTTTGAGCTGAGTGTGAGTAACAAGGTTCATAAAAACGTTTATGCGTATCTGAATGGCGATACCACCTTTGCACGTGACGATAAAGACAGCTCAGTACAACTAGGCTTGCAATATCAATTTTAAATCTTAATGTGTGAATGTCAGACTGCGCTGCTCAATAATTCATTCATGAGCAGCGTTTTTTGCTTATGTATGTCAATATATTAATTATAAGTGCGTATTGCTGATTACCGCTACAATACTCAGATTCAGTAATAGCAATGTGTGCGAAATATTAAAAAAATAGGGGTGGCGTATATGTTTGGCATCATAAAAGACTGGCGTGAGCAGCGCATACTAGATAATAGCGAGTTTACCCATACCGATTGGATGCAGGCAGCTAAACGTATTGTGATACTCGACAGATTAAGTGTTGATGAGATGACGCATTTATTCGAGCTCGCGACGTTGTTTTTGGCTGATAAATCCATCACTGGTGCGCAAGGATTCGAGATTACCAATGCTGTCAGACAGTCTATTGCGTTGCAAGCCTGTTTGCCGATCTTGAACTTAGGCCTTGACTGGTATGCTGGCTGGTCATCTATCATTATTTATGCAGGTTCGTATAAAAGTGATAGCACTACAGTAGATGAGTTTGGTATCGTCCACGAAGGCAGTCAGCACCGTAGCGGAGAAGCATGGCTGCGAGGGCCTGTCATTCTCTCATGGAAGGACGCTAAGCACTCAGGCGAACGTGACGGACACAACGTTGTCATTCATGAGTTTGTACATAAAATCGATATGATGAATGGGCGTGCCAATGGCTTTCCGCCTATGCAACCTAATATGGATCCTGCCAACTGGACACAGATTATGAGCCGCGACTTTGAGGACTTTCAGACACATCGTAAGTCAGGTCTAGATCGTTATGGAGCGACCAATCCTGCGGAGTTTTTTGCAGTTTTGAGTGAAGTGTTTTTTGAAACACCGCAAAAGCTAGTAGACGCTTATCCTGATATTTATGAGATTATGGTGAAATTCTTTCGTCAGACGCCGTTATGAGTGATATTTATAGAGATTGTGACAGTAAACTGTATTCAAGACAGCATAAGCATGTTGGAGTTGGGAAAGCTGAGGTGATTAACACTATAAGTGATAATGTGGCAAAAGTAGAAATCTATGAAAGTGCTGATGGAAAGGCGCAAGTAGATGTACGTTTTGAGCAAGAGACAGTCTGGTTGTCACAAGCACAAATGACCGAGTTATTTGGTCGTGACCAATCAGTGGTTTCTCGTCATATCGCCAATGCCATAAGAGATGAAGAAATCGATGAAAAAAGCAATATGCAAAAAATGCATATTGCAAATTCAGACCGTCCGGTGACTTTTTATGACCTAGATGTGGTTATATCAGTCGGTTATCGCATAAAATCTCCTCAAGGTGTGCAATGTAACCATCGACTGCTGAATGATAAAGGTGACATGATCATCAATAACACTGGGCTTGCGGCATTAACCTTATTGGTCGCTGAATCTGACCCCAATCAAAAAGAGACTTTGATTAAATTGATTATGAATATGCTGTCGTTAGAGGGCTAGTAAAAAAGCTTGTCATTAAAAACTATACCAAAAACAAAGTTACATAAGTTGTAAAATATATATTAATATTTGAATATATGGTATTTATAATCAGATAGATCAGGCTGCCATTTTAAACGCACCCTATAAAAATGGTCAGTCAATCGTTTTTCTACGCCTTAAACCGTCCATTGGTCATTAATGATCGCCACCAGATAACGCTTGCCTTGATACTCATCAAATACTAGGCGTAGAGCGCGCCAGTCCATTCCAGCGTATCTTTCTGTACCTTTATGATAGAACTCTACAACATCTGATTTTTGATATATGTTGTCTATGTTATTAATCATATTGCCATGAGACTTAAGGTTATTGCTGCTAGGCGTAACACTATTAAACTTGTTGGCTGCAACCCAAGTATCTAAATATGCTGGTAGTGGCGTGATTAATAGATCGCCAGTGCCGTCTTTTTCGCCCCAAGTGAAGCGAATTTTGGACTGTTGTAGATACTGCGCATATTGTCCGCGACTAAAGACTTTATCAGTCCCTGGACGCACATAAGCGTACATCGAAAACCGAACGCCGCGTGTTGGATGAATATCATCAATGATAGCAGCATAGTTTTGATTCGCTAATGCTTGCTGAATATGTGTGGCTTGCTGTATCAGCGTCTGTTGACTGATATCAGCATGATTAGGCATTGATGAGCTACTGGCTGGTTGCGAGATAATAGCTTCGCTGGACTCGGAAGTAGACTGGCAGCCAGTTGCGGTCAAAGTAAGCAACAAAAGGCTGCTAGAGGCCAATGTCGCAGAACTTCCCTTAAAAACAGTAGGTAATATCGTCATAAAACCATCCTTACACAGTTATTAACGAAAGAGATATCATTATAAATTGTCATGGGACCAAATAAGAAAATAGCATAAAATCGCCATTTCATCGAGATTTTGGTAAGTAAACCTGAATAATACGATAATACAGCAGCATCCTAGGGCGTGTGCTCATTTTAAAAATGGTGATAAAAATGAGATAAATTGCCGTCAAACAAGGAAAATAGTGCAGATAATATCGAGATATTGACCAACTATTTGACGATGTTTGGCAAAATTTAGCTGTTTTTAGCCCATTTAGAGGACACTCGTTTGAATTGAGGACACGCCCTAGTATGGGTGTGATGTAATAGAACATAATACTTATAGAATCAAAGCTTACAGAGAACACCATGCCAACATATAAATCGCTGACATTATTATTAACCATAGGGTTGATGACTGTGGGTAACGCTACAGCGGATGTATCAAAAGTAGATCAGAAACAAAATGCCATGGCTAATATAAAGATTGCGACCATCACAAAGATGTATCAGCAAGATATTGATGATCAAGGTATGAGTAATCCTGTGGTGCTACAGCAATATGCCGATACTGATTTGAAAGCGGCCATGCAGCTTGAGCAAGCGTATTTTGATAAAAATCAAATGTCCTGCAATATTGATTATGATGTACTGTGGAACTCGCAAGATCCTAATTATACGCAAGACAAAAAGTTTTCGATAACTGAGCAAGGTTTGGTTCAGGTCAGCTTGGCGCAAGGTAGCGATATTTATTATGAGTTGTCATGTGATGACAGTGATAATGCTGCTTGCCAAGTCGCAGACGTAATATTAGATAAAGATGGTAAAACTTTGCGCAAACATTTGCTTAAGGCTTGTCGTTAGCAGAAAGTTAATGTGAGAAATATCTGAGCTAAGATAAATCTTAAATGAAAAACGATATAAATTATTATTCGCTTAATTGCTCAAACCGTTGATTTGTTTTCGCATAATGTATATTATGTTAAATGAAGTCTATAAGCAGTACCCGATGATAAGTTCAAGGGTTTATGTTGATGTCATAAATAATTAGTCAGTTTCGTTAATAGCCGTTCAAATGTAATGTACATTGCATGTCTAAGTAGTTATGGTAAGCATTAACTTATCGAGAGATCACCCTAGATATTGCTTTTGGAAGTCTTTGATATCATCAAAGCTGTTCATGCTACTAGCCCTTTTCTCAGCCAGTTTGCATGGAATCATCGATAAAGGCACTTTTGGTTTTATGATCGTAATATCTGCTATTGCATTAATTTTTCCATACAAGATATGGAATGGTAGCAAAGGATGTATGTATGCCTATATCATTTCTTTCATAGTCATAATTGCCTTAATATTTTTGGCGGCTTCGGAAGTTAATCTTTTTGAAGATGGTGATCTGAGTAGATGGGACTTTAGACAAAGTCTACTAGCAGGCCCTTTTGCCATAGTGCAGTTATTGTCTTCAAGTTCCAGATGTTGGTTAAGATAATCACAAAATGCGTTCTTTAAGCACTGATTGTTATTTAACAACCAATTATCAGTGCTTAAATTGCATCCTACAAAACCATTTTAAACTTGAATAATGTGTAGGGTGTTTCTTAAATACCATTTGCAGCTTGTAGTCTCGTCATTAGTGCTTGAATGCTATCTAACCCATTTATTTAACCAACTCAAACTGCTGCTTAGTTTTATCATACTCATAAGTACTGATATCTGTAGTGCGTGGCGCTATCTCTTTATCAGTACGATAGTTGACTGAGGTACTCTCTATGGTCACCGTCAGCGGATAAAAACCACCAGTCATAGGCTTATAACGTTCATGCGTGACGTGCCCCTCGCCCTCACGATAGATAGATTTTCTTGCTATCTCATTATGATAATCACTATCTATTTCAGCCACTGGCTTTATCTTGCCATCTATCGAAGCATACATCATCCATAGGCAGCCACTTTGTCCGCCTTTGCCGCCGCAGTGCTTACCTGTCCAAGCGTATTTGTCATCACCGACTTGTGATAGATTAAAATCATGAAGCTGACTTATCCCCGCACCGCCCGTATAGATAAAAGGATCGCTTGCGGATACTACCCAAGAGCTGCCCATTTTATACAGCTCAAATAGACCACCTATACCGGGGTAAGCATTACCTGATTTTCCATCATAGACGTAACCCGAGGTTAGCAGATACAGCCGAGTGTCACCGTTGACCTCTTCAGCTTGATACTTAATAGGCGCAATGCAGTAACTGTCCTCAAATACATAGTCACTGCCATCATTATCAAAGGTTTCTTTGCGATGATAAAGGGTGCAGCCACGCAGCTTGTCATAGTCTGAGCCATAGTTGACCGCCATGACGCTGTTGATGGCTTGGCTAATATCAGAGGGAATAGGCATTTGCGGCAAAGTAGGAATTTGCGCGGTTGCTAATGTCGTCCATAATGCCGCAGATGTTGCCGTGAGTAGTCGGCTTATCGTGTGTGAGGCAGTAGATAGGCGTTTGATTGTCATAAATGTTGACTTATTATTAGGGTGTGTTGGGTAATGCTTTGCCATATTAAGGCTTTGCATTAATGGCTCTTGCGCCTCTAATGACAGCAAGTCCAGTATCATTAATCACTGTATCACCTTTACTATTAAGCAAACGCTGATTGCGATGCAAAAATCTCACAAACAAGAACGCACCGCTACGCTTATTACCGTTGGTAAAGAGGTGATTTTTGATCACGAAATATAATAAATGTGCCGCTGTACTCTCGATAGTCGGATAAGCTGGCTCTCCAAAAATCATACTTTTTCGAACTTTTCCAGAGGTTAACCAAGGTATGTTTGCATTCCCCCAAAACTATTCTTACTTGTTAGTCAGGAAGAGATAGAAAAACGATGCTTTATTAATGCTGCTCCAAGCTCACTATACTAAGGCGTGTTGCAAGTATTTTAATCAAAAGCTTTAAGGAAATTGGCATCTAACGCTAATGACTCTTGACCTGTTTGCGCCGTTACAATACTACCTTCACCCAATACAAATAAAATATCGGACTTCTGCTTAGCGTTATTGATGCCCAGCTGTTCAAGCGCATCAAATAACCACTGTCTAACCTCAGCCTTGTGCTGCTTGGCGATTTGATACGGGGAAGACTGAGTGTCTGAATACTCGGCACAAGCATTGATAAACAGACAACCATAAAACCCCTCTGATGATGTCCAGTCTTTGAGAAATGCTAAGTAGCAGGTAACAACATCTGCTGCATCTTTACTCTCAACATTATCAAAGCACGCTTTTAATTGAGCCATAAACATCTGATGACGATACTTAAGCACCGCTTCGATTAAGCCATCTTTACTGCCAAAATGAGCATACAAAGTCCGCTTGGTCGTGCCCGCCTGCTTTGCTAATAGCTCTACTCCACTATTATGAAAGCCTTGCTTATAAAGTAACTCATAGCTTTTCTGTAAAATAGTATCTCGCAATTCCATTGGTTCTGATTCCTATTGTTTTACGGCCTAATCTGGTATTCAATAAAAAAATACTGTGTTAATATACCGTTCGGTATACTTGGCTAATATACTGACCAGTATACCAGTAGTAATACTGTTAATTGTTTATTTATCATAGGAAGTCGTATGCACTCATTTTTTAATTGGCGTAAATTAAGTGGTCAAGTTAGCGAATGTCCAAAAAGATTGCCTTTATCAAAGATCGTTGTCGCTTGGTTGGGCGCTACTATCGCAACAGCGACGCTTGCTATGTTAGGCAGTTCAATAGAAATCATTATGATTCTAGGGTCATTTGGCGCAAGTTGTTTACTGATGTTTTCGTATCCTGCCAGCCCTTTTGCGCAGCCAAGAAATGTCATAGGCGGGCATGTGATCGCGACCTTTACGGGATTGGCGTTTATGACATTATTCGGTATTCACTGGTGGAGTATGGCAACCGCTGTGGGGACTGCCATTATGCTAATGCTGCTGTTTAGAATGCCGCATCCGCCTGCAGGATCTAACCCTTTGATAGTGATGCTTGGTGCAGTACATTGGGACTTTTTAATTACGCCTACCCTGCTTGGCGCTATCGTTTTGGTCATGGTAGCGCTTGTTTATAACAATCTCGGTAAGGATAAGCAATACCCAACTTATTGGTGGTAAAAGCCTATTTTTGATAGAAGATAAATATTTATATTCAAGTATCTAAATACGCTCCTAGCCACGTCAACAACTCATCGCTAGTTTTAGGGTCTGTTCTCCATCTGAATATGACCTGTTAAATGGGCTAAAAATAGCGACTACAGACACCGACTGTTTATTTGTTTTTAGGAGCACTTATGGATGAGTGATTTCCTTTAAATCTTAGTAAGCGCAAAGCATTTAGCGTCACAAGTACAGTGGCGCCAGTGTCCGCTAGTACGGCGATCCATAGGCCAGTAACGCCTAGTATCGTCGTGATAAGAAATATACCTTTTAGCCCCAATGCAAAAATCACATTTTGATGAATATTGGCCATGGTGGCGCGTGACAGTGCGATCAAATGAGCGACGTCTGTAACCCGACTTTGTAATAAGGCGACATCAGCCGTTTCGATGGCCACATCCGTACCACCGCCCATGGCGATACCAACATCTGCGGTTGCTAATGCAGGCGCATCATTAATACCATCACCAACCATCGCTATTTTAGTGCCATTTTTCATCTCATTTAGCAGGCGCAGTTTGTCTTCTGGCAAGAGTTCGGCTTTCCACTCTATGTCCAGATTTCCCGCCAGCGCTTGAGCAGTAAGGCGGTTGTCACCTGTGAGCATGACAGAGCGTATCCCCATCGCTTTGAGCTGTGCGACCCCTTGTTGTGCATCGTCTCGCAATTCATCTCGTAGTGCTACCAATCCAAGCACTGCACGGCTTTGCTCGTCAAACAGAACCGAAACGGTTTTCCCTTCATTTTGTAGTGATGCAATGTGCGCCTGTTGTTTGGATGACAACAAACCTTCATCAGCTGCATAAACTGGCGAACCGATGGCTAGATAACGCTCAGCTACCGTCGCATGCACCGCTTTACCTGCAGTAGCATAAGCATTGGTCGCTATCGGTATGACAATGTTAGCGGCTGTAGCGTGATTAATAATGGCTTTTGCCAGAGGATGGCTAGAGGCGGATTCGACACTAGCAAACAGTGCCAATATCTCATTTTGACTTTGACAGCCGATGGGCGATGAGGCAAAGGCCACAACATCGGTCACGCGTGGCTTACCTTCAGTCAACGTACCTGTCTTGTCAAATGCAACGGTATCTACGCGACCAATGATTTCTAAAGCACTACCGCCCTTGATGAGCAAGCCACGACGCGCACCAACGGCCAAACCAGACGCGATGGCAGCTGGTGTTGATAGCACGAGTGCGCAGGGACAGGCGATCAGTAGCAGTGCCAAACCACGATATAACCAAGTCGCCCATTCCCCTCCTAACACTAGCGGCGGGACGATAATAACCAGTAAAGAAAGGGCCATCACTGCTGGCGTGTAGTAGCGACTAAATTTCTCAATAAAACGAGCGGTGGGTGCTTTGGAAGCTTGCGCCTGCTCTACCAGCTCAATAATACGCGCAATAGTGTTGTCCGCTGCTGTTTTTTGCACGCGCACATTGAGCACACCATCCATGTTTATCGACCCTGCGAATACCGCTTCACCTACTGTTTTGACAACAGGGACGGACTCTCCCGTCACGGGTGAATCATCAAGGCTGGAGGTGCCTTGAACAATAACCCCATCAGCAGATACCCTATCGCCAGGACGGACGAGTACCAGATCATTCACTTGCAGCGATGTCGCAGGCACATCACGCTGCCCGCCCTGATTATCAAGTAACACTGCCGTCTTTGGAACCAGTGACGCTAAAGCTCTGATGCCAGCACGAGCGCGATCAGCTGCCACACTTTCTAACAACTCACCAATCGAGAACAAAAATACAACCGCTGCGGCCTCTTCAGCCTCACCAATGATGAGCGCGCCAATCGCCGCGACAGACATCAACATTTCAATCGAAAAAGGTGACCCTGACATTGCTAATGCCACAGCTTTGCGTGCAAAGGGGAAAACACCCGCCATCACAGCCACCGCGAATACCCATGCCCCATAGTCAGGGAAAAGTAAGGCTAGTATATATGCGATACTCATCAGAATACCTAAACCAACAACCTGCCTGCCTTTTCGGGTTTGCCACCAACGCTGGCGCTGTGCCGCTGACGGATGGTCACTGTTACTATCTGAGGAAGTTTGTGAGCTTTCATAAGCAGAGACACCAAAACCAAGGCGCTTGATGGCTTGTTCGACATCACTGAACTGAGTCGCGGCATCGGGTGCCAACGTTAGCTCTAACTTTTCTGTCGCAAAGTTAAGCTGTACGTCAGAGACACCAGGCATACGGGCTAGCGCCGTTTCAATTTTGCCGATGCAACTTGCACAGTCCATACCTTCAATATGATATTGCATAATAACTTATCCTGCCGTCGAGGTTTTTTTAATAAACCCATTATGAACCCTCTAGTGGCTTTAGAGTCAAGGTCATTCATATCCAATCTCAGTAGTTTGATTTTTTTGCTACCAAACTTTATAGTTGCTTATATTTTCAAACTTTATGAGGCCATTATGCCCATCAAAATCGGAGCGCTCGCTAAACGTACAGGCGCCACAGTGGAAACCATTCGCTATTATGAAAAAGAGGGGTTATTGCCCGCGCCGTCTCGCAGTGAGGGGAACTATCGTTTGTATTGCGACGCGCACATTGAGCGTCTACAGTTTGTCCTGCATTGTCGCACACTCGATATGACATTGGATGAAGTACGAACTTTGCTTCAGTACTGGGATGACCCTGACAAAGACTGCGGCAATGTGAATACATTATTGGATGAGCATATTCATGCTGTGGAAATACGTATGCAAGAATTGACGCAATTAAAGCAGCATCTAATTGTTTTGCGCCAAAAATGCGTCAGCAGAGCACCAGCAGTATCATGTGGGATATTAAATGCGCTTGCTGATAATTCTTGCCATACGTAACAGTGGACAGTGGCTTGAAGATGATTATGATCATGAGTTTCACTATGACACCAACCCTATTTCGCCATTAGCAAGCCTGCACAACTCCGAAAATGTGGTTCACATTGGTTCGATGTCAAAGGTGTTTGCACCAGGGCTAAGATTGGGGTATGTCGTGGCCGATCAGCATTTTATAAAAAGAGCCGCTCAAGAGATCGTGCTTATCGATAGACAAGGCAATACGATTACAGAGCATGTTTTATCTGACTTGATGGAATCTGGAGAAGTAAAAAGGCATATTAGAAAAGTAAGGCAACAATACAAGGAAAGGAGAAATCATGCTGCTAAAGAGTTTCAACGGATATTTGGTGATCAAATATCCTTTATCTTACCTACGGGAGGATTGGCCATATGGGTAGATATATCGAAACTTTCTAAAGGGAAAAATCTGGCAAATTTTGACAATGATGACTCGACGTTAAATGTTTTTTTTAACAAAACACAAAAAGAGCCATCACATATACGCTTTGGGTTTGGGAGTCTCAATGAATATGAAATCACCCAATCTATTGATAAGCTTTTTCAAACACTAAGCGATGTTGAACCGTAAATCTTGTGAGACAAGCCCTAATCTAACGGCTGTAATCACAGGTCACTGAGTTATTTTCTAAGTTAAAAACAGCGCCGCTATAACCACCCAACCAATCTACATAGACTTGTTTGAATGAAGGCTTTAAATCGACAAAGTTCTTATTTTTAAAATACAACGTATCGTAAGCGTAATCAGTTTCAGGCTTAAAGAAAATCACAAGCTTGTCGAGGTCATGGTCGCGGTAGGTCGCATTTTTGAAGTAAACACTATAACGCATACTGCCTTCTTCATCCTGCTCTACCTGAATATCATCAATGGCCGTACGATACTGCTTGGGTATGCTGGACAATGGTTTTAGATAGTATTGGTCTTCAAATGCGGCATTAGAATCATGACCAATAAAAGAAGATTTGAACGCATCAAAGTCTTTTTCACTAGGGCTAGCATCAAAGCCATTATTTTTTGCGCCATCTACAAAACCACAGCTGTCTTCAAAGAATCGCAGAGCTTGAAGTAACTCTTGCTTTGGTTGTTCATGAGTACTGATGAGTTGTGTAGGCGCGCTATCGACCTTGGCTGACACAGCTGCACTATTGGCCTTCTGCTCAGTACATCCTGATACGATAAATCCTGCACATAATGTTAGTAATAGTATGTTTTTATTATAAGAAATCAAAATTAATCACCTTAGATAATGTTATGACAGTTGCTTGGCTGATTACGTCTATACGCCATCAGTTAACAGCATTGAGCCGCAAAAAACCAGTGGCATCATACCATCTAACAACAGATAACTGACCAAGTTTACATAAAGGGAATTAAAAATAGACTGCAAATATTCGTTGGTACATAGCATAGGAGCAATTCGTTATTCCCTCTAAATAAAATTAAGTAACCTGAATTCCGGATAATAAATCCATCTCAAGCAGCTATTGACACGTAAATTAGCTCTGTTCAATAGACCCTAAAATCTTTGGCTACATAAAGTTTTAAATATCAGATAGTTCAGTTGCTTAGTAAATATCTCAAGCAGCTATTTCAGGTTAATTAACGTGATCAGGGGCATCAAGTGTTGCGCCATGCATTGAATCCGTTACAGCAGCAACATATGCCTTAGCTGTGTCATCTGCCGACAGGCCGCCTTCGGTGTCCATGCCCATCATAGCCATTGTTTCCTTTACAAAAATTGGAGACACAACATTAAGTCGAAAGCTGTCAATTTCAAGCGCCGCTGCTTTAACAAAGCTTTCCAATGCGCCATTAACCATACTAACGGCTGTGCTACCAATCATAGGCTCTCGTGACAATACACCCGAGGTTAACGTTATTGAACCACCGTTGCTAATATAAGCACGTCCCAAGCGTACTAAGTTAACTTGCCCCATTAGCTTGTTGTTAAGTGCTAGTTGATACTCATCATCAGAAAGTTTATCAAAAGATCCAAAGTTTGCGACCCCAGCGGTTGAGATAACCGCATCAACTTGCCCGACTTGTTCAAACATTTTTTTAATTGACTCTGCGCTACCTAAATCAACAATCACATCTGCGTTTGAGTATCCTGCAGCTATAATCTCATCGTTATTTGCTAGGCGTTTAGTGACTGCTTTTCCGATAGTGCCAGAGGCACCTATTAATAAAATTTTCATATTGTTTATTCCAGTCTCTTTAAGGTTGAGTAAAGTATAACAATAGACTTATAATTGAAAAATAATCTAAAAACAAAAACACTATTCATATGAAGAGAAAAATAGATATTGTTCGTGCCATAACAACTTTTCAAGTTGTTCTCGATTTGGGCAGTTTTAGCAAGGCAGCGGACCAACTGGGTATTGTTGTTTCTGCGGTTAGCAAGCAGGTATCTGAGCTAGAAAAGCACTTTGGTTGTCAATTGCTTCATCGCACAACGCGTGCTATGAACCTCACTGCAGAAGGTGAGCATTATTTAGAGCAGTTCAATCTGATTGTTGATGCTTTGGAAAACCTTGAGGGTCGAGCTGATATCAATCAGCGCATTATTGCTGGGCACCTTCGAATTAGTGCTCCCCCTAATGCTGAACAACTTGGTATCACTCGTTTAATTGGGGAGTTTTTGCATCAACACCCTGCTGTAAAAATCACGCTTATATTACTAAATCGTTATATTAACCTGGTTGAGGAAGGTATTGATCTTGCTATTCGAGTACATGAATTGTCGGATTCTCGGCTTATCGCGCGAAATTTTACTGAATTAAATGTGTTGTATGTCGCAAGTCCTGATTACTTAGCAAAATACGGTACACCCCAACATCCTAAAGAACTTACAAAACACAACTGTATACTTGATTCCTCAATTCGTACCCCCTGTCGCTGGCGCTACTTTGAAGGTAACAATGAGCGACATGTTAATGTTACAGGAACGATTGAAGTTAATTACGGAAATATTACGGCTGAATACTCAGCCGCAGGTCATGGTATCGCGTTTTTGCCTGATTTTTTAGTGCAGGACTATATTAATAGTGGCCAACTCGTGTCTATTCTTGAACCATTTCATATGCCTGCAACACCAGTTTCATTGGTCTATCCAGCCAATCGCATGCAAAACCCCGTACTGCGTGAAATGGTACAATATTTACTTAACAACAAACCTAAACGTATTATGTAAAGCAGTACAACGGGCTATTACTTTATTACTTCTTTTTAAATATAAAATTTGGTTTACGTCACAATGCCAGTAACTTAAACACATACTTTCTAGCAATAGGAACAAATACAGCAGAAGCATGCATCCACTTATTTAAAAAATTTGCGGTGAATCCTACATTCATAGAAACCATAACAAAGGACATCACAAAACTCATCCCTAAAGAAATAATAAGGCCCATTAAGAGGCTGGCATACTTGGGGTTAATGATCACTTTTTATTCTCCACTTGTATCCCAAAAAATAAAATGAAACGCCTACTCAATAGCGTAATTAATAAATTGGGTTTATGACCTATCTATATGTATATTCATAGCATTGGCAATAACTATAAAGTCAGCCTCTTGTACTTCAAATAATCCGCGTCGAAATGAATAACCCCAATACTTTTTATCTTTGATGAAGTTAAGCGACTCAAACGTTACTTAAGTGCATTGAGAACTTAACCATCGAAAATTAATACATTCTGCAATATCACTCTCACTCACTCGCTATTTAGCTATCTGTAGCCATGCTTAAGATTTGCACAGAACAGTACTATGACCCTAATTTTTATATTCTGTGCGAGTACAGGAGCATGGATTTTATTGAAAACCCTCTCAACTGCTTACCCAATGGACTGTCTGTACCAAAATGACGTTTAATTATCTAGAAAAATAACTGGCAAAAATGGTGTGTAGGCCAACAGTGACATGGCTCACCCACTATTTTGACCATTATGCTATAATCATCCCCAAGTGAACCTTGGGAATGATTGTGTATGAAAAGCCATTATTTAAAAGGGTTTATAGATTATATTTACAAATACTAGTGTCCATATCAGTGTCCTATAGCTCTCTATGTTTGTAGATAAGAGACTTCTCATGAGTTATAAACCCTGAATCTACCATTCACCTTACTTACTATATTTACGGATACACATCATGGCTGTCGACAATGCAAATGACATCAACAAACTTGAATGCCGAGATAAAGACTATTCGGTCAGCATCTCAGGTGTGGCAGGTCTAAGTCTTCGTATTTATCCAAATGGCAAAAAGGAGTACTACCTGCGTTATTCTCATCCGCACATCGATGGAAAACGCCCTAGGATGATGTTGGGTAAAATTGAAGACATCAGTCTGCATGAGGTTAAGTATAAGGCAGAGACCATCCTTAATACGGTCGCAAAAGGCTCTGACCCCAAAGCCATCCAGCAAAAAGAGCAAACCAATAAATATGCTCATCTAAAAAACGCACCGTTTTCTGAGATTGCAAAAGCGTGGCGAGATCACAAAACATCAGGTCGCAATCAAGGAAAATCTAAAAAACCGTCATTTAGTGAGTCGACTCTTAAGTTTTGGGATTTATGTCTCGGATATATGTGTCGTGAAATTGGCGACTTGAGAATGAACGATATCACCAGTGAGATGATACTAAGCGTGTGTGAGTCGATTCAAAACAATGAAAACCAAGCGACTTTCGTTGGTGCAAGCACTCGGCTATACACTGAAAAAGTATTTTCATTCGCTGTCGCACGAGGATTGTGCGATAGGAATGTGGCGATTGATACCCGAGGTGAGCTTGCACCTGCCAACTCAGGCAATCACTTGCCAGCCATTACCAAGCCAGAGCAATTTGCGACGCTTCTAAAAGATATGTCTAACTTTAAAGGTGCAAGTAAGATCACATTAGAGGCGATGAATTTACTGCCTTATATATTTGTACGTAGTATCGATTTACGCTCTATGCGTTGGGATGATATCGATTGGGACAATAATTTGTGGTCATTCTCCCCCATTAAAGGTGAAGGTCGTGATGATATGGTCTCGCATTTAGTCGTACCATTGGCGACACAAGTGATTGCACGTCTAAGAAATATGCAGTCCATCACAGGTCATAAGGAATATGTATTTGCCTCGATGCGCGGTTCAAGCAATGCTTATATTAGTAAAGCCACGTTGGTGCAGATATTTCATCGGTTGGGATACAAAGATGTGCAATGTGCGCATGGATTTCGGGCATCGGCTAAAACATTGCTGATGGAACAGCCAGAGTTACGTTATTCGGATATCGTCACAGAATTGCAGCTGGGTCATCGAATTAAAGACACGCATGGCGGTGCTTACAATAGACTCGATGAGATAGATATCAGAGTAGAGATGATGCAGGATTGGGCAAACTATATAGATGAGCTTCGAAGTCGTTAGCGAAATAACTTAGACAAGCTTTATCTGATGACTGCCCAAATATCAAACACGCCCTAGTAATAGTGTCATAAAGGTCAATTAGCAAAAAAAGTTGCTATCAACATCAAGCATGACCTACCTATTTATGCTAAATTGAGATTATGCTAAATTGCAAAAACGATAAAGATGTTACGTCTAAGATAGCAATAGTATTGTATCCATTCATTTGACAGGAAGATTGAAGATGACATTAGATAACAACGTACTACGTAAACGCACCAGCGTGTTAGGTTCATTGCTAGGCGATGCCATTTCTCGCCAATCTGGTGAGCAGACGCTAGATACGATTGAGACGCTGCGCAAGGGCTTTATTCAACAACGCCGTGAGCCTAACGAAGCACACAAGCAGCAGCTTATTGATTTTATTGCTTCTTTAGACAATCGAACCTTAAAAAACGTCATACGTGGTTTTTCTATCTATTTTTTTCTTGCCAATCTGAGTGAAGAGAATTACTTACGGGAGCAACGTCATGCGCAGCGTATGCAGTCTCAGCAAAGCTGGGAAGGGTCATTTCGTCGTACGTTGCTTGAATGCCGTGAACGCAACATTGAGCCCGCTCAAATGCAAGAGCTCATTGATCAGCTAAAATTTACGCCTGTATTTACCGCGCATCCAACCGAAGCGCGTCGCCGTACGACGATGAATATCTTGCAAAGTCTATTCACGCATAGCGATGCTTTAAACAACGTGACCGAAAACAGCTTTGCCTACGAGCAAGCCAAAGAGCAAACCGCACAAACGATTGATCTGTTATGGTCATCTGATGAGGTGCGAACGCGTAAGCCGTTGGTGTATGACGAAATCAATAACGGCTTACATTATTTTAACGCCAGCTTGTTCAATGCCATTCCTAAAGTATATCGTAATATCAAAAAAGCCATCGTTGATATCTATCCAGAGCTGACGGATTACCCATTACCAGCGTTCATGAGCTTTGGCTCTTGGATCGGCGGCGACAGAGATGGCAATCCTTTTGTGACTTTTGAGACCACAGAGCTTGCCGTATTGATGCATGCGGATACCGTGTTACGTCACTATCAAGTTCTGCTAAAAAAACTGCGACGCCAGCTTATTCATAGCGATACGATTGTGACGGTCGAGCCTGACGTATATGCCAAAATCAAAAGTTACGATGAGCTCGATCAACGTGTGTTTGATTACAATCTCGATGACTATGGCAATGAGCCTTATCGTCGCCTGCTCTCGATAATCCTCACTAAAGTCAAAGCCACCAATCGCCGCATTCAAAGCAAAGGTACGGATATCGAGGCCGAAAAAGATGCTTATCGCAATCCAGAAGAGTTACTAGAAGACCTACGTATTATCCGTCAAAGTGTCAATACCCATGATACGGCACATAGCGATGGGTTATTACTCGATGTGATTCGTCTGGTCAAAACCTGCGGCTTTCATTTGGCGGCGCTCGATATCCGTCAAGAGTCCTCATATCATAGTGAGGTGATTGCGGATATTTTTGCGAGTGCCTCCAATTTACCTGATTATCAATCGCTAAGCGAAACAGAACGTCAAGAGTGGCTCACACGCTTGCTAGAAAAACCTGGCACGCCGCTCATTTATACTGACAACCTGACAGACAAAACACGTGAACAATTGTCACTCATGAATTCAGTGGCAATGTTGCGAAAACTCGTTGGCGCTGACACGTTTGGCAGTTATGTTATTTCGATGACCAACAATGCCAGCCAGCTACTAGAAGTATTGCTATTAATGCGGTTTGCAGGCTTGTGTAGAATTGATGACGAAGGTCAGTTGACTGCTGATTTGCCAGTGGCACCGTTATTCGAAACCATTGAAGATCTTAAAAATATTGATCAGATTTTACCTGCCGTATTAGATAATCCGCTGTATCGTGGACTGCTACAGAACACGGACAACACGCAAGAGATCATGCTGGGTTATTCAGACTCATCAAAAGACGGCGGTATTATCACGTCAGCATGGCAGCTTTATAGCGCACAGCAAACCATTAATAACATTGCTGAGCAATATGATATAAAAACACGCTTGTTCCATGGTCGTGGTGGCTCAGTGAGCCGTGGTGGCGGATCAACGCACAAAGCCATTGCTGCACAGCCGGCAGGCACGCTACATGGTCAGATTAAAGTGACTGAGCAAGGCGAAGTGCTCTATGCCAAGTATGCCAATACGGATACAGCCGTGTTTGAGCTGACCATGGCGATCACGGGTACACTCAAAGCCTGCTCGACCAGGTTTGTGGTGCAACCGACTGAGCTGCCAAATTATGAAGCGCTGTTTGCACGTTTAGCAGATGCAGGCGAGCAGCGTTATCGCGAGCTGACCGATCATACTGAAGGGTTTTATAAATTCTACTCACAAGTGACGCCAGTACAAGAGATATCTTTATTAAATATTGGCTCACGTCCTGCCCATCGCAAAAAAGGCCTGCCAAGCAAAACCACGCTACGGGCGATTCCTTGGGTATTTGGCTGGTCATTGGCACGCTTTACCCTACCTGCTTGGTATGGCGTCGGTAGTGCGCTGCATAGTGTCAAAACTAGTGTCGAAGCTGACGAAGCATTAATGAAAGAGATGAATAAGCATTGGCCGTTTTTTAGTGTATTTATCAGTAATATCGAGATGGCTTTTACCAAAGCCAATATGAATATTGCCGAGGCCTATAGCCAACTATGTGACGATGAAACTCTGCGCGAGCAGATCATGACAGCGGTCACCGATGAATACACGCTGACCAATTCGGGTCTCAACTCTCTGCTTGAGCAAGACTCTTTATTATCCAATCAGCAGAACCTTGCTTCATCCCTGCAGTGGCGCGATGCTTATTTAGACCCTATTAACTACATCCAAATCGAGCTACTGAAACGCGCTAGACAACAAGATACGATGAAAGATGCTGATCATGATGATATCAACGTAGAAGATCCTTTGATCCGCAGTATCAATGCGCTGGCTGCTGGCTTGCGTAATACGGGTTAACGATTGCCAATTGGATGTCAAAAAAGCCCCGTTCCAACTTAATATGGAACGGGGCTTTTCTTTGTATGAAAGAATTAAAGAATTTATGTGGTAAACCGTAGTTTCGTTTTAACAGTCCCTTTAGATGACCATCGAATGAATGAAAGACACGCCTTAATAGTCAGTTTCGCGATATAAAATTTTATGTGCTTCTTGTCTAAACTCTTCAGTACTAATGGTAGGGTCAATCTTGGTCACACTGTATTTCACTGGCACAATTTTTCCTTCTTCACGGAATAAAACATTTTGCGCTTCTTGTTTAAAGTCACTATAGCTAATGACGGTGTCAGTATTATCAAACGCGATATGATCATTATAATTATTTTGACCGTCCACCAATTGCTGTGGTGTGACCTGACTAGAAATGCTCTTTTTCGTCATATGATGAGCCGTTAATCCGTTGCTCGTCGTTGACGTTTGAGAGAGCATTGAAGAAATACGATCAGACATGTATACAGCAGCCAATAGAACCATCAAAAGCACACCTACTACCGTGATAACGAGATGGCGTGGTTTGATACTTTGATGCTCAGAATGGCCTGTCTCCTCAATACTATTATTGATCTTGTTCGAGTTGCTCATAGCCATATACCGATTCAATTCATTTTATCAACGATACATAACCGTATCCTTATATAAGGATACGAATTACCTATTATCATGCAATGATTCTTGGACGAGCGTCTAAATAGGCCGACAAACGGTCATTTATCGGGCTGATCGGCATAGCGCCGTCATGGTGCTAATCGTTGGTTTCGCGGTATAACGTGGTTTGTGACTCTTGCCTAAAGTCATCATAGGTAATGGCTTCTTCATCTTCTGTAGGTGCCTCATTTTCGGCTGGCAGGCCTTGTTTATTAGGGTCTACTGCCTCCTGCTGCTCTGATACGGGCGGTGCGGTCGTAGAGACAACATTTTCAGTAGACGTTTGGCGATTACTATCAGCTGTCGGCGTATCTACGTTACCATCGACTTTGCTCTCTGTACTGTCGACGGTAGCCGTAGAAAAAACGCCTGTCAATACAAGCGTTAATACGATAACAACGACCACGACCAAACCAGCAACCATGCCAATAATGACAGGCTTTTTGTGTGTTACTAGCGGACTCTGTGGATTTAATTCTTTAACATCTGGCGGTGTTGCATCCTGACGGATCGAGCTACTAGCACTGGGTGCAGCGGGCGAATGATGAGTCTCAATCACAGAAGCCGATTCTATTTTCTCACGACTGTCTGAATACGAGGTATCTGTATGGGTACTGGTCTCAGGTGCATTGCGATTGGTGGTATTCTCTGTGCCCGAGACACGACTTGTTGGTGATGCCTGTTGATTTGAGCCATCAAGCGCAGTATTTGTGGTCGAATTTGGTGTTTCTAGCCCCGATGATTGCTCATTATTTTTATTTTCAAACAGCTGTATTTCTTCTGCACTCAAATCTTCGAATGCAGGGGTATTTTTTGCGCTTTCTACTATTTCTGAATCGTCTTGATCACCCTCTTCAGAGCTATGGACTCGAGTAATAAAGCGCTCATAAATATCATTATTACGCTTACGCGACTTTTGGTTAATAATTTTAGCCAGTTTTTCGTCAAAACCAGTGCTGGCGTCTTCTTTTTCGTCGCTCATAGAATAATACCAAACCAGTTCATGCTACTGGCATTAAATGACTGCTAAAATGAATTGGTGATGTTTCTTGCTAAAATGTAACAAAATCGTTAGCAAACAATATAGTTGCTCAAACCATTATCTTCAAGCACAATTTATTTGATAGCGATAATATTTGTAAAACATATGATGAATATATTAATGGATATATAGATAATATATCAA